>JAWOGQ010000019.1:0-9533 GCA_046496745.1 Candidatus Woesearchaeota archaeon | reverse complement strand
GGTCCGGCCATCGTTTTGCAGGATTATATCCATAAAGACCAGGGAAGGCTGCTCATTTATGTAAAAATCAATAGCTTCATCTACGTTGGTTGCCTCGATTATCTCCAATTTCTTTTTCAAAACTATGTCATCAAGAATGGAACGGATGAATGCTGAATCGTCAACTATCAGGACTTTTGCCATGGTATACTATTCCTATATCCACTATTTAAAGTTATTGTATGGGCTTAAAAAATAAAGAGTATCAGATGAAGTCCTATATTTAGGAGGGACAGTAACAGGAGAAACCTTATTTCAAAGGACATAAAGGAAAGGTAGATGTGAGTTTTAGAAAAAGATCGTATTAAAAAGACTGAATTATTCTGTGATATAATCCTCAATTGTTTCCAGGATCTTGCCGCGGCTGAAGGGTTTAGTGATATAGTCAATAGCTCCACTTTCTATGCATTCCTGCATTACGTCCTCGTTACCGCCGATGGAAGTCACTATCACAACACGAGCGTCAGAATCATATTCCTTTATTGCCTTCAATGCATCTATACCGGTCCGGCCATCGTTTTGCAGGATTATATCCATAAAGACCAGGGAAGGCTGCTCATTTATGTAAAAATCAATAGCTTCATCTACGTTGGTTGCCTCGATTATCTCAAGATTTTTCTGCCTTGCAATATCTTCGAGCATAGAGCGTATAAGAGAGGAATCATCCACAATCAGCACTTTTGCCATTGGATATATTGAGAAAACCACCTATATAAATCTTCCCATGAGATTTTTGATTTAAGTTACCACTAAAAAGAGGTAAAAAGAGCAAAGATTTATAAATTACTCTTTGTTACTACCTTTTAGATACGGTGTTAGAATGAAAAAGATCATGCTTTTTTGCATCATTTTCCTCCTGGGATGGCTGGGAAACAATGTTTATAGTCTTCACCTCATGCCTCAAGCAGAATCTCCGGCCTCCCAGGATTTCTCTGTATTTGACATACTAAAAGGAAGTGTTCCGGAAAGGATATCTCCTCCAGACAGGATTTCAGAGGATCAGATAAAGGTATATGATGAGGAGGTTATCCTGTCAATAAAAAATCCTGAATGGGCAAGCTTTACTGATACAAACTCGATGGACCCTATCATTGACAGTGAAGCTAATGCAATACAAGTAGTTCCAGAGAGTCCGGATGAGATCCAGGTAGGAGATATTGTCTCGTACAAGTCAAGCTATGCAAAGGGGACAATAATCCACAGGGTCATAAAGGTCGGAACCGACAGCAAGGGGTGGTATGCTATCCTTAAGGGGGATAATCTCTCAAAGCCAGATCCTGAAAAGGTAAGGTTCGACCAGATAAAACGAGTTCTTGTGGCAATAATCTATTGATCTCTTTAATAATGAATTAAATGGAGAAATTTCTTTTAAGGACGATGTCTGAAATTCTATTTTCCAGTTTTCTGATGTTTTTTATGGTAGGTTTTCTCTCTTTTTGATTCCGATATGTTTAAATATTCTGATAATCGTGGTATCTGTATGTTCAATTGGTTTTTCCCTGAAAAAAATGTCCTTGGTATCAAGATCAGGTCAGAATATCAAAAGGTCATCTCAAAGATAGAGGAGGTAATGGATGACCTTGAAAATCTAAAGATAAAGCAGGAGAATTATATCAAACCATCAAGTATAGAGGTGAGCTGCCATCATATAGCGCTTACCCTGGAAAGCATATCCCATCTTCTGCACAGGCAGGAAAAACACCTCAAGCAGTTCAGGAAGGAGCTTCAGGAGGTGAGAAGGCATCTTAAGGAGGATAAACTTGAATTTGATTCGGGTAAGATCGATGCAAACACTTTGCTTGAAAAGAAGTTTGGCAGGATACTGCATCTTAGTAACGCAACCACTGAATCTGAATTCTTCTCCAAGCTATTAAGTTATGATGAAGAGATAGACCATACCATTTTTGACAAGTTGTATTATGATGTGGTTGAACTTCCTAAGCATAGTAATAAGCATGATAAGATAAGTGAATATACAAAGATGCTTTCAAGATACATTGCAAAACTGAAAAGGATGGAAGGGGAACTTGAGGCGCACCTGGAAGAATATCGCTTACTGAGAAAGATGAACAGACTCTACAAAAAGGGATGGAGGGGCAAAGCCTTGCTTACAGAGGTTTTTGGATTGCAAAAGGCTATAAAAAATGACAAGAGACTGGATTAAGGCAGGGGATATAGCAGCAAGGGCATTATGCCATGGAAGAGAACTCATAAAGCCAGGAAAAAGGGCAGAAGAGGTGCTGGATTCAGTTGAGGATTTTATCATCAAAGCAGGTGGAAAGATCGCTTTTCCTGCGCAATTATCCTGTGACCACATAGCTGCACACTGGTGTGCTGATAAGGATGACCCTCTTGTATTCAAAGACCAGGTAGTATGTATTGATGTGGGGGTAGAAGTTAACGGCTGCATCGGAGATAATGCTTTGACTGTGGATTTATCAGGGAAACATGAAAAGCTTGTTGAAGCCTCAAGAAAGGCACTGGAGAATGCGGTTTCAGTTATCAGACCAGGAGTTAAATTAAGGGAAATAGGGAAGGCAATAAAGGACACAATCACATCCTATGGATATCTTCCGATACATAATCTTTCAGGGCATGGGCTTGATATATATAAGATCCACACTTATCCCACAATCCCAAATTATGATAATGGAGATGAGGCCAGGCTGGAGAAAGGGCAGACAATCGCAATCGAGCCATTCGCAACAGATGGCGCGGGGATGATACAGGAATCAAGCCAGGCGAACATATATTCATTCGTACAAAAAAAACCGGTAAGAAGCCCTTTTGCAAGGGAGATATTAAAGGAGATTGGTACATACAACGGACTTCCATTCACAACAAGATGGCTCATGAGAAAGTTTCCAAAGGCAAAGGTAATAATGGGGCTTAAAGAACTGGTTGCAGCAGGAGTGATAAGACAATATCCTCCACTTGTGGAGAAGAATAAAGGGATAGTTACACAATCAGAATTCTCCCTTATTGTTGATGAGAAACCTGTTATCCTTACACCGTGGCACCATCTAGAATAAAAAGGGGCATAGGAAGATTTATAAACTACCTCAGTCAAGATTTAACGTATGGATTTGTCATTGATATTGCTTATTGGCCGATATGCTGTTTTCATATTAATCATTCTTGCAGTTGTATTCTATAAGTATAGATGGTCACTCATAAGCAAGATTTCTTTTGTGATAGGATATGCTACTTTTCTTGGCATGATAATGGCCACTATCAGTTTCAGGGCAGAGACAACGGTAGTTGTTCGTACAATATTATTATTACTAACAGGAATATTCGTCCTCCTTATCCCAATGATCTTCCTTCTCAAGCACATGATAATCAAGCCTTTCTATGACATGAAAAAAGAGATTGAAATCTTGGCACAAAAGGACCTTACTAAAAGCAAGGCAATCTCGCATACAGAGGATGAGTTCGGTTCTATAGGAACAAGCCTGGAAGAATTGAAGAAAAATCTAAGGGAAGTCATAAACAGCATAAAAAAGAATTCATCATCAAATGCAAATATCGCTGAAAACCTCTCATCCTCAAGCCAGGAAGTTACGGCATCAACTGAGGAGGTCTCATCCACACTGAATAATGTATCTGAGGAAACCAAGAAACTGACAGAGATAACAGAGAAGGATACAGAAGCACTTTCAAAGCTCACAAAAAAGGTAGAAGACAGTACAAAACAACTTAATGAGTCACGTTCCCGCCTTAATGACACCAAGGCAAAGACAGAGGAGGGTGCAAATTATGCAAATGAAGCAATCAAAAAGATAGGGGCGATTACGGAATCATCCAACAAGACTGTCGATGTGATAAAAGCTCTGGAGGGAAAGTCAAGCACAATCCCTAAGATTGTTGATTCAATCAATGAGATCTCTGAGCAGACAAACCTTCTAGCACTTAATGCTGCAATCGAGGCTGCAAGAGCAGGAGAGGCAGGGAAGGGTTTTGCGGTTGTTTCAGAAGAGATAAGAAAGCTTGCTGAAGAGACACAAAAATCCACAAAACAGATATCTTCACTTATAGAGGAGATAGTGTCAAGCACTAAAGATGCAGTGCAGTCAGTGCAGAGTACAAGCGAAGAGGTGGAATCCGGATCAACTGTTATCAAAGGAGCTTTGCATTCGCTTGAAGAGATAAAGAGCCTGGTTGATGAAGTCATGGGAACTTTCAATAATCTTGAGGAAGAGATCCAGGAACAGGGGCAACAGCAGGAGGAAGTCTTTGCTAACCAGAAAAAGGTTCAGGAATTTGTAACTTCTATTACGCAGGCAATAAATGATATATCCACGGCTTCAGCTGAGACATCAACAGCAATGACTTCTGTTTCAGGTGAGGCACAAAAACTTGCAGGGACAGCTGAGAATCTTTATGAGTCAGTCAATCAATTCAAAACAAATGTTGAAAAAAGGGATTAGATGTTTGACCTTTCCAAGCAACAGGCTTTATCAAAACTTGATAAGAGCAAGAAGGGAGATATAGACGAGGAAATTCTTCCTCTGATAACCGGTTTGAACAAAAAAAAGAATTTCTATACCACAAGCAGTTGTGCAGGAAGGATAGTCCTTCTTGAACTTCGCGGTAAAAAAAAGCATGATGCTCACTGGATTTTCTCTTCCCATAAGAAGGCAGGGAATATTGAATTTGAAGCATCAAAATTCCCTGTATGGTTCAGGTATGATCCTCCGATAATACACCTGTCATGCAGGACACTCGAGGATGCCAGAAAATTCCTTGAGATAGCAAAGTCTGCAGGGTTCAAGCATACAGGGATAATTTCCCTGGGAAGGATAGTGGTTGAGCTGATAGGATATGACAAGATTGCAACACTTGTATCAAGGGACGGAAAGGCTCTTGTGGATAAGGAATATCTTGGGATACTCACAGAGCTTGCAAACGAATGCATGGAAAGGAACAGGAAAAGACTGCAGAAACTCTACGAGAGCCTTGATGGGCTTACCTAAAATCTTATAAATAGATACTGGTTGTATTTTTTCCAATGATTCTAGGGAAGATAACAGGAAGGGTGACAACTTCTGAATTCAATTTCCTTGTAGAGGAGAATCCTCAGAAATTTGATTATGTTCAGGTTTATCATAGGGAATATGGATATGTGCTATGCCAGATAGTCGAGATAGAAAGGAAAGAGGGAGAGACTAAAGCAAAGTGCACCATTCTTGGTTATCTTGATCAGGGCAGGGTAAAACCAATCAGGACGCCTTTTGAACCAGGATGCGAGGTGCTTCCCGCAGAAGACAGCTTCATACAGGATGTTGTCAAACTTGATAATGAGAGTGGTGCGTATCTTGGTTTTCTTGAAGGAAAAAGGATACCTATACACATGGACCTTAATAAGCTGCTGACAAAGCATGTAGCGATCCTTGCAAAAAGTGGTGCAGGAAAGTCTTACACTGTGGGTGTATTATTGGAAGAGATAATGGAGAAGAAGGTTCCACTACTCCTTATTGACCCCCATGGCGAGCATTCTGCAATGAAATACCCGAATGACAAGGATGATCTGGAATCATTCGGGATAGTCAAGAAGGGATTTCTTGACCAGATAGAAGAATACGGTGATACGAGCATAACACCAGACCTGCGGCCTCTTAAGCTGCAGGAGAAGATGAGTACCCAGGAACTGTTGCACCTGCTTCCGGCAAAACTAAGCGCAAACCAGCAGAATGTTTTGTATGCTGCCCTCAAGAACGTTGAGGAACCAACTTTTGTGAGTATCCTGCAAGCCCTGGAGCTTGAGGAGAATAATGCGAAATACAGTGTGATCAACATAATAGATTACCTGTATAATCTGGGGATTTTCTCGCAGAGCAATACACCTTATGAAGAGCTAGTACAATCAGGAAGATGCTCAATCATAAACCTTAAGGGCATTGAACCACAGATGCAAGAGATAATAGCCTCAAAATTGCTTTCTGATCTTTTTGAACTGAGGAAAAAAGGGAAGATACCACCTTTCTTCACTTTCATTGAAGAGGCGCATATCTTTGCGCCTGAAAGGTCTTTTGGCGAGACAAAGGCATCCAGAATCCTAAGAACCATTGCTTCAGAAGGAAGGAAGTTCGGACTAGGTCTTGGTGTGGTTTCTCAGCGGCCAGCCAGGGTGGACAAATCAGTGCTGTCTCAATGCTCTACCCAGCTAATACTCAAAGTCACCAATCCAAACGATTTACGGGCTATCTCAGCCTCTGTTGAAGGGCTTACCCCTGAAAGCGAGAAAGAGATAATAAACCTTCCGATAGGAACAGCGCTGGTCACAGGGGTTGTTGATGTGCCTCTTTTTGTTAGTGTAAGGCCAAGGAAAAGCAGGCATGGAGGGGAGGCTGTTGATATGCTGGGACAGAATTTCCTTGATGAGATGGAAAATTTTGAGAACAAGGAACTGCTACCCATAATCCCACCAAAGATTTCAGGAAAAGAGCTTGAGATAATACACGAAACACCTATAGAAAAAACAAGACTTATACCTGCAGCTCATATCTTATGCAAGGGAGAGAGTGAATTCAAGCTTTTAGTTGACCTGCACAAAGGAGGCATTGTACACGAGGAAGCAATCTATTATCTTCCTGACATTGATTCATTAACTAAAGAGGAACTGGGTTTCCTGAAAAGGGTATTCAGGGAGAAGCGGCTGCAATCAGAACTTGCCCCACAAAGCCTTCTTGAAAAAGGATATGTCATCAAAGAGGGAGAAGATTACTTGCTAAATCCAAGCTATGTATTCTCGAGACTTGAAGGAAAAAGGGATTTCCAGGCAGTTGAGTTCCAGCCATTCAAATATGATGAGATCGCTGAAGAATCCATTGATATGGGCGAAATTAAAGAGAAGATCGGCAGGTTCGTGTCAGTTCTGGATGAGCAAAGGTGTTATTATGTTGAACACCAGCTTTCAAAATAATTATATACCATCACTTATTCTGTAAGAAAAATGAACCTTCTTATTGTTGATGATGATAAGAAAAGCCTGAATACTCTTGAAGAAGCATTATCTGATTATCCCTTGCAATTTGCCAGGACTTCTAAGCAGGCATCAACAATCCTGAAGAAGGGATTCATAGATGTTGCTCTTCTTAGCGTATCTGTGAAAAATTATCTTAATCTGGTCACTGATACCATCAGATACGGATTATATCCTGATTTTATACTGGTGGGAGAAACAGACGTAAAAGCAGCTGCAGAGGCTTTCAGAAAAGGTGCAAGTGATGTCATAACAAAGCCTATAGATAGTGAGTATCTAAGGCAAAGGATTGACAGTATCGCATCAAATACAGAAAACTATATCCTAAAGAATTACGAGAGAATGATGATGAATGAGATACCCTATGTAATGGGTCACCAAAACGAGGCGAGAAACCACGTGAGGTGGCTTTGGCATGATGTGGGAACAGAATTGTATGATGAATTCTTCGGTTCTTATGATGAGGATTTTGAGCGCCTGAGCCTGCTTGAGGCATGCTCGCTTCATGATATAGGAAAACTATCAATACCTCAGCGTATACGTGATAAGAAAGGAAAGCTCACAAAGAAAGAGAAGGAGAAGGTGCGGGAGCATCCTGTAATCGGATCAAACATGCTACAGGGCATAAAAGGTTATGAAAGAGCTGCACAGATAATAAAGGAACATCATGAATATTATGACGGGAGCGGCTATCCGGAAGGAAAGAAGGGGAAAGATATTGACCCTGGAGCAAGGATTCTTTGTCCAGTAGAGACCCTGCTCGGATACATGCATTACAAGCCATACCGTGGCAAGGGACTTCCCATTGAGGAAGCCTGTAATATGCTCTTCAAAGAACACAAAAAGTATGATCCAAGGGTTTTAGAGATTTATCACTACTACATAGAGAATAAATTTTTAAATAGGAGTGCACTTGCAATAGCTTAAGATGAAAATAGTAGGTGCAAGTGATAGTGCTCGTCAACCTCTAGACGACGTGATAGATCTGCAGGATCATATTCTTTCACTTAATGACCTTCCTGTTGAACTTCTTGAGAGATACTGTGAAGAGGGACAGTTTGTTGTTGGATATAATGCTATCAAGCAATTCAGGAATGAGCTTGAAAAGAAAGTAGGTTCTGAGATCAAAGGAATGCTGGAATCTTACCTGAGCCATGCTTTTCCAGGAAAAAAGCTCTCCCTTGAGCCACAATATGTGGAAAAGGATAACATCACTTTCATGAGATATGAATTAGGGGACAAGACTCCTATAAAGGAAGTGAATATCCGCATAAAAAAGCGCCTGTTTGAATCCCTTCTAAGGAATAACCTACGGGATGAATCGGTGCTTGACCTTATTGGCATGGAGTTCAAGATCCATGACCCTTCCTTTACAGGGACTCCTTCAAAGAAACAAAAAGATAAAGAAATTGACATGACCCATGAGATCGCATGTGATTTCCTCAAGTCCATGACAGATATGGGAGAGATAAGGCCTTTCAGTTATATCAAACACTACAGGACAACAGATTTCTTCAACGAGCAGTTCAACACTAGCCTGGAAGCTTCCGGGCTACACCAGAAGATTGTACATAAAAATATAACCTACTACCTGAATATCCTGCAGTTCCAGGATGAGCAATTCCAGAAAGTTATCAGTGATTTCTTCCAGGAATTTCCAAAAGAAGAGAGAAATATTGATGGGCTTGATTGTGCCTGGACTCATCTGGACCGTGCTTCCAGAGAATGTTTCATCGGCATGAGAGACAATCTTCTGATTGATATAGAGACAAAACCAGTCTATCAAACCTGGCCTTACATGGATGCTGTAATTGAGGATGTGCTTCCAGTCATATTAAACAATCATGAAAAAACTTCTGCTGCACTTGATGATCTTGTCAATGGGATGTTGCCTCATGGATGGGAACTTGGAAAAATGATCCAGGTGAATGGAGAATTCAATGAGAATCTTCTTTCAGTCCCAAAAGAGAATGAGGTAAATATCTATCATTACAGGGAAGAGGGTGAAAAACATGTTTCACACCGGATAAGACATGGAAAACCCCGCCGGTTCAAGATGAAGCATACAGACCATGCTTACAGGCTTGAAGATTTTTACCTGGTAAAGAAAGATAATCTTGTCCTGGAGATTGCTGCAGATACAGATAAGGATGCAAGACGGGTTGCAAAGAAACTTTCTCATTATTCACCAAATATCAATTCGGTAAGGCAACTCAGGATAAAGAAGGGAACCATTCCGCTGGATTTCAAGATACACAATGTGCGCCAGAATAACCGTTTCCTTAGCAGATATATAATATTTGAACCTTTTGAACAGCTTAACAATGAGTTTACGATAATAGACAGGTATGCAAACCCTAAACAGAAAAAAAATCCGAAGACGAACAAGACCGATACTTACAAGGATTACCAGGCTCTAATGGTGACTTCACAGGGAAGGGTAATAGAATGCCAGTTCAAGGACAGGTGGACCCATAAGGAGAATGAGAAAGGCTGCCTGAACCACAAG
>JAWOGQ010000023.1:0-6395 GCA_046496745.1 Candidatus Woesearchaeota archaeon | reverse complement strand
GGCTTTTGGTAATGGGAGTCTTCTTTTTCTCTTTTGGAGACATAAATACAACGCATTTGTCCTTATTCCAGGCAGACCATTTGCTTGTGCCTTTCGGGGTTGTACTGTTCGCTTATTCAGGTGTGCTTGCCATCGGCGAGATGAAAGAGGAACTTGGTGAGAAGAAGCATAAGATGAAGCGTGCAATCGTGATAGGGTCAATAATACCGATCGTGCTTTATGTGCTTTTCTCATTGCTTGTTGTGGGGGTGACAGGATCTCACACTACAGAGGTTGCGACCATTGGTCTTGGTGAAGCTGTTGGCACGCATCTTCTTGTGATTGGAAACCTGTTCGTGATAATCGCAATGGCAACTTCTTTTCTTACCACTGCATACGCCCTGAAGGAGATGTACATGGAGGATCATGATATGCGAAACACTAAAGCATGGGGTCTTGTGATGATTGTTCCTGTAGCTATAGCTTTTTCAGGGATAACAAGCTTCATATCTGCTCTGGATATCTCAGGTGCGCTGGCAACAGGCGCGATCTATCTTTTAGCAATCCTCATGCACAAGAAGGCAAAAGAGATGGGAGATTACACTCCACAGTTTAGTGTGCCTTATAATCCTGTTCTCATGAGCATATTCATGCTCATATTCGCTTCGGGGATGATCTACCAGCTATTGCATTTCTTATAGCTGTATCCTGGAGAAAAGATAGGTTCCTATCGTCAGAAGGGCTACAACCAGAACTGAGATTATAAGTCCATCAATAACCAGAGGGAAGTGATTGGCTCCTGTGAGTGCTCCACGCAAACCATCTACACCATAAGTGAGAGGATCTATCCGTGTTACTGCTGTCAATACTGGTGACAGGTTTTGAAGGGGAAATAAAGCACCTGACAGGAAAAATATCGGCATGATCAAAAAATTCATGATAAGCTGGAAACCCTGCATATCTTCAAGCTTTGATGCGATCGCTATACCAAGTGATGAGAAAAGTAGTGCTATCAGGACCATGAAAAACAGTGCTGGGATGAGTGCCATGAATGACTGAGGCCTGAAACCAAATAACATGGACAAACCAAGAACTATCATGCCCTGGATGATTGCAATGGTTGTCCCTCCAAGAGTCTTTCCAAACATGATCTTCCAGCGTGGGACTGGTGCTACAAGTGTCTCTTTCAAGAAACCGAACTGCCTGTCCCAGATGACTTCAATCCCATTGAACAATGAGGTGAAGAGAATGGACATCGCAATGATTCCCGGGGCAAGGTACTGGAGGTAGTTGCCTTCGCCTGCAGCTTCAAAGACAGGGCCAAAGCCCATCCCTAAGGCAAAAAGGAACAACAGAGGTTGGCTCAGGGAACCTACCACACGAGCCTTTGATCTCCAGAACCGCTTCAGCTGGCGGAGCCACATGATGTAGAGGACTCTCATCGATGCATCCTCCTACTAATCCTCATCTGATCCACGCCTGATGCGTGCTCATCCCTCAGGTCCTTACCGGTCAGTTTCAGGAATATCTCTTCTAATGAGGTGACATCCATCTTTTTCTGGAGTTCCTTTAAGGTGCCTTTTGCGATGATTGCGCCATGGTCAATGATTGCGATCTCTTCTGCGACTTCTTCTGCTTCAGGCATGTAATGGGTGGTCAAAAAGATTGTCATGTTATGTTCCTTGTTGAGCATGTTGATATGTTCCCAGATTGCGTTTCTGGTCTGTGGATCAAGGCCTGTTGTTGGCTCATCAAGGAAGAGAACATCAGGGCGATGGACAAAGGATCTTCCGATCTCAAGCCTTCTTTTCATGCCTCCTGAAAAGGTCTTCACGAGATTATGCTTTTTTTCGGTCAGCCCTACAATCCTTAAGGCTTCTTTGATCCGCTTCTCTCGGTCTTTTGTCACGCCATAAAGGACTGCATGGAATACCAGGTTCTCGTATGCTGTAAGTTCCTCGTCGATGCTTGGGTCCTGGAACACTATGCCAAACTTTTTCCTGACGGCGTTCCGATTCTTTATTGCGTCAATGCCTTCGATTCTGATTGAGCCTTTATCGGGCTTGAGAAGGGACGTGAACATCTTGATGCTGGTTGATTTTCCAGCACCGTTGGGACCAAGAAATGCGAATATGCTTCCTTTTTTCACAGTAAAACTAATGTTGTCTACTGCTTTCAATCCATTATATGATTTGGTGAGGTTCTTGACCTGGATGCTGTCCATTCAGTTTAGAACATCAGATTAGTTTAAAAGATTAATGGATTATTTGAGTTTTTCGAATAATTCCGGCATCGACTTCGGCTTGAATTCCTTTTTAAAAGGAGGTGACATCCCCGTAAGGGACCTCCCCCTGTCACCTTATATAGAGACACTAATCGGCCTTCGTAATAATGATGCCTATTTCAAAACTCGGATTGTTTTTCGGAGAAGTCTACAAAAAGAGAGTCTGGTCCTTGTAAAGATTATAGTATTTTGGATACTTGTTAAGATTTTCAATTGTCTTCTTATATTTCTTCCTTAGTTCACGTATGTTCCCGGGGTCAGGAGTGTAGGTGATCTTATCATCCAGCAAAGTGCGTGTTTCACTCCTTATCTCTATTCCAAAGGCTTCTGGGTTGTTGTATACTTTTGATCCTTTCTGAAGGCCGAACATGCTGGTTGAGATGAGATCGATATTTTCTGAATTCTCCTTGAGGAATTTGATTGTCTCATGGAAATCTTCTTCTGTCTCTCCGGGAAAGCCGAATATGATATAGACTGTGTTTATTATACCCTCTTTTTTTGCTGTCGCAAGGACTTGTTTAATATCCTGCACCTGTGTTCCTTTCTGCATGCGGTTGAGCATCTTCTGGCAGCCTGATTCAACACCCCAGGCTATGCTTTTCAAGCCGGACCCTGCAAGCTTAGGTAGGATTGGGATCAGGTCTTTTGCAGGCCTGAGTTGGGCCCACCATCGTGCGTTCTTGGGCATCTGATCTGCGATCTCAATGAGGCGTTTGGGTGGGATCATATCGTCTATGAAAAAGAAATTCTTTCCTTCTGGAAGCTGAATGGGAATCTCCATGTAAGATTCATCCTTGTGATGGGTGCAGAAAGCGCACATCTTGTAGTAGCATCCATGAGAGGTCTTTACAGGATAGATGGGTTCAGGTGAGAAATATTCTTGTGGGTGAAGGTCTGAGAAATCGGGTTGTACTATAAATCGGGTTGCGTTTTTTCCAAGGTATTCCAGAAGCTTTAGCTCGTCAGGGATTATCCGGGCGTTTATATGGGAGGATGCGGCAGGGCCACCTTGTACTGCGGGGATATTTAGGGCCTCGATGAGTGCTTTTGCATAGAAGACCTGGCTGCTATAGACGAGGCTGAAAGCGAGGAGATCTGGGTTTTCCTTTCTTACCAATTCTTTAAGTTCATCAAAACCTTCCGGGTCCTGGTTATTGAGTATCTGCTTGTTATTACTGGTATAGACTGGGAGAATGTTTTCCAAGGATTGGAAGCGCTGGTGGAACCTGACATTGAGGTCGAGTGCTTTTGCATGGATGTCTGTGTTTGTTTCAATGAATGCTTTCAGGTAAGAGATGGAATAGGGCATTATAGTAGGAGGACAAAAGGGTGGGTAAATAAGCAATATTTTCATGAGATAGAGGAAATGATAAAGAATTTATAAAAAGAACTATCTTAGCAATGCTTTGAGATCGTTCTCCACTGTTGTGATACCGCCTATTTTGAAGTTCTTCACAAGAACATCCAAAACACCAGGAGATATGAACTTTGGCAGCTTTGGACCAAGCCTTATATCCTTGATTCCCAGATGGAGAAGGGAAAGCAGAACAAGAACTGCCTTTTGCTCGTACCAGGCAATATTGTAGGATATGGGGAGGTCATTCAGATCTTTACCAAATGCTTCTGCAAGTTTCTGGGCTATCAGGACCAAGCTATAGCAATCATTGCATTGTCCTGCGTCAAGTACTCGTGGGATCCCGTCTATCTCTCCAAGTGCAAGCTTGTTATAGCGGTATTTGGCGCATCCGGCAGTGAGGATTATCGTGTCCTTTGGAAGCTGCTGGGCAAAGTCAGTATAATATTGGCGTTCCTTGTGGCGGCCATCGCAGCCTGCCATGACAATGAACCTTTTTATGGTTCCTGATTTGACTGCCTCAACAATCTTGTCTGCAACAGAAAGAACTGATGCATGCGCGAAACCTCCGGTTATAGAACCTTCCTCAAGCTGGGTTGGTGCTGGCAGAGTCTTTGCCTGTTCTATGATCACTGAGAAGTCTTCTTCAACATGTCTGACTCCTGGGTAAGAGACAACTCCTGTCGTGTAGATCCTGTCCTTGTAGGATTCCTTTGGCGGGATTATGCAGTTTGTGGTCATGAGAATGGGTCCGTTAAAGGACTCAAACTCTGAGTTCTGTTTCCACCAGCTTCCGCCGTAGTTGCCGACCAGGTGGTCGTATTTCTTGAACTCAGGGTAGGAATGGGCAGGGAGCATCTCACCATGGGTGTAGACATCAACCCCTTGATTTTTGGTCTGCTCAAGAAGTTCCCTGAGATCCTTCAGGTCATGACCTGAGACCAGGATTGCAGGATTATTCCTGGTGCCAAGATTGACAGTTGTGGGCTCAGGATTTCCAAAGGTTTCAGTGTGCGCCTTGTCAAGCAATGCCATTGCCTTTACTCCAAACTCTCCGCACTGCAGGACCAGCTGGACCAGTTCATCGGTTGACTTCTCTTCAAGGGTTGCTGCCAATGCTGACCTCAAGAAATCGTTTATTGCGCTGTCAGTATAACCCAGGCGATTGGCGTGATAAAGATAAGCAGCCATCCCTTTAAGACCATAGAGCAGTGTCTCTTTTAAGGATCTTGCATCTGGATCGTTCTCTGACACAGGTTCGGGTTCAGATTGCCTGGCAGATTCGATTCTTTTCTTCAGGTCCTCTGGGTTGAAGTTTACATTGGTGATGGTTGTAAAGAGGCTTTCAATGATGAATTGGTCGTTTTCTTTGTTTTCGCTTTTAGACATAGACTTCAGCAGCAGTATCAGCTCGTCCTGGAGGTCTGCGACTTCAGGGCTTTTTCCGCATACGCCTACCTTGTTGCAAGGAAGGGATTCTTCACATTGATTGCAAAACATTGTATCACCTGTAGTATCAAAAAGATACTTATTTATATAATGGTGGTTTCCATATTGATACCATGGAATGCACAGTCCACCGGACTTCTGAAATAATCTCAAAGAAATGGACTCTTCTCATAATCCTTGCAATATACAAAGGGTACCACCGTTATTCGGAGATCAGAAGGAACATCAGTCCGATAACACCAAAGATACTTTCGATGCGGCTGAAAGAACTTGAGGCTGAAGAGATCATCAGGAAAGAGACACAACATTCCAATTCCCAGCGAAAAACGTTCTATTACCTTACTGGATCAGGAAAAGACCTTGTTTCTATCATCAGGAGCATCAAACAATGGGGCATGAAATGGAAATTTGATAATGACGAATGCAGGGCGACCCAGTGTCGCAGTTGTAATAAGTCAATCTGATCTCATGATAAGTCCCATTGAAATTCCCATCACTACCATGACAATTGTAAGGATTATGGTATATGCAAGGCCAAAATAGAGAATCATGACAGGCAGGAAATAGGGCTTTATGGAACGGGTATAGACAAAACAGGCGATGAAACTGTCGTTCATCCCTTTTTTCCTCAAGTCCTGGAGCAGGGGATACCAAAGATAAGGGGGACCGGCTGAAAGGAAACCGCCGATGATTACTATGAACCATCCTTTGATGCCTTTGGTGTGTGCGAACCATTTCTTTATGAGCTTATTATCAAGGTAATAGTTTGAAAGGACAATGAAGATATAGACCACTAAGAGGATTGGTAGGATCTTTACTATGATTGTGCTGAAGTCTTTGATTGCATCAGAGAAAAGATTCTTATCATAGATGAAGGCGAAGATGTAGGAGAGTATGGCAATCCCAAGGATGACAAAGGATGTTTTTCTCATAGTATCACCGTCACAATGATTGCCGTGATTATTGCAAATAAGAAGCTGAGGATGTTTCGCTTTATTGCGAAGCGTTTTCCCAGGGTGCTTATCTCGAAGGGGAGCTGAACCACTCCCACTGTAACCCACGCGACAAGAAATGCTGTCACTGCAATAAGGCTTATGCCCTGCTCAAGGAACTCACCACCAAGAACATAGCTTACCATGGGGTTTCCGGCAGAGATGCTTCCTATCACTGCGCCAATAAGGGGGTCTAAGAGGATATTTCCTGTAAAGACTTTCTGGTATGATTCAGGAGGGATTAAGGCCTTAAGGAAGCTCACTATCATAAGGACTCCGATCAGCATGGGAAGTATGTTTAACAAAAGGTAACCTGATCTCTTTATTGCTGATCTAA
>JAWOGQ010000079.1:0-5363 GCA_046496745.1 Candidatus Woesearchaeota archaeon | reverse complement strand
AATACTGGCATTAATATGCCATATTTTCCATAATATGGATATTTAATCTTTTCACCAATCTTTAATTCAGGAGCTAATATCTCTCTTGGTCCAAATTCACAATCTGTAGATAAAATAGGCACTCCTTCACTTAATGCTTCAAGTAAAACATTTCCAAACCCTTCAAAATCCGAAGAAAAGACAAACACTTTTGATCTCTTTAGATATGAGTATACATCCTCTACATTCCCTTTCAAGATAACTTTTTTTCCCAGATTCAATTTTTTAATTAGATGTTCCAATTCTTCTCTTAAGGGCCCGTCACCTAGTATTACCAGGTTTGAATCTGGTTTTTTATCTAAAACTAATCTGAATGACCTAATCAATCCAATATGATTTTTTACAGGTTCTAACCTACCTATTGTTATAAAATCATATTTCTTTTCTTTGTTATCTGATAATTTGTTTTTGATTTCAAAAAAATTGTGGATCGTTTTGGTTTTTTTCAGATTAAAATCTGAATTTAAAGAAGATTCTACACCTCTACTTAAGCAGATAATCTTATCAGCCCAAGGATATAATATTCTCATCAAATAATAAGTGATTTTTTCTCTTAAGCCTCTAGAATTTTCAATATATCTTTTAGGGTTAGTTCTCACAGAACAAATTATTTTACTTTTATTTCCGAATAGTATTTTACTTAAGATTACTGAAAAGTTACTTTCTTCCATAAATGAGATTACTGTATCAATCTTATGTTTTTTAGAGTATTTTGCTATCTCTTTTGCCCGATTTATCAATTTCATAGAATTATCTACTATAGAATATGTTAATTTGTCATTTAAGCATTTCAATTTTCCTTTATACTCATATTCTTTTTCAGGTTTATAAAAGGTCAAATAATGAACATTATATTTATGATCAAATAATCTAGTACCAAGCATTGATGCAATCCTTTCTGCTCCTCCTCCTAATTTCAACATGGAAATTACAATCAACACATTTTTCGTCACTTTACAACCCCTGGTACAATTTTTTTATCAAAATATCTTTCCCCTATCTTCATGAATACAACCTCATGTATTCCGGGATAAGCTTCTCCCAGTCATAATTCTGGATCTTCTCAAAACCTCTCGTCCCCAGTCTCTTTGCAAGCGAAGGATCCTCTGCAAGCGAATTTATGGCCTTGATATAGCACTCTGTGCTATCGCACAGGTAACCTGTCTCCTTTGAGACAAGATCAGACGTGCACGGGATATCTGATGCAACAACAGGCAATCCTGCAGCCATCCCCTCCATCACTATTCCCGGCAAGCCCTCTCCCCTGCTTGGAAGAAATACAGCGTCAGCCATCTTCAAAAGCTCAGGAATATCCTTCCTCCATCCCAGGAATGTCACATTCCCAGCCTGGCGTTTGTACTCCTCTGCATTAGGCCCGTCCCCAACAAGCAGGAGATGCACGTTCGAATCAACCCTTTTCATCACCTCAAGCATGGTATCAATCCCTTTACGGGGAACCAAGAGTCCTGCATAGATAAGGACAAATGCCTTCTGCGGGACACCTATCTTGGCCCTTGATCGCTTACGTGCCTGTGAGAACCTTTCCAGGTTGATGCCTGTCGGTATCACATGGATCTTTCCAGGCGGGATCGCAAGCCTCCTTGCAGGCCTCTTGAGACTCTCGCCATAAAGATGGATCCTGTCAGGAACAAAGAAAAGAAGCTTCTGGAAAACACACGAATAGATCTTGAATGCAAAGGTGATCTTCCCCGGATCAAACGAATATCCCGGAAATGTATCTGCTGACATGACCAGCCTTGTCTTTCGAAACACCAGCCTGAAAAGGCATGCAAAAAACGAGTTGATATAGAAGTAAGTCCACATGTGCACAACTTCATACTCCCGGAATATCCTGAACAAATAAACGAAGAAGTATATGCTCACAGGAATCGGCCACTCGAAATTACCTGGCACATCCACCGCACTATACGAATACACTTTTGCCTTCTTCAGGCTCTTGTTGTTGTGCCAGCTGTCATCCACCTTTGAGAAAGGCTTCTTTGGAACAAATATGGCCACATCCTCCGTATCTCCTAATCTATCTATCAGTTCTGCGATAGGCCTTCTTATGAGGAAAGTGGGATTGATATAGCATATCTTCATTTTTTCATTGCGATCTTCCTGACAAGCTTCTCGACCTTCTTTTGCGTCTCCTTCACAGTCACGTACAGGTGGAATATGATCACAGAGAACACGAAAAACCCGCCAATGACAAAGAAGTCAACCGTTCTTTGAATATCAAGAGTTTCCATCACACTATACACTGTCTGTGGAAATACCACGAGCACCGCAAAACCCAGCCATATTGCCATCCAGACAATCAATCCACGCTTGTTGTAATGCTCCCTTTTGTAATAAAGATACGTGAAATACATCATCACGATCGCGAACAATATCCCCAAAATCTGAACTCCAATCATCTTGTAATCCTCCATCTGATCATGTTAAAGCCGATCTTCAGCCCGTCAATGACAGTTGTTCCCTTGTAATTATCATGGTATTGAGTCTTGATCTCAATCTCCTTGTACCTGAGGTCATGCCTTCCAGCGTTGGCGATCATCTCACTCTCCATCGAGTAATCAGTAGCATCCCATCGCACTCGACGGTATGCATTCGCAGTCATCGCCCTGTACCCGCACTGCGTGTCCCGGATCTTTATCCCGAACAGGATTTGGCTCATGAGATTGATCGAAAAATTGCCCAGCCGATAGACCTTTGGCATTGACCTGTTCAACTTCCGGTACCCAAAGACAATATCATTATCCCGAAGCGCCTCCCTGAACCTTGGTATGTCTGCAGGCTCATGCTGCCCATCCGCATCCATCAGGATAAGCATCTTAGCCCCCGCTCTTGTTGCATAATCGCAACCCGTCTTTATCGCAGCCCCTTTTCCAAGATTGATGACATGCCGCAGTGCGATAACTCCCTCTTTCTTGGCAAGCTCATATGTCGCATCACTGCTTCCGTCATCAACAACAATTATGTTCTCACACAACCGCTTTGTCTCACGCAGTACCTTTTGTATATGCTTCTCTTCATTGAATGCAGCAATGACGATATATTCACTCATTGATAGAAAGAAAGAAAAAGCGCTTTTAAATCTTATGAATCACTATTCGACCCGCTTGATGATATGATACCCGAATTCTGTCTTCACAGGTTCGCTCACGTCACCAGCTTCCAGGGCAAATGCCGCATCCTCAAATTCCGGCACCATCTGGCCTTTTCCAAAGCTACCCAGATCCCCACCTTGTGATGCAGAAGGCCCTTCTGAGTAATTCCTGGCAAGCGCCTCGAAATTGCTCTCATTCACCTTTGAAAGGATATCTTCTGCAAGCTCAAGCGCTTCCTCGTCACTCCTGTTATCAGTTGAGACAAGGATATGCTTTGCCTGGATCTTATTGCTGGTATTCTCCTTTGAAGTATCACCATAAACATTTCGCTTGCTGCTGCAATTCCAGTCGATTTGCCATACATAGATCTCATTACCTGTAAAGCTCTGCTTGTAGGAGAACTTGTCAAAGCAACTAAGCCCATGCCCTTCATAGAAGAACAACTTGGTAAACATTGAACCTGACTGCAATGGGTCCATGAATATGCTCTGGTAACCATTGCCTGAAGGGATAAGTGCCGCAGCAAACCCTGACTCACTCTCAAATTCCTTCTCTACCACATCCTCATCAGTAGCATAAGTGAGTGTCTCAGGCTGTACCCTTCCCTGCTGGGTCTGGATTGAGGCATCCATTGTTGAAAGATCAACCGTAAGCCCGTTACCGCATGTTACAGTATTATCGCTTTCCTGGCAGTTGCTCATCTCAAAATAACCCGGCCAGCCGGATATCCACTGGTCTGCATCAGCAGAACGGATCTCAAAATACATCTGCACTGCTTCGTTATCATCCATTCCGAACTCATCCTTCAGGATCCTGACACCCTCATCCTGCTTCTCTCTGTTGACCTTGTTATACATTGAGGCCTTGGTGAAGTTCCAGCTTCCGAAATGTCCCCATACACCTGCTTTACCAACCATGTCATCTGAGGTTATGTAGAACTGCGGAATAAGTTCTTTTCCAGGAGCTGCGCAATGGGAATAATTAAGGATATCAGCTATTGCCTCATCAGAGAACCCGTAATCTTCAAGGTATTCTCGTGCATCCTCTGTGTCAAGCACCATGATCTCATCAAGTATCCGGACAGCCTCTACTGTATCATTATCAAGATACTTCTCGAGTACATGCGGCGGTTTCTCCTGCCCGCAGTTCAGCATCCTGAGTGTCCCTACTGAAAGTGTCTCGTTTTCTGTAAGTAAGCTCTTACCTACCCAGTGGATCCTTTCACCCTGGTCGCCACCATCAAAGGTGACTCTCCTGTCAGCGACAGTCACGAACCAGTGCCCGAAATCCCACCAGGATGTGATGATAGCATCCTCTGTAGCATCCTTTATCCCTGTAAGGCTTTCATACCAGGCATCATTCATGCTCGGCACTTCCTGTTTTGCAGTTGCCGCTGCAGATGAAAGCAAAGGCAAAAGGATCACCACGAATACTGCAAGGTACACCAGTGGTTTTGCAAACTGCGTGCTGATATTGATACTTTTTGCTAATAGTGTTACTCCTTTCTCAAGGCTTTCTGTGAATGCTGCAACCCCAAGCGCGAATGCCGGGACCAGGAATGCAACGAACCTGATACTGTCAGTTGCAGCATAGATAGATCCAATATACCACAATGCAAGGAAGCTTCCCAAAAATATGTATCTATAATCTTTCTTTCCCTTGTAGAACAGATAAACTATTCCGACAACACTTAATGCAAATGCAAGTGACCCTCCAATTTGAGCGATCACTTTTGAGATAGGTATGGTATTCCTCTCTGCAACTGTCGTAAGTACATTAGGCCATACACTGTATACACCTACTGATTTTGATTGTACGAAGCTTAATGCCTTTAGCACAGGTTGTGTCACAAACAGGAATACATTGTTCCATGAGAATCCATTGAACCCTACCCTCATGAGAATGGTAAAAAGCCATCCTGAAAAGAAGAACGTGAAGCCACTTATAAGGAGATTACGGGTCTTCTCCATCGAGAAAACCTTCCTGTAATCCTTGATCAGTTCTTTCTTATTCATTATAAGCTGATAAACGAATGTTATTGCAAAAGCCCCTCCTATGAAATGGAGCATATGCCACCAGCTGCTGTGATTCATCGAATAGAATGCAAGGCTCAATCCAGCGAGTACCCCATAGATGATTTTCCTCTTGATATTCTCAGAATTGAGGCAAAGAAGCACGAACATCACAGTGAATGCCTCACCAAAAGCGATT
>JAWOGQ010000069.1:0-16872 GCA_046496745.1 Candidatus Woesearchaeota archaeon | reverse complement strand
CTTGATGGAATATACAACTCAGAAAAAAGTGCAAAGGGCTAGAGTCGCTGCCCGTCGTGGTGATTACGTCTGCGAGATTGATTGCAAAGATTGGGGTCCTTGTATAGGAGGCACTCAATACCGCTCTTGTTCAGATGATTGTCCCTCATCACTTGCGCCTTCAGAATCAAGGCCTTGCCAGACAGATCAACAAAATCAATCAGATCAACCAGATGAATCTGGTCAATCCGGTGGACCAGAAAATGCTCCTCAAAAAGACCCAAATGAGAAAGGCAGAGGCGGATTAAACAATGCCGTCTCCAATTCTGCTTCTGAAAATGATCCTCCAGGAATCACTGCTGCAGCAGTTGGCCCTTCTGATGGGGTTTCTCTTGGTTGGAAGATAGCTGGTCTCTCCCTTATACTGCTCTTGGCCCTCTTTTTCTACATCCGCAAAAGATAAATTTAAATACTACTAATGAGTCATTACAAATACATGAACAAAGACAATGCTGCTGAGTTCCTCCTTGACCTAGCTTTTGATCTGGGAGATAATGCCGGTTTCCTGCTTGACTATATCTATAACACCCGTCCTAAGGGTTTTTCAAGGATTGTCAGTAACAGCGCTTATGGTGTTGGCATTGTAAATGGCTTCACAATAAAACAGGTCAAAAAAGAGGCTGTCCCGCAATTCAGGGCAGATTCTCAGGTAGGTTCGCTTAACATAGCGCCTTTGGTGCTTACAGCAGATCTTGAATCTTATGCTTATGTGGTCAATGAATTTATTCCCGGGCCTACCCTTGGTTCAAAGCTTGAGTCTTCTCCAAAAGACCGGTATCAGCTTCTGAAAAAGAATCTTGATGATCTTGTTGTATGGCAGAGGGATTATCCCTCAATTTCAGAGGATTCGCCTGAAGAAGTCCATGAATATTACATGTCAAATCTCCGGGAAATGATACGTGACCCCTCCTTTCAGGACGCTATAGGTGTCTTTGAATCCTTCCCTATTCCCTATGTTGTTCGTACCCTTGATAATTCGCCCCATAATTCAGGTTTTAGTGCTGATTATAAAGACCTTGAGGACCTTGAGAAGGAATACTTCCACTGGGATATGGCTCAGAAATTTTCCCATGAGCTTGAAGACTTCTTTGCGATCTACGACTCTTTTGAGGCTCATCAGGAACCTTTGACCCTTGAAAATGATCTCCTTAAGGAGTATGCTTCTGGTCGTGGGCGGGAATTTGAACCCTCTGAAGTGATCCTTATGGGCCTGTACAGGAATATTCGAAAGAATTATCTCCTAAGGACCCATTATCCTGCATTGATTGAATCTGAGCATCAGCAGAACACTTTCACACAGGAAGAGAAGGATTCTCTTCTCCAGGGCTATGCTTTGAGGGCAGAACACCATCTATCCCGGGCAAGCCATTATGCTGGATTGGGAGCACTTTCCTCAGAATTTGATCTCTCTTCCAAAAAGAGCCTCTCCTATATCTCAAAGGCTCTTAAAGGGTGAGTACAAGACTAGGTCCCACGAGGCAGAATATCTTCTGTGCAATTATCTCAAGATGATGCAGCATCCTGCATTCCACTTTATTGTTGCATTTCTCCCTGTAGTTCTTCATCTCCAGGATAAGCCTTTTCCTCTCGTTTCCAATCTTTACAACCAGTTTCTCATCGAATTTGTAAAAGAATGTGTAGAAGTCTTCCATCATCTGGTTTACATCAGCATATATCTCTCTGATCTTCTTTGAGACTGTAAGGTTTTTTTGTTCCAGGATAAAATCAAACATGTACTTGTACTCATCAGCAAGGTTCTCCATGTCCTCGAGAATATAATACATTGGCCCCACTTTAGGGATTTCTGCTTCCTGCTTATTGATAGCTCTCCTGCATAAGGTTGTAAGCCTGTTGTTAGTCTCTTCAAGGTATTTTATCTGTTTGAGGCGGTCAAACTCTTTCTTTTCAATGGCACTGAGACTGTCCTTTCCCATTGTCATCTGTACAAGGAAAATTCTCTTCAGGAGGTTGTCAAACTCTCCTATATGTGATGCAACGCTTCTTATAGTGCAGCTATTTGAGCTTTGGTCAACGATCTCATAACCCACTGTCTCCTTGTTGATGCTCTTCTGGATACGTTCGATATCTTTTGGGTCTTCCACTAGTATTGTTATGAGGTCAACACCCTTCTTGTAAAGTGCATGGATTGTCCTCTCTATCATTATTGAGAAATCTTTCAGGTCAATCTCTCTCTCTTCCACTACTGTGGCTCTTTCGCTCTTTATTGTTAACTGGTTACCTTCAGCCTGGATATCAAGTTCATCTCCTTTATTGATCTTGTGTTCTTTCACCCATTTCATGGGAAGAGATATCAGGTATGTGCTGTCTGCAACCTGCATGACTTTTCGTTTCATATATTTTATGTAATCTTAACTAATATAAAAAGATATTGATAACTCCATAATTTACATAATCTCTTTCTCGTGGGGAGGCTGTCAAATGCCGTCGAGAGAATCTTTCTTTTTTATTATAAGGTTTATTATTTATATAAAATCTAGCTCAAATTTATATAAAATATTATTAATAAGCCAAATAATATTAAAAATAAGAGGTGTATCCCTTTTAATATGCATCGGGCACTGCTTTTTTTGGGAGGGGGGATAATAGGACTATTCGGAATCTTTTTCCTTAGTCTCCTTGCCCATGAAGGGGTTCATGTAGCCCAGAGCAAGGAACCCATATCAATCTGTTATGATATGCAGCAAAACTCATTCATGCATGTTTCCCATGATACAGACGATTGGTCAGATTTCAAAACCTTTGTCTCTTATTCTGAAAAGTCTGCAGCCATTGTCGAACGCCTGATAGGATACGGCCTTGCTCTTTTAGCGGGCCTTTTTCTTGCAGGCAGGCGATAATCCAAAACCTTTTTGTATATCTTATCAATCCGCCTGCACATGCAATGCGAGCATTTTGGTGTTTGTGGAGGATGTTCTTTACAGCATGTACCATATGAGGAACAGGTAAAAAATAAGCAGAAACGCCTTAAAGCCTTATATAATACTGAGGTTGAAGTATTCACTGGACCTCCTTTTGGTTACAGGAACCGAATGGATTTCATCTTCTCATCAAAAGGCCTTGGATTAAGGAAGAAAAGGGAATGGAGAACAATAATTCCCATCAGAGAATGTCTTATCGCAGACCCTGCAATAAATACTCTCCTTAAAGAAGTGAACTCACACTTCAAGAATCCTGACTATTTCGATATGAAAAAGAAATCAGGCACTCTGCGTCATGTAGTGATACGGATAACTTCAATGGATTCTTCAATCTCTTTTGTCCTTAACTCCGATTCATCCAGGTTGTCTTCAGCTGTTGAACAGATAAGATCATTCGCAGAAGTTACTACTGCAAACAATATCCTTGTAACCTATGTTCGCGCAAACGATGATCTGACAGTTTCAGATGATTATTTTGCAGTCAAAGGAAAGGATTACCTTATGGAGAAGATAGGTGACCTGACCTTTTCCATTCCGATTCAGGGATTTTTCCAGAACAACATCAATGTCGCATCACAGATGATCCAATATGTAAGCAAACATCTGTTTGAGGGCAACCATCTTGTTGATCTCTATGGAGGTGTTGGTGTATTTGGTCTTACAAATGCGCATAAGTTTTCATACACAACGATAATTGAATCAGTTGAGCCTGCTACCCATCATGCAGAGATGAATGCAAAAAGGAACAACCTGACTGCGGATATAATCTGCAAAGACGCCCGTCAGGTTGGCCGATTGGATCTTAAGACACCGCTGACAATGATAACTGATCCCCCCCGTTCAGGAATGCATCCTCACACAGTATCAGCCATAAAAAGATTAGAGCCACAAAAATTAATCTACATCTCCTGCAATCCTGACCAGCAGAAAAGGGAAGTAAGTCGGCTTGGTTATTCTATAAAGGGATGCGCATTATTTGACCTGTTTCCCCAGACACCTCACATTGAGTCTGTTCTTGAACTGGAAAAGAGATACTTTTAAATACTGCCATTTCTAACATATCCTTTAAAGAGGTGATTCTAATGAACGAGAAGATTGATTGGATGCTTGGCATGACGGAGAACATGTTGAACATTACTCAGGCACGTCAGGATATACCCATGGTTGATGAACTTTATAATATGGCAGGGAGCATGAAGAGTAATCTTGAAATGCTAAAAGAGCGTGACATGGACGGTCAGTATATTGATCTCATGGAACAGATGATGCGTGCCATGGAAGAGGTAATGATTGACATGGACATGGAAAGTGACCGTCAGAAGATGATCATGCGACACATGATGAATTACATGATCATGATGCAGGCCAACATATAGTTTTTTATAGTTTAATTATCTCTTTTTCTGGATGCTTCTATCAGTAGGTATGCTCACAGACTATCTCAAGGCTCTTCTTGAGAAGGATGAAAGGCTCTCTGATATATGGGTCAGAGGAGAGATCTCCAATCTCACCTACCATCGCAACGGAAATCTCTATTTCACCTTGAAGGATGATGAGAGCCAGATAAGATGTGTCATGTTTAAGTGCAAGGAGAGAAACCTTGACCATGGTATGCGGGTGAAAGTCAATGCATCAATCTCAGTCTTCAAGCCCTATGGTTCCTACCAGCTTAATGTGCAATCCATCCATCCTGATGGAGTAGGTGATCTGCATAAAGAATTCCTTCGGATAAAAGAGAAGCTTAAGGCTGAAGGTCTTTTTGATGAAAGCAACAAGAAAGAGTTACCTTCTTTTCCAGAAAGAATAGGGATAATAACCACAGAGCAGGGCGCTGCCTTGCAGGACCTTCTCGCAAACATAACCCGCAGATATCCTCCAGTACATATCATCATCTCTCCCTCCCTTGTCCAGGGAACCCAGGCAGCCCATTCAATAATCTCTGCATTGCACAAGCTGGAATCCTACGATCCTGATATAATAATACTTGCCCGTGGCGGAGGTTCCCTTGAAGATCTTTGGTCATTCAACGATGAGGAACTGGCACGTGAAATATTCCGATGCAGATATCCTATTGTCTCAGCAGTTGGCCATGAGACTGATTTTACCATTGCAGACTTTGTTTCTGATCTCAGGGCTCCAACCCCCTCCACAGCTGCAGAATTAGTAGTACCAGACAAGGAACACCTCCTTAACAAGCTGTCCCAATACAAGCTGCAGCTCATGACAGACCTAAAGGAAACCCTTGATAAGAAGCGCAGGCATATCTCAGACCTGTTATCCCGGCCCGTCCTGAAAAAGCCACATGATATTATCAACACGCACCGCCAATATCTTGATATCCTGGGTGCCCGCATGAGAAGGGCCATGGATGCATCCCTTAAAGGAAAAGAACAACAGCTCAAAGCACAGGAATCAAGGCTCAAGACACTGGACCCACAAAACATCCTGCGAAGGGGTTATTGCATGGTGACACGTGACAAAGAACTTGTATCTGCTGAATCTCTTAATGATAAAGATATAGTGAACCTTGCATTCTTTGATGGTGAGGTAATGGCTGAGGTGAGAAGATGACATTCGAGGAAAATATGAAAAAGCTTGAAGAGTATGTCCAGATGCTGGAAGAGGGCCTCCCCCTTGACAAAAGCCTTGAAGCATATGAGGAAGGGATGAGACTTGTGAAAAGCTGCCGGAAAGAGTTAGAAGACGCAGAATCCCGCATAGAGAAGACTGACAAAGATTTATAAATCCTGGATATGTTCTGTTTACCATGGGGGAAGATTATCTTATTCTGGAGATTGAAGAAAAACCCTTTGTATCAAAGGAAGGTCATTTCCTCCAGTTCAGGCTTGCAGCTCGGGATAATACCTTGACAGGCATCTGTTGGGAGCCTGCAAAGCTTGAGATGCAGCCTGAGCGCGGGATGGTTGTATCAATCGAAGGTGTTCTTAGGGAACACCCTGAGTTCGGGAACCAGTTGATAATACATTCTCTCAAGAAAGGCGAAGGTCCTGTTGATGAGTTTCTTCCTTCCTCAAGAAGGGATAGGGAAGAAATGCTTTCAGAACTTCGTGAAGCCCTGGAGGCAATCGGGAATAAGCAGATAAGGGATTTCATGCACACCATCATGGATGATGATCTGATGGACCGTTTCAGCCGCGCGCCTGCAAGCATCCATTATTACAACTATCGCAGCGGCCTTCTTGAACATACACTCAACGTGATGAACCTCTCCCTTACAATAGCAAAAAGGGAATCCCTTGATTGCGACCTGATTCGTGCAGGTTCTGTCTTATCAGGACTAGGCCGTGCAGTAGCCTACGACCTTAAAGGAATCCCTGAATTGAGTGAAGAAGGGGGATTGCTTGGACACTCTGTTCTGGCAGATAGAATCATCCAAAAGCATATTGATAACATCCCTCATGAACTTGCACTCAAACTGAATCACATGGCAATAGCCCGCAAAGGAAAATTTCCTGAAGCTGCAGTCCTTGTTAGCGCACGCATATGCGATATCCAGGTCTCAGATTCTATTAGTGATAAAAGAGGACACCTAAAATGAATCAGGACATAAAATCCGCAGTAGAATCAACAATCAGGGCAGTAGCACATAAGGAGAATATCTCTCAAAAGGACATTCTCAATGCTTTCAGGGGACATGATTCTTATCTGAGGTATCGGATAAAGAGCACTCTGAATTCTGCCATGGAAGAGTTGGGTTTATCTGATCATGATATACACGCTTTCATGCAGGAGTATCTTTCTCATGTAAAGAACAAGAAAACATATATTGGAGAAGTATTGAATATAGAGAACCTTGAGGAAGAGGAAAAAGATGATATGATCCTTCTATCCCGGGAGCATGAGTTCATGGCACTTGAGCATGATGAGAAGATAGATTATATCCTCGAGACAATGGAAGAATACCCTTATTTTCTTGAACTATATGGTAAGGAGCTGGAACTTGCAAATGAATATGAGAAAGCAATAGACTTGTACAATACAATACTTGATAATGACCCCGAATCAGTACTTGCTCACATAGGTTTGGGATATATCTACAAGAGCCAGGGTAACACTACACTAGCACGCCTGCATCTCAATAATGCACTGGAATGGATAATCAATACCGGTTCAGACATCCCCTGCCTGGTACAGGAGATAAAAAAAGCACTTAAGGATCTTTAATCCTAAAATTTAAGTAATCCTCTATTTTTCATTAATATCATGGCAACCGTATATTTTTCAGGAACAATATCTGATTCTGCGATCAAGACAATCACACAAAAAGCGATCAAGGATCTTAAGAGCCCAGTAGCGATAAAGACACATTTCGGAGAGAAAGGAAATTCCCGTTTCGTGCCTCCAGAGAACATCAAGCCCGTTATTGATCTTGTAAAAGACAAGGAGCCATTCCTTACAGACACTAATACCTTGTACAGGGGTATGCGAATCAATGCGACAGATCACGTTAAAATCGCAAAAAAGCACGGGTTTGGCTCATTAAATCTTCCTATAGTCATAGCTGATGGAGAGAATGGAGATGACGAGGAGAAAGTAAGTGTGGACGGCAATCATTTCAGGGAAGTCCTGATTGGAAAAAAGATCTCTGATGTGGAGTCCATGGTTGTGATATCACATTTCAAAGGCCATATCCTTTTTGGTTTTGGTGGTTCACTCAAGAACCTGGGCATGGGCGGAGGATCCCGCGCAGGAAAGCTTGCAATGCACTCCAAGATCGTGCCTGTCATAGGTGATGATTGCATAGGATGCGGTATCTGCCGTGACAATTGTGCCGCAGAAGCAATAGACATAGATGAAAAGGCCCATATCAACGATAACTGCATAGGATGTGCAAAATGCATATCTGTCTGCCCTTATGGCACAATCAAGGTTCCCTGGCATGGAGCAACCTCTCAAGAAGCCCAGGAAAGATGTGCAGAATACGCCGCAGGATGTGTGAAAGGCAAGTCTTGTGTCTATGTCACATTCATAACAAATATAACCCGTGATTGTGATTGCCTGAGTGATTCAGAGATCATTGCAGAGGATGTTGGAGTGATAGCCTCTACAGACCCAGTTGCAATCGATCAGGCAGCCTATGATCTCCTTTTCGAAGCAAACGGAAAAGATGTATTCAAGGAAGTTACTGGTGTGGATGGTACAGGCATAATAGCTCATGCAGAAAAGATGGGTATGGGTTCACGGGTCTATGACTTAGAGAAAACATTATAAATCCCAGTCATTAATTTTTCTCTTATGGAACTCCTATGGATACTAGTCTTTGTAGCCAGTCTTGCAGCCCTTGTCAAGTCCTCTGATTATTTCACGGAATCAGCAGAGAGATTAGGTATTCATTTTGGTATACCCTCATTTATTGTAGGCGTCACAATTGTTGCAGTAGGTACATCCCTTCCTGAGCTTATCTCTTCCCTTTTTGCGGTCTATAAAGGTTCATCAGAGATAGTATTCGGAAATGCGGTGGGTTCAAACATAGCAAACATCTTCCTTGTTTTAGGTGCTGCAGCAGTCATTGGAAAAAACTTTAAGATAAAGCACCGTATCCTTGATGTGGACCTTCCCTTATTGGTAGGCTCTGCTTTTCTTCTGACAATCTTTGCCTGGGACGGGCAGTTCACAGCCATGGAAGGTATCTTATCACTAATCGCTCTTGTAATATACCTGGCATATACCTTCCAGACCGAGGGGATAGAGGCAGAAAAGAAAGATGGTCAACCACTTAAGGAGACCATCATACTGATAGTAAGCGGTGTGTTCATATTCTTAGGCGCCCATTTCACAATTGAATCTGTGATACAAATATCCCGGATATTCCAGATCGGAACAGAATTGATTGCAGTCTCTGCGATTGCCCTTGGCACATCTTTGCCTGAACTCATGGTAACATTCCAGGCTGCCCGCAAAGGAAACCCTGAGATTGCTGTTGGGAATGTATTGGGTTCAAATATCTTTAACACCCTTGCAGTCATGGGTATCCCCGCGCTTTTCTCCACATTGATTATAACAGAAGAAATGCTTTACTTCTCTCTCCCTGTAATGCTCATGGCAACAGTGCTTTATTTTTTCATGACCCAGGATCGCAAGATGACCCGATGGGAAGGATACCTTCTCCTTTTGTTCTATGTTGTGTTCCTGATCAAAATAATCTCTTGATCATATAAACTATGAATGCAATAAACCCTGTTAAGATAATTACGAGAAATATGATCTCAAGATAATACTGGCTTAATGGATCAACTAGGTTTTGACCCTGGCTCTCATGATTCTGGTCATTGAGTGAAGCATCTTCTGGACTGTCTCTTGCATCCTCCTTCAGATTATTCTCTGGATTATTCTCTGGATTCTGGATCTCGCCTTCCTTTGAATTATTTTCTGATGCCCCTACTGAACCTGTATCCGAGACACCTGTATTGTTTCCTGAACTATCCGATCCTTTGAGTTCCACAGTGAAGTTTCCCTTATTATCAAAAAGCCTTTTTTCATTCACCCTCATCTGCAGATTACAATTGTTTATCTCCAGAGTTGAATTCACAACCATATAACTACCGCATAGTTTTGCAATAAGGGCTCCCTTAGGAAGCTCTTCACGCGGGTAACCTGGCTCATCTATCCCTTCTGCACTCACCGCGCGATGATTCTCATCCATCTCATATGTTCCTTTTACAATGACAGAGTAATTCCCATTCTCAACAGGTATCTCTATCCAGTCCAGATTGCTGGGTATAACAAAGTGACTTGCATTTTTGACAGTATATGAACAATCAGCAACGCATTCCTCATCATTGTCACAATACCCATCACCACAGATGTGCCTGGCAGAAGCGCAAATCCCGTGGACGCAGAAAGGCATATCACAATCCTCATCAAAACGGCAATGCGCTGCAATCCCTATGCAATCCTCGTCACATGTCTTGGTGACTTTTATCTCAACCTTGTCACGTAATAGTTCAGGTATCTCGGTATCCATGTCTTCCAGTTTAGGGACCCATCTCTCAAAACAGAAGTTGTATTGCCCGTATTGCTCGCATTCATCCTCTGAAAGGACAATCTTCCCGAACTTGCTTACTATCTGTAAAAGATCAATATCTTGATCAGGAATGTAACGTATCTCATATGTTATTCCTTCCAGATCAAAGGTTTCCTTGTTATTAAATTCTTCATGGATATCCCCGCATACAAGAGGGATCAGCAGCAGCAAGAATAGATGAGTTTTCATGAGTACTTTTTGGGGCTATGTCTTTTTATATTTTTTCAATAAAAAGGACCACGCAACACGCAACCAAAAAGCAAAATTTTATAAAATATAACTCTTCTGAATCATATAAAAAGGGGTAAATATGGGTGTCTTTGATAAGATCAAGTTTTGGAAGCATGACACATCTCAGGAGAGTTTTCAGCCACCTGGTCAGAACTCTTTTCCCAATCCACAGCAAGTAAATCAGAATCAACAAGCTCCCTTTGGAGGCCAAGGCCAATCTTTTGGAGGCAATCAGCAAGGTGACCCCTTTGGTAATCCTCCACAAAGCGACCCTTTTGGAGGCAACCAACAAGGGCAACAAGGCGACCCTTTCGGTAATTCTTCTCAAGCTGATCCCTTCTCTCAGGATCCTTTCAGTTCCCAGCCTTCCCAAGGCCAGCAAGGTTCTTTTGGAAACCAAGGCCAGTCTTTTGGAGGCAATCAACAAGGTGACCCTTTCGGTAATCCCCCACAAAGCGACCCTTTTGGAAACAATCAGCAAGGTGATCCCTTCGGTAATCCTCCACAGAGTGACCCTTTTGGAGGCAACCAACAAGGCCAACAAGGCGACCCTTTCGGTAATTCTTCTCAAGCTGATCCCTTCTCTCAGGATCCCTTCAGTTCCCAGTCTTCCCAAGGCCAGCAAGGTTCTTTTGGAAACCAAGGCCAGTCTTTTAGAGGCAACCAACAAGGCGATCCTTTCGCTAATGCACCACAAGGTCCTTCCCAGGGACCCAGAGGCTCAGTTCAACAGCGTTTTGAGAATAATCAAACACAACATGACCCCTTTGGTAATTCACAAAAAGGATTTCAAAAAGATCTTCAGGATCGGCAATCAAATGAGAATAAGGACGACATCATAATAAACAAGCTGGATACGATAAGGGCAATGATTGATAACATGAACCAACGTTTAAATATGCTCGAAGATTCTATAAGGAAAGGATGGTAAAGTATCTCTACGGCCTAGCCGCACTTATTGTTTTGGTCGATCAGATAACCAAGCTATTGATAAGATTTCTTGATAGTCCAATAGACCTGGGCTTGTTCACTATCAACTACGTGGAGAATTACGGTGCAGGATTTGGAATACTCCAGGGCCATCGTATACTGCTCATACTTATAACAATAGCAGTAGTTGCAGTGCTTACTTATTATATAAATACTGTAAAGGACTATGGTATCGCAATAATTCTTGGTGGCGCCATAGGTAATCTTATTGACCGTATCTTTCTTGGTTATGTTATTGATTTCATAGATTTCGGGTTCTGGCCAGCATTCAACATCGCAGATTCAGCCATAACAATAGGTGCTGCTTTAGTTATATGGGACCAGTTTAGAAATAAAGAACAGAAAGAACCTACGAAGTAGGTTGGTTTGTTGTTTTTTTCTTAGTAGCTGTTTTTTTGCTACTCTTCTTCTTAGTCTTCTTTTTTGCACTTTTCTTTGCTGTCTTCTTTGTGGTCTTTGCTTTCTTAGTGGCTGTCTTCTTGGCAGTTGTCTTCTTCTTTTTTGCACTCTTCTTTGCTGTCTTCTTAGTCTTCTTCGTGCTATTCGCTGTGTTTCTTGCAGTTCTCTGGTTCTTTTGTGCAGAGATGGTTTGTGTAGTCCTGTATTCAGGTTTATCCATGAAATCGTATCTCTTTACCTTTTTTGGTCGAATGGATATTGAGATGATGAATCCTATCAATGCCGCCAAAAATGCAACAGCCATGGTCAGATCAGCGCCCTCTATAAAGAACAGGTACATAAGATCCAGTATTAATGCAGCAAACAGGAAGACAGAAAGCCCCGCTCCCCAGGCCTTGTTTCGGAACATACCATAGAGTCCCATGATTCCAATAATGATAAATCCTGCTATAAGGACCAGTTGCGTTGTGAATGTCTCAAGCCTAAAAATAATAAATATCGTTGCAATTATGCTGATTGCTTCCAGTAATAATATTTTGATTGCCCCCATGAAACCCATTATTTCTTAAGAATATTTAAAGTTTTCTATTATAAAGTAGTATCACTGTCTAAGGCATCTGTACACCTCAGAGTAGTAAAAGAATAAACAGATTTAAATAGAATAATCTATTTCTTACCTCCATGAAAAGCTTTTCAAAAGATTCCCGGTCCTTCAAACTAACAACTATTGCAACGATTGCAGGTATTGCTCTGGTGGCAAGTACCGCACTCCGGTACTGTAATCCCTATCATGGACAACAGACATCGATCAATTTCCAGCAGGTACAAGAACAATCCAAAACCATGGATGAACAAGTCAATGAATTCTTCAGCAATAAGCACAAGAAAAACTATCTCCAGGGCATCCAGCACAATGATTTTGCAGTAGTCTTTTCTCATGAAGACGACCCCCAGGCAGTGAAAAACACCCTTGAGTATCTGGGTGGGGTTGCATTATACGTGGGAGAACCTGAAGGACTAGAACACTATGTAAATCACGATATATACCTGTTGAATGATAATCCCTCAGAGATAGAAAGATATCCCGGAATAAAGGGGATTGCAAGTTTTGACAGGGATTACCTGGAGAACCTGGATACAGACCTTGAACGCATGCTGATCACAGACTGGGAAAAGAATACTTCCTCTGTGAAATATCCAATAATGAATCTTGATCAGAGCTATTCTTTTGCCTATGTGCTAAATCAGAAAAAGGATTAGTGCAGAAATCAAAGGTATTGTCAGGTTATCATCTATCTTATAATTATTGACCCTCATATCGATCCCTTCTATTATCATTGCGCCGCTTGCTGCAATCATTGCAGGGATGATATCCACAAAAGCCCATGCACCTATGGTTGAAACAATTGCTCCTGCAACAATCCCCTCAAGAAAACGCTTGTTATTGAAAGGATACTTGAGATAACCCAGTGGTCCCACAAGCCTTGAAGTCGAATCACCCAGAGCAAGTATCATGATCGAGGCAAGCGCTATCTCTTTAGGGAAAATAAAGACTACTGTCGTGCAGCCAAGCGCATAGAAAATCATCCCTTTGAATTGTAACCCTTCCTGTTCATTCTTCCTTTGAATCTTTCGAATGTACTTCATCAAAGGTAATCTTGTTTTTGTGGCAGCAACCGAAAGCAGGATAATTACAGCAGAGATGCCCGCAAGTGCATAGCCATTGATGATCTCATGATCAAGAAGAAGGACTATCACAAGTCCAAAGAAAATATGTGCGCTCTGGCGCCTGATCTCTTTCTTGCTAAACATTTCCGTACCTGGCCCTGGGCCCAAGTTCCTCTTCAAGCCTCAGAAGCTGGTTGTATTTAGCCAGTCTTTCGCTCCTGCAGGGCGCTCCGGATTTTATCTGTCCTGTATTAAGTCCCACCACAAGATCTGCAATGAAACTATCCTCTGTCTCACCACTCCTGTGGCTTACCATCACATTCCATCCATAGCTCTGAGCGATCTTGCATGCATCTATTGCCTCAGTTATTGATCCTATCTGGTTGACTTTCAGGAGCAATGCATTACATGCCTTCTTCTCATGAGCTTCCTTAATCCTTTCAGGATTCGTGACAAGTAAATCATCACCTACTACTTGTACCTCTACTTCCTCCATGAACCTGCTATAAGCTTCCCAGTCATCCTGGTCAAATGGGTCCTCGATTGATATGATAGGGTAGCTTGCAAGAATCTCCTTATAGAAAGCGAGCATCCCTTCAGTATCCCTTATATCCTCTCCTGTCTTGAATGCAAGATTATATCTTCCCTCAGAGAAGAATTCAGAAGCCGCACAATCCATGCCTATCTTGATTTTTCCCTCATATCCTGCCTTCTTTATTGATTGCTGCAAAAGGTCAAGAGCTTCTTTAGTGCCTGTTATGTTCGGTGCAAAACCTCCCTCGTCTCCAACATTTGTTGCATCAATACCGTAAGTTTCAGCTATGACTTTCTTGAGTTCATGATAGGTCTCAGCCCCCATTCTCAATGCTTCCTTAAAGGTCTCAGCCCCCACAGGAAGTATCATGAATTCTTGTATGGCAAGACCATTCCCTGCATGTTTTCCACCATTAAGTACATTGAATGACGGCACCGGCAAAGTGAAGGACGAATTGCCTGCTAAATCCCCAACATGTTCAAAAAGTGATTTTTTCCTGGCTGCAGCACCAGCTTTGCATATGGCCATGCTTACCGCAAGTATCGCGTTTGCCCCAAGCTTTGACTTATTATCAGTACCATCAAGGTTGCGCATGAGCTCATCAAGCCCTTTCTGATCGCAAGGGTCTTTTCCGACCAATGCCGGAGCAATTGTGTCTCTTATGTTGCTCACCGCAGTCTGTACTCCTTTTCCGTTATAACGCCCATCCTTATCCCGAAGCTCAAGTGCCTCATGGATCCCTGTCGAAGCCCCGCTTGGCACCATAGCCCTGAAGAAACCATCCTCTGTTGTAAGATCAACCTCTACTGTAGGGTTACCCCTTGAATCTAATATTTCCCGTGGGATTATCTTTTGTATCATCTTATCACCCTATATAAGAAACGCTATCCACTTTCTGGGTATCATCCTGCTGCGTCATCATCTCTTCCTTTCGCATCACAAGTTCCTTCTCAACCTTCAAGGCCTCCTCATCAAGGTCCTTCATATTAGCCCTGAACTGGAAACGCTTTTTCAGGATAGTAAGTATCTTTTGAGCGCTCTTTATACCCAAAGTCATCGGATGGCCGAAAGTTTCTGCCAGCAGTGCGATTGATTCCTGCTCAGACATTGCAACAAGAACACCTGTAACTCCTACAATAGGCCCTACCACACCATATACCTTATCATCTATCTTCCCATAGCGCTTGTATCGCTTGATTATCTCCGGGCAGTTTGCGGTAGCATAAATCTGTGGGTCCTCAGGAATATCTGCAAGACCTATACCTCCTATGGTAACTATCTCCTGCGTGTTGAATTCCTCCAGTATACCCAGAAGCATCTCAGTGAAAGAATAGCATGATTCCTCATCATTTGGCTGTATGTCTCCCGCAAGAATCAGGAGATCCTTTTTCTTCTGCCTCTTGACATAATACAGTGCTATCTCTGGCAATTCGACAAGGTTATTCTCATTTATGAAAGCTGAATGAGGGAATGAATGGCTGAAGAATGAATAAAGTTTTTTTGCCTTCAGATTGTCTATAAGATAGTCTGCTACAATCTTTCCAACGTTTCCGATGCCGGGAAGCCCTTCTATAAGTACAGGGTTATTGAGCTTTGGTACCCTTTTCATGTGTTGAGTAATTTTCCATTCTATTCCAATCACCATTCTTTACAGTAAATATTCGCATTTAAAAAGCTTTCTCCCCAAGCATAGTCATAGCAAGATATTCAAGAAATAATACTAACCAATGATTCCTCAGGATAGACAGAGCATGTAGTCCCCCAAAGATTTATATTTGACTATTGCTCAATTGATATCATGAGAGTTTTTATTACAGCATCATTTAAAGAAGGGAAAAACAGAGAAGAGATTGAACTGCTTTGCTCCTTGATAAAAGAGAGTGGTTTTGAAGATTTTTGTTTTATCAGGGACATCGAGAATTATCAAAAACAGTTTGATGATCCAGGAGAATTGATGAACAGGGCAAAAGAAGAGATACAAAAATCAGATGTCCTATTGATTGATATGACTCACAAGCCTACAGGTAGGGCAATTGAAGCAGGAATTGCTTTTGCTCAAGGTAAGAGAATAATCTCGATCATGAAGACTGGAACAAAAATCAAAGATACAACAAGAGGAATTTCTGATGCTTTGATTGAATATGAGAACATCAAAGACATTGTCAATCCCTTGAGGTCTTTATTAAAGGAATGGAGTGAGTAATATCATTACAAGGTCTACAGGGAAAGATATACGTGCCTTGCGATAAGTTTATTAAATTCCCATCCTTTACATCACTCATGGATATTGTTGATGAGGTAAAAGCCTTTGTCGAGGAAGAATGCAAAAAACCAAGCAGTAGATATGGATATGAACCCTTTCTTTTCCACTTTATCCCAATGACAGAATACGCAGGAAAACTTGCTGATGAATTAGGAGGAGATAAAGAAGTAGTCTTGATTGCTGCCTGGCTGCATGATATCGGATCGATTGTTCATGGTCGCAAAGATCATCATATTACAGGAGCAAAGATTGCAGAGGAAAAATTAAAAGAACTCCAATATCCTGCAGAAAAGATTGAACTCGTAAAAAAATGCATCTTGAATCATAGAGGGTCTCAGCAAAATGGGAGAGACAGCATCGAAGAACAGATAATTGCTGAAGCTGATGCTATTAGTAATTTTGATAATATAGCAGGCATCTTCAAAGCTGCTTTTCTATATGAGGATCAGACTCAGGGTGAAGCAAAAGATTCTGTAAGACAAAAGTTAGAGCGAAAATGGAAACATCTTCATTTTGAGAATTCTAAAGAACTTATTAAGCCAAAATTTGAAGCTGCAATGTTGCTTCTGAAATAAAACAATACGATTAAGCCACCCTCTCTGGGATAATCTATGATTTACTACTTTCATCAATATCTAAATTGAAATAATTTATATATCCGGATTCATTTTGTGTTTATATGATAAGAGATGTTAAGGATGGAGACTTTGAAAAACTGGTAAGATTATACAGGTCCTTTTTTAGTACACATAACATATTTCAA
>JAWOGQ010000011.1:0-27845 GCA_046496745.1 Candidatus Woesearchaeota archaeon | reverse complement strand
TGTTTGTTTGTTGCTTGTGACAGAAAAGACAGGAAAGGTAGTGAGCATAAATTCTGTAACCCCTGATGACAGCATCGTACTCATTAGCCAGCAAGGGCTTGCTATACGCACATCCATGGAGAACATACCAGTCATAGGACGGAACACACAGGGAGTCAAGCTCATGCGGCTTTCTGCAGATGACAGGATAGCCACAACTGCAAAGGTTGCAAAATGAGATTCGCAGCCATAACAAACCCAGGCCTTGAAACCGTAACACAGCTGGAAATAAAGGAAATCCTGGGTATTGATTCTGAAAAAAAGGAATCCATCGTTCTTTTTGACACATCATTCGAAGAAGCCTGCAGGCTTACCTATAAAGCCCAGTCTATCCATAAGACCCTTGCACTCCTTCATGATTTTGAATTTGAGACTCTCGAAGATATCGAGAAGGTTTCCCTCAGGACAGAATGGCTGACAGATTCCTTTGCAGCAAGATGCACCCGTTATGGTGACCACCCCTTCTCAAGTAAAGATGTTGAAGAAAGGGTTGGTGCCCGCCTCAAGGAAGAGAACAAAGCACCTGTTGATCTTGACAACCCGGTATTTCCTGTTCACATACACCTCCGGGATAATACCTGCACCATAGGCATTGACCTTGCAGGAATAGATCTCAGCAAGCGCAGCTACATGCTTTTCACGAACAGGCTTGCAATAAAAGGTACAATTGCTTATGGCCTTGCAAGGCTTGCAGGATTCACAGGGAATGAGACCCTTGTTGACCCATTCAGCAGGAGCGGGATAATCCCCATAGAAAGCACCCTTTATGCTAAAGGCCTTTCACCGCATTTCTTCAACAAGGACCATCTTGCCTTCCAGTATTTTCCCCAGTTCAAGAAAGACCCTGATAAGTGGTTTGAGGAACAGGACCAAAAAAAGGACAATAAACCCAATATCATCGGGTATGATAGCATGCTAAGGAATGTAAAGGCTGCAAACAAGAATGCAAAGATTGCAGGCATACACAAAGCATTGAATTTCTCAAGGGTGGACATATCCTGGCTCGATACCAAGCACTCAAAAACCGAGATTGACTACGTGGTAACTGTACCACCTCAGATGTCCAGGCACAAGAACCCAAAAGAGATCCAGAAGATCTATACAGAACTATTCCACCAGCTAGATTACGTTCTTGGCAAGAAAGCAGTCCTCCTTACCCGCAACCCTGCGGATCTCAGGGATGATAGATTCAAGGTCATTGAAGAGATCCCGGTCTCACAAGGACAGGAATCGTTTTTTGCCCTTATTTTACAAAAAGCTTAAAAAAGAAAAAACAATCCTATTCTTAGTAAGGTAGCAACTTAGCTATCGTATGCATGAGGAAAGTCCGCCCACAGTAAATGCCACTCGCAAGAGATCCTGAAAAGGATGGCAATGGCGCAGAAAAAATACTCCCCTTATCAGGGATGATGCAGCGAACCAACCGGTGACGGTATGGGAGATAACCTGCTGACGACGGTAAGGGAAAAGGTGAAAGGCCACCCTTGGCTTGTGCAAGTGAAATGCGCTCAGTTAAATGCTAAGGCAGGCCATCGCATCTCAAAAGAGTTGTTCGGGCCTGACAGAAGGCGGCTTATTGCTACCTTACACTTGGAAAAATGGGAAAAAACGATAAAGTAAGCATGCCATCGAGCACAGCAGGTATCACAAGATATTTTGATGACTATAAAAGCAAGATAGAACTTTCTCCAGGACATGTCATCATCCTATGCATAGTGGTGATGATCATTCTTGCTGCACTGCACACTTTCGGACAGGGTATTTTAGGATGATGCCGGGTATGAATCAAAGGAAGATGAACCAGATGATGAAGAAGATGGGAGTCTCTCAAAACGAGATAGACGCCCAGGAAGTGATCATCAGGACAGGTGAAAAAGAGCTTGTATTCAATAATCCCCAGGTCACTAAAGTCAATATGATGGGCCAGGAGACCTACCAGGTCATCGGCGAACCCGAAGAAAGGGAACTTAAGCCGGAAATTTCTGAGGAGGATGTCCAGACAGTGATGGAACAGGCCCAGGTTGAAGAAGCAGATGCGCGCAAGGCACTTGAAGAAACCGGTGGAGATCTTGCGGAAGCCATACTGAACCTGACTAATGGAAACCAATAAACTGATTGAAGAAGCTCTTCAAAATATAAGCGTAGCAGAATATCTTATCAACAGGACCTACCTAACGGTAGGAGATTCCCGGCTTCTCCTCTCAGGACTTGAAAATACATTTCTTGCATTCACCAAGGGGATTTCAGCGCTTCTATACCATGAGCGAAAATATAAGCGTATTCCAAAATTCCCTGAGACCCTGGAAGGTAAGATAAGTATATTCGGGGATACAGCCTCAAGACTTAAATTAGAGCAATATTTAAATACAATCTATGAATTAAGAGAGGTTTTGGTGGCACACCAGAAAAGTGCCATTGAATTCACAAAAAAAGATCGTCTGGTAATCTGCTCTGATGATTACAACCTGAACATAATAACCGCAGACGTGATAAAGAAACACCTCAGCAAAGCAAAGGAGTTTATCGAAGAGATCCGGAGGGTGACAAATGAATGAGAATACATACTATGCAAAAGAAGAGTTGAAGAGAGTTGACCATTTAATCTATGTTAGCCTGAAATACACCCGGACAGGTGACGTCATAAAAAGCGTAGTCAACAGGCTTGTTGCAGCATTCGAATACCTAAGCCAGGGGATTGTAGACCACATAAATGAAGAATCTGAGATTGAGACTACCAAAGTCCCACTCATGCAGGCAAAAATAATCAAGGAACATTTTGCAGAAAGCAGGATCATCAACGAAGGGATGGACCTCTATCTTTTCCTGAGAAAACTTAACATATCAGAATATACAAGCGTAAACGAGTACAGGCGTAATGTCACAACCACATTCACAGTGGATGATGAGAACATTGAGCTTACAATAGATTCTGTCATGGCCTATTACAAGCAGGTCCTTGAACTTGTAGAAGTACTTGAAGAAAAAGAAATTCTATAAGGGCGACCGGCGAGATTTGAACTCGCCCTAAAGGATCCACAGTCCTTTGTGCTGCCAGGCTACACCACGGCCGCCATGCATGCTAAGACTGACGGTGCACTTATAAATTTTACTGTTCCTTCCAGTCACACCGGATGACTGTCCGCCTTTCCTCGTAATGGGTTTCGATCTCGGTTATCTCAGCAAAATCATAACCCCATATAGTAGGCAACGCACTAAGAACTCCTTTGATAAGATCCACATCCTCTTTCAGAAGAGAATATCCTTCACTAAACAACATCTGATAAGTTATGAAATGATCCCCGCTATGGATTATCTTGAACTGCGAATATCTCATGAACTTCTTGTCATATTGGGGAACCAGATTGTAAAGTTTTTCAGGCCCACTCATCGGACGCAGGATCGAAAGCAAAAGCCCCACTTTCTTGAAATCAATTGATTTTTGGCCTATAGAGAAAAGGATATCCTTATCATTAAACATCTCTTTAACGATATCAAACAAAGCAAGCAATTGTTCACGTGATTCCCAATGGTTTGCATTCTGATAATCCTCCTTAGAAAGGGATATGCGATTCAGGACATCATCCACAAGTGCTTCATCACCCTTGGTTTCCCTTATGTATTCAATTATAATCTTGAATACCCTGGTGCATACATCCTTGCCTTTGATTGCCTGGTCCATCTTTTTTTGAATTTGACTGACATTACACTATAAAAATGTTACTACGAGGAGAAATATTCTGTCGCTATTCGCAAGTGCTCGAAAAGTATTAAAAAAAGGGAAGGTAGCTATACCTCAGAGGTGTAGTATGGGATTTATGAGCAAACTATTGGGAAAAAAAGAGGAACAACCTCAAAACACAGGGATGGAAATTCCCCCGCCTCCAAACCTAGGTCAGAATCAACAGGATCAAACAGGACAGGACAACTTTGGAGAGATACCACCTGCTCCTGCACAACAGGGAAGCATGGATCAACAGAACCCCCAGGATTTTAGTAATTTTTCTGGAGCACAACAGGATCAGCAATCAAATATACCTTCGCAGGATACTTTCGCAGAGACAACTACACAAGACCAACAATTTGAAGGCCAAAACCAGCAACCATTTGAAAGCCCGCAATCAGAAATGCAGGACCAGAACTTTGCATTTAATTCTGAACAAGAAGAACAGGAAACTGATTACAACCAGCAATCTGAACAACAGTCCCAGTTTACAAGCAAGCAGATGGCTGGAGCAAAAGAGATCAAGAAAAGAAGGGAAGAGATCAAATTATCAGAAGAACCTCTTTTCACGAAGATTGAAGATTACAAAGCAATTCTGGAAGCATCCGATCACATGAAATCCTCATTGAAAGATTGTGATGAGATACTCAAGCGCCTCAATGAGATTAAGGTCGAAGAGGACAAGGAGTATGAGAAATGGAAGAAGATGCTTCTGGACACATACCGGAAGATCCATTATATTGACAGGACCTTCTTTGAACAAAAGCAGTAGGTGATACTAAAATGACTCAAAAAGATGCACCAGTTTTCGTTAAGATTGATGAATACAAAGATGTATTGGATGTTATCGAACTGGTAAAAGCAAAGATCAAAGAATCAAAAACAACGCTTGCTCGGATCAATGAACTCAAGAATACCGAGGATGCCGAGATCGAGACATGGACAAACGAACTGGACGAAGTTGAACGAAAGATAGAGTTCGTTGATCGCACACTGTTCGAACCTGAAGCATTTTAGAGTGGTGATTATGGCCCCGGAAGATAGGAGTAAAAACGAAAAGCACATCTACTACATAGGGATTGAAGACCCAAAGGATTTGCAGAAAGAAGTTCTCAGTGCAGCAAAAGGTACAATCGTAACTCTCAAGAATTACGAGAAATTAAAGCATGGAAGAAAAGAAAAAGTTGAACTTTTCAGCAAACTCAAGCAGGATGTGCAGCAGATCAACCATCTTCTAGGTAAACTTAACACCTTGATGCCTGAAACCAAGCTAAGACACTTGCCTCATAGAGAGAAAAAAGAAGAGAAGAAGCCAGAACCTAAAAAAGAGACAAAGCCTAAAGAAAAGAAGAAAGCAAAAAAACCAGTCCAATCAGAACTTGAGAAACTGGAAAACGAACTTCAGATGATTGAAAGCAAGCTTTCTGGCATTTAGACGAAAAATATTTAAACTCTTTTTATTAAATTCTTCTTATGAAAAAAATACTATTATTGACCCTTTTTCTTACAGTCTTACTCAGTGCATGTACGCTGGACCGTTCCGAAGATACTGATGAGAACTACAGATCAGGATCACAAGGACTTTACATGCAATTCATGCCAAACATGCCCCCTTCCCAGATCTATGATGATGAAGAATTCAGTACGATGATCGAAATCCACAACAAAGGGGCCCATGACCTTGAGACAGGCTCCAACAGCCAGATTTATCTCAGCGGTTTTGATAAGAATATCATAACTGGTGTAAACGAAGGAAAAAGGCTGATGGATCTTGAAGGAAAAAGCATGTACAACAACCAAGGTGAATTCTCTTCTATTGAGTTTGATGGGGCAATACGAAGTCTGGATGCAAGGAACATAGACAAGTATGATTTCAATCTGGTCGCAACAGCATGTTACAGCTACAAGACAATAGCCGAACCAACTGTATGCATAGACCCTGATCCTTATTCCACTACTGCAAAGAATAAAGCCTGTGACTCAAAAATCAATCCATCAGTAGGTTCCCAGGGCGCTCCGGTTGCAGTAAGCTCAATAGAGATGGAACCACTAAAAGGCAGGACAAAATTCAAGATTCATGTTGACAATGTAGGAGGAGGAACAGTGTTCAAGCAGGGCTACTCGCATCTTACAAGCTGCAGCCCCTATAGTCCTGATGGTCTCGAATACAAGGACATAAATTATGTTACTGTCACAGCTGTAGAGATTGCAAACTCAGATATAAGAGGGACATGCAGGCCCCTTGACAACGGAGAATTAAAACTTATAAATGGCCACGGGTATTTTGTCTGTGAAGTCACAGGCCTTGCCGGACCCGCCTATACAACACCTTTAAGGATCGAGCTCGAATACGGTTACCGTCAGGAAATTTCAAGGCCAGTGACAATAATTGCCACTCCCTAATCAAAAACTTTATATAAGGTTTATTCCAATAAAGGCATAGGAGGTTAAGATAATGAAAAAGGTATTAATGCTCTTGTTTTTGATGATTGTGATTACAGGATGTTCTAACGGCGACCAGGAACAGGGAACCAGAACAGACCCTTTTATTGGTGGCGTCAAAGGTATAGATGTGAATTTTGCAGAAGGGAGCCCTCCTAAAGAGGTATATGACGGCGGAAGCAACCCCTTTGAAGTCTCAGTCACACTGAAAAACAAAGGAGAATACACCGTCACAAGCGACAATGTATTGGTTACTCTCAGCGGAATCCTTCCCTCAGAATTCGGTGTCAGCGAATCAGAACTCAAGAAGCACCCGGAAGAGGATCTTCTTGCAACTGAAAAGAACGCTGAAGGAGGCACAATTGAAGGCCCACAGGTATATGTCACATTCGATGATCTTAACAGGCAGGAAGAACTGGATGGGAACAAGCAATATCCTATCAGGGCTGATGTCTGTTATCTCTACCAGACAACCGCTGTAGCTGACATTTGTGTAAGGGAGAACAACCTTGAAACAACAAAAGAAGGTGTCTGTAGCGTGAACGAACCAAAAGTGGTCTACAATTCAGGCGCTCCTGTCCACATAACAGATTTCAAGGAATATCCAAGAGCACGAAACAAGGTAGGTTTCACCTTCAAAGTTACCCACGTCGGCTCAGGAGAGATATTCAAGAAAGAGACTGAGTGCTCAAAAGAACAGGAAGTGGACGAGAACAAGGTATGGCTTGAAATCTCAAGCGAGCTTGGCTCCGGACTAAAATGTTCAGGCCTGAGTGAAGGAGACGACACAAGCGGTTATGTCAGGCTATATGACAGGACACACCAGGTAAGCTGCACCCAGGAAGTAAGCACTCAAAGCGACTACCAGACTCCTATCAGGATAAAAGCAACCTATGATTACGAAGAAGAACAGACCGCAAATGTCCTGGTAAAGCACGCAGTATCATAAAAGGATTATTTTTCCTTTTCTTTTTCTTGTATCATAAACCGCGCAACTTGCTCCATTCCTAGGTTTTGCAGGACTGCCAGGATTTATATGAAGTGTACCATCTACCATCTCAATCTTTGAATGATGCGTATGCCCTGAACAAACAACATCAAATCCTGCTTCGAGCAATTCTGGTAACCGCGAATCATGCCCATGACAGGCCCCTATACGTATCCCATCAATCTCCAGGTCAATGTATGGCTCATGGAATTTCACCGGGCCTTTCAGGTTAAAGTCACAGTTCCCATGAACCCCATGCACATCAAGACCCCTGCACATCTCAACAATCGCTGAATTGGTCCAATCCCCGCAATGGATGATCATATCACAATCAGATAAGATATCCAGCACCTTCCTGAATCTTTCCTCATTGCTATGCGTATCTGATACGATTCCGATTAGCATCTCTGAATAGAATTCATCTTGATTAAAAAATCTTGCTTAAGACCCGGGTATTATCCTTCTTTCAGCATCTTATCCTAAGAAAAATCAAAAAATTTTATATAGTCATAACACCTACCACTAAGTATGCCAAATAAACAGTTTATCTCATTCAAGTTCTTTTGGTAGCTGTGCCGCTGGCACCCTCATTTTCTCAGGTGAAATATATGAGACAAGAAAAAAGACTAAAGCAACGGCCATGTCGTCGAGATAGTTGTCAAGATTCAATCCAGTCTCTCTACTTCTTTAGATACTTTCACTTTTGGCAGCAATAAGCCCAATAACAATCAATAAACAAAGGTGATAGTATGATAATCCAAATGAAACATGATATTACAGATGAAGATATGCAAAAAGCAACAAACCGGCTAAAAGAATTGGCAAAAGAAACGCAGGCAAACATCCATTACCGCACTGTTATGGGAGAAGAGCTTCCAGTCATTGCAGTTAAAGGAGCAACAAACGACATCGCACGCATCTCAAAAGAACGTCTTGAACAACTGGAAGCAGTAGAGAAGATCATTCCTGTTGCTGACAGCTACAAGCTTGCATCAAGAAAGTACAGGGACGCTACCCGTATAGTTAAGAACAACGGACTAGAGATCGGCAACGGACGCCTGTTTGTAACAGCTGGGCCCTGTGCAGTAGAAAGTGAAGAACAGATAATACAGGCTGCAAAAGACGTGAAAAAAGCAGGCGCAGACATGCTTCGGGCAGGCGCATACAAACCTCGCACAAGCCCTTATTCATTCCAGGGACACAAGGAAGAAGGTCTGCGCATGCTCGATCTTGCAAAACAAGAGACCGGCCTTCCTATAGTGACAGAGATAACAGATCAGAGAAATATAGAACTCTACCTGATGTATGATGTGGATGTGTTCCAGGTAGGTGCCCGTAATTGCCAGAACTACGACCTGCTCACAGCACTCTCTGACAATCTTAAGGGAAGCGACAAGGCAATCCTCTACAAGAGAGGACCAGCAACATCCCTGGAAGAATTCATTCAGGGCGCTGAATACCTCTTGTCAGGTGATGTTCAAAACGTCATGCTCTGTTTGCGCGGGATAAAAGGGACTGACAACAAATACACGCGAAACAGCATTGACACCGGAGACGTTGCAGTCCTTACAAGGCGATGCAATCTGCCAATAATCTATGACCCGAGCCACGCCTCAGGACAAAGAGACCTAGTATACAGCACTGCACTTGGAGCCATAGGACACGGAGCCCACGGCCTGATGATCGAAGCCCATCCAAACCCAGAGGATGCCTTGAGTGATGGTCCCCAAAGCCTCTACTCAAGCAGTGGCACAAAAGAAGGCCTGGCAAGATTAATCAGCGATGCCAGGGATTTCTATGATATGAGAAGACAGATCAACGAGAGATAATCAACGTAATTTTTTTCCTTTTTTCCAGACTTTTTTCTTTATACGCATCACCCGTTCCTTTGAAGCAGACTCTATCAAACCAAAAACTGTTGAACGAACTGGCCTGACACCGCAGAATTTGAGGCTTGCCTTCATCACCTTACTTCCTGGTGAGCCCAACCATCTATAATACAAGGCAGGAGCTCCCATCGTTACGATAAGATGAGCAGATTTACCCTTTAGAAACTTTTTCCACGTATACTTGCCAGTGTACTTGAATGCAAAGTCAGGCAATATTGTCCGATCAAAAAACCCCTTAAGGATAGCAGGAAAACTTGCCCACCAGTTAGGATACACAAAAACCAGGTGATCTGCCCATTCAATACTTTTCTGGGCTTCGACCAGATCCGGCTCCAGTTCCTGGATCTCCTTGTAACCCTTATGAAGCACAGGATCAAAACGCAGATCTCCCAAGGACAACTCCCTGACTTTTGCACCGCTTGACCTTGCACCCCTGGAATATTCTTTCATCAGGCTCCCGCATAATGACTTCTTATCAGGATGACCAAGTATCACTAGTATATTCATAATGACAAAAAAGATTAAGGTGTTTATATTTTTTCTTATGATGTACAACCACTCACTCTTCATATTCCGGCGGGATTTGCGAGACTTCGACAACACAGGACTCAATGAAGCATCAAGACTCTCAAGAAAAGTGACATGCGCATTCATATTCGACCCCAGGCAACAAGCTCATCCCTACTTCAGTGAGAATGCATTCCAGTTCATGCTCGAATCATTGGAGGCTCTCAAGATTCCCCTGACAGTCATGCAGGGAGAGCCAACAAAAGTAATCCACAACCTGAAAGGATTTGATGCAGTCTTTGTCAATAGAGACTACACCCCTTTCGCAATACAAAGAGACAAAGATATCCAGAAAATTTGTGAAAAGAAAGATATCGCATTCCATTCCTATGCAGACTACCTTCTGCTGGAGCCGGAGATAGCACTCAAGAAAGACAATACCCCCTACACCAAGTTCACACCTTTCTACAGGAACGCTGCACGATTCCCCATCAAAAGACCTGATACCTACAAACCAAAAAACCTCAGTTCAAAGAAAGGAACCCTTCCAAAGATAAAGCGAAAAGAACTACTGATCAAAGGAGGAAGGACCAACGGCCTGAAGCTTCTCAAGAATATACCTGCTGATTACGAGACAAGCCGCAACATGCCCTCCAAAAACACAAGCCTCCTTTCAGCCCATCACAAGTTCGGAACAATCTCAATCAGGGAAAGCTACTGGCAGAAGACACCAGAAACATTCACCCAGGAATTATACTGGCGCGACTTCTTCACCCACATAGCCTACCATTTTCCCTATGTATTCGGCAAGGAATTCCAGAAAAGATTCCAGGGCATCAGATGGAAGAACAACAAAAAACTCTTCAGACTCTGGTGCGAAGGAAAGACAGGTTTTCCGATCGTTGATGCAGGGATGCGTGAGCTCAATCAGACAGGATACATGCACAACAGGGTAAGGATGATAACAGCCTCTTTCCTTGTAAAGGACATGCACATCGATTGGCGATGGGGAGAACAATATTTCGCAACTAAACTAATCGATTATGACCCCTCAGTCAACAACGGCAACTGGCAATGGTCTGCCTCAACAGGATGCGACGCTCAGCCATACTTTCGCATATTCAATCCCTGGCGACAGCAGGAACGATTCGATCCGGACTGCACCTACATAAAGCGATTAATCCCAGAACTTCTAGACTACAATCCAAAACAGATCCACCAGCACAAAGAAAGCCCCCTCAAGACCTATCAAAGACCAATCCTTGACCATAAGGAATCAAAAGATACAACCCTTTCACTATTCAATTCTGCAAACACCCCGAAGTAAACTAATTATGATATTTATAGTTCGTAACTGAGGAGTGGTAAAAAGCAAAACCTTTAAATAGGGGAAAGCTTCCCTCGCCCTCATGAAGCCACTCAAGAAAGCCATTGCATCTGCACTCCTCATTGTAGCACTTACCCCTTACGCAACTCAAAACAGGATCCCTGAGCCAAACATAGAGAATATTCCCCTTTCAAGATATAGTTCCGATTCACACCTCCCAATTCATCCCACCATATTAGATTCATTAGATATTCCTGTGAAGAAACAACTTGACATGGGCGAACTTGCTGGTGTACAGTTTGCAAACCTTTTCTCAGATTACACAGGAATCACCGGAAAAGTCCCTTTCAATACAAGCATCGATTTCACCAAGCAGCTCAATTCGATGTGGAAAAAGAAGCTCAATAGCACACCAGAACTGAAAGGATTCTATGAAGAGAAGATTGCCTCTTATGACCATAAGGAAACAGAAAAAATGACTTTCCCAGAATACCTGGATTCAATCGACAATATCATAGAAGAGACCTACCAGAATATTGACTGGGAAACTGTCCGCAGGCACAAGCCCATCGGACACATCCCTTCAGAAGTTGGATTAAAAGCCATTCCCCTGGATCCGGAAAGGACAGGGCTACTAAAAGAGATGGCTGGTGCCATCTCAGCAAAAGACATGATAAGTTACGCAATGACTGAGCTCATGCCTTCCTATGATGGAAAAAAGAACAGGGCTGTTCTCGAGATACTTGTAGAAGAAGCAGGCCCGGAATTCATCAACTGTATCCCTTCTTTAGGAGATGATATCCTTTCTTTTGGTCCCTACCAGTTGACAGAACACGTCATAGGAGAAAGCGGCAGATACGACGCTACTGGAGCATCGATCATATCAAAAGCTCTCCCCGAAGAGATGCAGATACCGACAGAACTGGAAGATATCCAAGGCGATGACCATCACAAAGCAGCCTATCTGCTTGCCATAAACAACATAGCCGATGCACTCAGAAAAGTGGACAGCGGACAGATAAGACATCTTAATGATAACTGGAAAGAGAACCTGGGAAATATCGCAAAATATATTGCAATAGCAAACCACCACCCAAAAGATGCCCATCGTACATTCAGGTTATGGATCGAGAACAAGGCAGCCTATGATATAAATGTATCATGCTCAGATAGATTGCTACCCTATGTCCGAAAGACCCATGAGAACAGGGAAGCACTAGGCCCAGAACAGCGTTATCATGATTTCGCAAAGGTTCGTGATGGAAAAGAGACCATATTTAGTTATGTTGTCCAGAAAGGAGATCATCCTGCTGAAATCATCCGTAAGTTTGATTATGAAGACCAGTTAACAGGAGATAATTACCCTGACCTTGAACCTGGCCTTTTCACAAAAGAAACATACAAGAACCTTGTAGAGGACCCAAAGAGTCATGCCTATGTTGGTGATAATCTCCAGCCAGGCCAGGAGATATACCTGCGTGTGAACAGCAACTTCTGAAGCAGAACAGTCAAAGACCTCCCCCTTCTCATACCCTAATCCCAAGAATACCAGTAATGTATCATAAATATATCAATATGATATACCAAAGGATTAATCCTCCTCATAGAAAGAATTATAAATATATCAATATGATATAGTCTGAATGGCAGACCTCCTTCATATCCGTGTAGGAAAAGAAATGAAGAAACAGATGGAAGAACTGATAGACTCAGGTCTGTTCAGCAACCAGGCTGAGATTGCCAGGGAAGGTATCCGTCAGATACTACTGCGATATAAATGAAAGTACACATATCGAACAATATTATTGCAGCCCTGGCAATCGCGCTTATGATATCATCCGTAACACTCAACTGGACCATCATAAGCACCAGGGATATTCAGGTTACTGGCAAGGCTGTCTCAACCGGCTCCGTATCCCTTTGCTATAACCATCCTCCCCAGGTGGTCCACGATTGTCCCGACACTTTATACCAGGGAGAACCTTACCAGTGCGATCTCAACGTCATAGACCTTGACTGCAGGGAAAGCTGTCTCGAGATCAACACATCAGGCGGCATAAATCTGACAGTAAAGAACCACTGCAGAAGAAGTGTCTCACTCACCAATATGAGTGTTTGGTGGGACTCTTCCATTGACCTTCAGGAGATAATCATGAACAATACCCTCGCAACAGATCCTCAAAAAGACGAAGTGATAGAAGTAGGCCAACCCTTCACCAACATGTCCATGAAGTTCTCAGATGATATAGACAAGGCAAGGATTCATCTCAACATTGAAGGCACAGAAAGGATAATCGAGATACATCAGAACAAGACCCGCCAGATACAAGGTTGTAACGCAAGCTTTAATGCATACTCATCCGATCCCCTTGATTCACACATAGAAATTGACAACCATGGTTTTATCAACTTCACAGTACCCTTGACAACTGACGACACCTACACGAGAAACAATCCATATCCCATCCAGTGGTATGTCTCCGACGAAAGCGGCTGCTCCAACCATCTGACAATCAAGCCTGATCAACTCAACATATCAATAAGGAACCATCCCCCTTCAATCACCACTTTTTCCCCGTCAGGAAACCTCACCCTGAATGAGACAGATAACCAGACTTTCTTCATAAGATACAGGGATTTTGAAAGGGAGAACAGTGATCCTTCAGATGACACAGACCTTATCATATCCTGGTATGACGGTTCCACCCTTCTCTCAAGGGAAACAGACACAGAGTACACTGACCGTTCAAGCACCTTTGTATGGGAGACGGATTACTACACCGCAGGCAACCACACAATAACAGCAAATGTCAGTGACGGCCATTACAGCGCAACCCATCAGTGGCAAATCCAGGTACTAGACAGGAACAGGCCACCAAGATTCACCCGCCCTCTTCCAAACCAGACTTGGCAGAAGAACAGGATACGGGCAGCCTTCAGGCTTGATGATTATACAGAGGACCCTGACCTGGATGACAATCTGACCTATTCAGCAGAATACGCCTCACCCTTCCATGCGATTGACGTGACAATTGATGAAGAGAGTACCCAGGCCCTTTTCTCCCAGCCCCGTGATTGGATGGGCACAGAACAGGTCCGCTTCCATGTGAAAGACCGTGCAGGCGAGAATGACACCAGCAACTGGATCACTCTTGAAGTCACCGAAGGTGAACAGACCCAGACAGAAGGCTCAGAAGGAGACAGTTCTGGCGGGGGAGCTGGAGGCGGTGGCGGAGGCATGCCCCAAACAGGAGGCGGAGACTGCGAACCAGTATGGTTCTGCGGCGACTGGAGCGACTGTAACAGGTCTAATGTTTCCACAAGGATCTGCTACGACCTTGCAGAATGCGGGACTGATGAGGAAAAGCCATACGAATACAGGCGATGCACTTATATTCCCGAATGCCAGAACGGAAAGCTAGACCAGGGCGAGACAGAAATAGATTGTGGAGGACCATGCAAGCCTTGCTACACCTGCTACGACCGGATCAAGAATCAAGGTGAAGAAGGTGTAGACTGTGGTGGGCCATGCAAGCCTTGTCCCACCTGTGATGACGGAATACAGAACCAGGGAGAACAAGGTATAGACTGCGGAGGACCATGCAAGCCTTGCGAGACATGCAACGACGGAATACAGAATCAGGGTGAACAAGGTGTGGATTGCGGAGGACCATGTCCAAAATGTAGTGTCCTTGAAGAACCCGCAGCAGTCATCTCAGCCAATCTGAAAGAGCATGTCATGCTTATAGGAACAGTCACTTCATTGATACTGCTTGCACTTATTGCAACAGTCATAATATCCCACAAAAAAACGATAGTAAAAGATATACCGGTGAATCAAAAGAAACAGCCTACAATCGAGCATGTCTCAAAGACATTCAGGGAACATCTCCAGGAAACACTTGACACCAAAGAACAACTCACCTATGAAGAGATGGAAGAAAAGATAAAGCATCTCCCGCCAGAAAAGCAAAGCCACGTTAAGAGGCTCCTGGAACAACTCTCAGAGCTTGAGTACGCAGACAAGGATATCGACCAGGAAAAGATAGATCATCTCCATCACGAGTTGGAACTTGCACTTACAACCAAAGACAAGGACAAGCTTCAACTGCAGATAGAACACATAAATGAGCTCATAAGGATAAATCACATTGAAGAAGCAAGAAAGGAATACCAACAGCTCATGGCCCTGTATGGACAATCCAGCCAGGAGAAGAAAAAAGAATACTATAACGACATACAGGAGATTTTCAGGAAGCTAAGATGAAAAGGATACTACTATTACTCATGATTGCAACCCTCATCCATGCAGCTGAACCTCAGTTCACTAATGTGGAATGGGGTGATTGGTACATCCTTACTCAGGACCAGCCCACACCACCTTATTTTATCCATGCCATGGACCCTGACGAGGATTACCCTATCAATTTTCTGGTTGCAAAAGATGGAAGCTACGAAAGCGAGACTTTTCCATCCTTTGAGCTTGAAGACTATAATGATACCAGTGCAATCATGAATTTCACCCCCACGAATGAGGATATAGGAGATGAAAATGGTAAGAAGAATTATTCGATCTATATCATCGCAGAGGATTCAGGACCTTCTGAAGAAGCTAGCATGGTACGAGTTAATTTCAGAATTCAGAATGTGAATGACCCCCCTTCGTTAAGAGGGATAGAACCTTTTTCACCTCTAACAATAGCAGAGGGAACAACCCAGGATTTTGAATACAATTACACACAATCTGATATAGACATCCCCTGGGGAGACAGCCTTGAGACAGCATGGTATCACAACAACATCCTGATAAACAAGACAAATTCCACCTCAGGCCAATACAGCATAGACTTTGGATATTGCACAGCAGGAACCCACACAGTAGAAGTGAATATCACTGATCAAGATAACGAATCAGACGCATACACATGGGATATAACCGTAAACAACACCAACCGCCCTCCTGAGTTCAACGGCCCAATCGCAAACATAACACTTGATGAAGGAGAACACCTGGAAGACTTTCTGGTTCTAGAGGATTACTTTACTGACCCTGACACAGAATGTTTTGGAGATAACCAGGATAACCTCACCTATTCGATGATCAATGCAGTTCCTGAAGCAAACATCACCATAGACAGGACAAATGGAAACCACAGTGTATCCATCAACCCTGAGGATTACTGGTTTGGAAATTTCACAATGAGCTTCAGGGTAAACGACAGCTACACCACCACTGATTCAAACAACATAACAATAATCGTGGATAACGTCAACAATCCTCCTGTCTTCCTTCCCATACCTAACCAGACAACTGCACAAGGCGCTCATTTCACATTAGACCTCAACGACTACCTGACAGACAATGACCCGCATGATACCCACACATTCACCTCAAACAGCAGCGTATTCAACACAACAGATGGACTCATAGATACCATTCCCTCAGAAGTAAAGAACCACACAGTTAATGTCTGCGCAAACGATTCCATCAATACCACATGCACGAACATCTCAATAGAAGTCAAAAGGAATCACATCCCTGTACTCACACCCATAGACAACCAAACAGACACAGAAGGCAACCTGTTCCAGCTCATAGTAAACGCAACAGACCTTGACACTGAAGACAACCTCACATTCTCAACAAACATCTCTTGGATCAATGTCATTACAATCGATAAGACTGGAAATGCCAGTGCCAGATTAGAAGTGCAACTCATGGACAACCACACGGGAAATCACACAGTACAGGTTACTGTTGTGGATTCAAAAGGAGCAAGAGACAATGAGAACTTTAACCTTGAAGTGATAGACATAAACAACCCACCTCAATGGCAGCCTCTGCCTGTATTCAACCCAAGGGTGAACACAAGCTTCAGTGTTGATTTCTCATCTTATGTAGAAGACCTTGACCTTGATGATACTCATATGTACTGGGACAACACCAGCCTCTTCAACATCCAGTCTTCAGGGCTTGTCCAGTTCACCCCTGACAATGTCAGCCTCACAAAGGTTAACCTGACAGTATCTGATGGAGAATTCAATGACTCAACAACCGCGATATTCAATATCACAAGCAACCATAACCCTCTGATAAGCAACAAATCTGTCATCTGCCGCGAGGACTACCTATGCAATTTCACTATACAGGCAACAGACCCGGATGATGACCCTCTCAACTTCACAACCAACCTTACTTTCCATAACCTATCCTCATGGATACAAAACAATACCTTGATGATAAATCTCACAGCCAACCAATCAGAAGTAGGCTTGAATGAATTCAATATCACAGCCTCAGACCCTTACGGTGGCACCAACACATCGACACTCACAATAAACATCACCAACACAAACGACATTCCTTACTTTACACTCCTGGAAAACAGGACAGGCGGCAACTCATTAAGAGAAGACCAGACCTACGAAATAACAATCGAAGCATATGACGAGGACGGAGACCTGCTTTCATTCAATGTGTCACCCTTTCTCTTCAATATCTCCACATCGATAAGGACAGAGACGATTGGGAACACCACCATAGGTAAATTCAACTTCACACCAGACCAGCCAGGAAACCTTACACTCAATTTTAGCGTAACAGACGGCATCAACACCACCTACAAGAAAGTAATGTACCATATAATAAACGTGAGCAAGCCACCAGAGATAACAAGTTTTACACCTCCCCTGAACCATACAATCTTAGAGAACAACACACAGGACTTCAACATAACAGTCCATGACCCTGACAGTGACATCCTTTTCTACAATTGGACAATCAACAACAATCCAGTCGCAACAACCCAGAACTGGTCATTCACACCGGATTTCTGCGCCGCAGGCCAATACAACATTAGCGTGAACGTCTCTGACGGCAACCTCTCAACAGCCCTAACCTGGAACCTCACAGTACTGGACAATAACATCCCCCCTATACTTAACAATAGCATCCCAAATATCACAATAAAGAAGAACCAGGTAAAAGAGATACTTGACCTCAAAGATTTCTTCTACCAGGTTGACGCATGCAACCAATCAATGGATTTCAATCACACACCTATAACAAACATGACACTATTGTTCAACGACTCACGTGTCACAGCTCATCCTGCAACAGATTTCGTAGGAAACCTCACTGTCGCGTTCATAGCAAACGATTCCCTTTCAACAACCACATCCAACCAGATAACAATACAGGTGGAAAACAACACACCTCCTGTGATACACGAGGTTTATCATGGCAACTGGACCAACAAGACAAGGATAAATCTCACAACCTACGAGGATACCACAATAACATTCATGCACAACAGCTCAGACAAAGAGAACGACACCATCCTCACCACCTGGTCATATGATAAACAATATTCAACAGAAAACCTCACAATCTATTTTGATTATTCAAGCTCAGGAACACACATACTCAACCTGACAGTCTCTGACAACGTCACAGCAAGCCATGCGATATGGAACATAACAGTCATTGATGTGAACCGCCCTCCAACTTTCGGAAAAGTCCCTCTTCCTACAGAAGGCACATCCCACAATGTTTCATTCAACGATTCATTCAACGCAGCAGATGGCAGGTTCATCTCAGAACCAAAAGACACTCTTGACCAGAATACCTATCTCCTGAAGCCAGATTTCCGAAACATCCAATACACCTTCAGGGCAAACCATACCTCTGAGATCATAGGAGAACGCAACGCATCAGACACTGCAAGCTCTTTCAACAACGTCTCAACCACCTATGATGACAATCCTCTCACCTACTGGGAGGCAGAGTCACCTGCAACCCTCTCTATAAGATTCAATACCACTGCTTTCATCCGCAACATATCAATCTCCACACGCCAGCTTGTAAGTTTTAACATCTCATATATGTTCAACGGTACACCGTATCATCTTCTTTCATCCGACTGCAACGGCAACCAGACCCTTACTATCCCTCCCACACCAATGGATCGCATGACATTCAATTTCACAGGCCAGATACAAGTGAATGAGATAGAACTAAACAGGGCAGCAGCAGCCACAGTCCAGGCGCGCACCTCACCCGACGCAAATGCATGGTCACAATGGTCTGACCCATTATCAAACCAAAGCCTGTTCCACCAGGAAAACCGCACTCAGAACATGACCTATCACTGGGATAACCGTTATATCCAGTACGCCCTCACAATAAGCAATGCAACAGTCAACCGCCCGGTACTCAACATGAGGATCCCTGATTTCGTGATGAAGGAAGAATACGACATATCGCCATGGATTGACCTTGACCACTACTTCTCAGACAAGGACAATGATACCCTCAATTTTTCCATAATAGATATACAAAACAGCGAGAACCTCGGCATATCAATCAACGATGAGAATCGTATGAGCTTATCCCCTTCAACAGACTGGTTTGGTGTGGCAAATTTCAGGATACAGGCAACTGATCCAAAGAACGCAAGCATCGAATCAAACAATATAACGATAACAGTAATCGACACCTATGACCAGCCACCCCCTGAAAACACAGGTGGCGGTGGTGGTGAGACACAAAGGATAATAGTTCCATTCCCTGAAGAGAAGAACGTGACACAACCAGAATACCTTCAACTCATAACACCCAGAAGAATAATCAAGACAGATAACAATTCAGTCATAATTCCCCTCACCCTCACAAACAAGGGCAATGTCACCCTCAGGCAGATCTCACTTGATGCACGAAGCAATGATAGCGTTGAATTCGCATACGATAGCAGCCCAATAAACCTGGCATCCCAGGAAAGCCATGATACCCAGTTAGAAGCCTCATGGGAGGATGCAAGCTCAATAAGCATAAACATCAGTGCCCATGCACAGGAACCCGATGTGATGGACTTCACAATCGTATCCATTACCCCTCTTGAAGGAGAGAGTCTCAACAATGAGGTTAAATTCGTCCGTGACCTGCTCAGCTCAAACCCAGAATGCCTTGAACTAAACGAGCAGATAACCCGCGCCCAGGATATGATAGAGAACAACCAGGCAACACAAGCAAAAGAATTATTGCAGAAGACAGTTGAGAGCTGCCGTTATCTTATCAGCTCAAAAGAGAGCACACCAGAACAGCCAGAAGAGATCAATGAATGGACCCGCTACCTGCAAAAGAACAGGATACCCCTCATCATCATAGGAAGCATTCTAAGCCTCCTTATTCTTATACTCATAGGGATAGTGATTGCAGCAAATTACTACAATAGAAGAGAATTCAGTTGACCTGTTGTATCAATCCCTTGACCCGCTCCCTGAAAGCCTCTGGAAGGGATAGTTTATTGATATCCAGAAATCCCCTGACAATCATCGCCTCAGCTTCTTGTTTTGTCAAACCCCGTGACATGAGATAGATTATCTCTTCCTCTGCAATCTTTCCTACAGCAGCCTCATGGGAAAGGTCAGCACCCTCAGTGGTTGCAAGAAGCTCAGGGATCGCGTGTATCCGTGCAGACGATGACAGCAAAAGCCCGTTGCACTCAAGATGCGCCTTTGAATCAGGATGATCTCCCTGGATAAGCCCTCTTGCAAATATCTGTGAATTATCTTTTGCAATGGCTCTTGAGATTATATCACCCTGCGCGCCTTCGCCCTGGAGGACAACTGTCCCTCCTACATCAACCTTTGAATTTCCTACACCCTGCAAGAGGCTTGTCAATGTAGCCCTGCTATCCTTTCCCTTAAGGTAAGTCACTGGTGCAGTCTGTATATCCTTTACAGGCTCAAGCAGGACATAATTATTGATAAACGAACCCCCGTCTTCCACGACTGCAGCGCTCCTTGGCCTGACAAGAGACTTGTCGTTCCAGTCATGGATCATCGTGAAATTAAGATATGCATTCTTCTTGATATAGAACTCAGACATCCCTATATGCTCAGCAGTATGCACATTTGCATGCGTAAGACAACCCGTCATTATATCAACATGAGCCCCCTCATCTACAATCACTATATTGTGCACCACCTGTTTGAAATTATCCTCTTTTATGAACATGCAGGATTGTATTGGAAGTGATATATGCGCACCCTTCTTAATCCACATGAAGTATCCTCCCCTGTAATGGTTGCGGGCGATCTTTGTGTACTCATCCTTTTCAGGATCAAGCGCCTGCCACATGTAATTGGAAAGCCAGTCGTATTTTTTCAGCGCATCGCGTATGTCCATGATCTCAATATTCTCATCCCTTGATTCAGACAAGACAGCAGAATCATCCTCATACAGGTAAGTTCCTGAACGCTTTTCCTTGTCCTCAATACCCACACGCTTTAGTTCTTCCATTTTTCATGACAATTGACACATTCAACATAGCCTTTCTTCTTGATTTCCTCAAGTATATTGACAGGGTCCTGGTAACACCTGATCTGCCCTTCCAAAAGCACGCACGCAGTATTTGACGAAAGATAATCAAGCACCTGTCCATGATGTGTTATGACAAGCGCAGAGGCCTTGTTTTCCCTCACATACCTTGCAATCTCTCGTGCAATCACTTTCAGGCTTTCAACATCAACACCTGAATCTGGCTCATCAAGGAGAAGCAACTTTGGTTTCAGCATTATTAGCTGCAGTATATCTGCCCTTTTTCGTTCTCCTCCTGAAAAATCAGCATTTATATCCCTTTCAAGCAGATGTACAAGCCCGAACCTCTTGACCATAGCAAGGGCATCCTCCGGCAGATCCTCTTCAGGTTTCATCTTCAGGCATATATTGAGCATGTTATGTAATGTGACTCCTTTCACTGCAGGCGGGTCCTGGAAAGATATGTTCAGGCCAAGCCTGGCCCTCTCATCTATGCTTTTCCCTGTTATATCTTTCCCCTCGAATTTGATGCTTCCCTTCACATCAAAATTAGGAAAACCCACAAGGGCCTTCATCAGGGTAGTCTTTCCAGAGCCGTTAGGCCCGAAAAGGACATAGACAGATGAGTCCTCAATAGAAAGGGATAATCCCTTTAGTATCTCGACAGAACCTGCTGACACATGAAGATTTTCTATATCAAGCATAATGATCGGTAAGATAAAGAACTTTATAAGGATTGTCGTATAGAATATAAGAAAAATAAGAAATTTACCTTTTGACCTTCTTCTCCATCGCAGCTATCCGAAGAGTTGTCGGAACAACCGTGTCCGGATTAAGGGATATTGAATCTATACCGCACTGCACAAGGAACTCTGCAAATTCAGGATAATCGCTTGGTGCCTGCCCGCAGATGCCTATCTTTCGCTTGTTGCGTTTTGCACCTTTTATGACAGAACTGACAAACTCCTTGACTGCGGCATTCCGTTCGTCGTATATGTCAGCAACGATCTCTGAATCCCGATCAAGCCCTAGCACCAGCTGGGTCAGGTCATTTGTCCCGATTGAGAAGCCATCAAATACTTTTGAGAACTCATCAACAAGGATAACATTTGATGGGATCTCGCACATCACATATACCTCAAGCTTGTTCTTCCCTCGCTTTAGGCCGTGCTTCTCCATTTCTTTGATGACCTTCTTCCCTTCATCCACTGTCCGGCAGAAAGGAACCATTATCTTCACGTTAGTGAGCCCCATCTCATCCCTTACACGCTTCAGTGCCTTGCACTCAAGACCGAAAGCTTTCCTGAAATTAGGGTTATAGTAACGTGACGCCCCTCTCCATCCGATCATAGGATTATCTTCATTCGGCTCGTACTTGGTTCCGCCTATAAGGTTTGCATACTCATTCGTCTTGAAATCAGAAAGCCTTACAATCACATCATGTGGATAGAAGCCAGCTGCAATGCTTCCGATACCGAATGCAAGCTTCTCAACATAGAACTCTTTCTTGTCCTTGTATCCATGGGTAAGCTCATCAATCTGTTTCTTGACCTTCTTATCCGTCAGCTTCTTGTAATCAATAAGAGCATTCGGGTGGATCTTCACATAAGAATTGATGATGAATTCCTCCCTTGCAAGCCCTACCCCGCTATTAGGTATAAAACTCAGGTTGAAAGCCTGTTCAGGGCTGCCCACATTCATCATGATCTTTGTCTTTGTATGCGGCATCTCTTTGAGATCGACTGTATTGACCTCATACTTCTGCAGGCCGTCATAAACATAACCTTCATTTCCTTCTGCACATGATACAGTCACTTTCTGCTTTTGCTTGACCTTCTCTGTTGCATCCAGGGTTCCTACAACACAAGGGATCCCAAGCTCCCGGGATATGATTGCTGCATGACAAGTCCTCCCACCACGGTTCGTGACAATTGCACCTGCAATCTTCATTATAGGTTCCCAGTCAGGGTCAGTCATGTCAGTAACAAGCACCTCTCCTTTCTTGAACTTGCCTATATCTTTCACTTCCTTGATCACATTGGCTTGTCCTGAACCAATGCGATTCCCGACACTTTTTCCCTTGCATACCAGCTTGCCATTACCCTTCATGACATACTCCTCATACTTGGTCCTGTCAACCTGGCTCTGGACAGTCTCTGGACGTGCCTGTACAATGAAAAGTCTTCCACTCTTGCCATCCTTAGCCCACTCCATGTCCATAGGCGTGAACTTTCCTCTTTTCTTGGAATAATGCTCCTCGATTTCAACAGCCCAGCGTGCAAGCTTTAAAACTTCCTTATCCGTCAGGACAAATTTATTCCGGTCTTCATTAGGCACATTCACGTTCTTCGTGTATGTATTTCCCCCATGATTATAGACCATCTTGATTTTCTTTCGACCCACATTCTTTGAGACAATAGCATTATAACCCTGCCTCAGAGTAGGCTTGAATACATAATACTCATCAGGATTCACAGCACCTTGCACCACGTTCTCTCCAAGACCATAAGCCCCTGTGATAAACACTGAATTCTCAAACCCGCTCTCCGTATCAATTGAGAACATGACACCAGAACATGCAAGATCGCTTCTTACCATCTTCTGCACAGCAATAGAGAGATATACATTGAAATGGTCAAAATCCTTGTCATTCCTGTATGATATTGCCCTGTTGGTGAAAAGTGAAGCAAAGCATTTCTTGCAGGATTCAAGCAGAGTATGTTTCCCTTTGATATTCAGGTAAGTTTCCTGCTGCCCTGCAAAGCTTGCATCCGGGAGGTCCTCTGCTGTAGCACTGCTTCGAACAGCAACATCTGTATGTTTCTCACGATACTGCTTGCATAGTTTTTCATAAGCCTGCAATATCTCATGCTCCATCTCCTTTGGAAAAGGAGTATTCCTTATAAGTTCCCGAACCTGATGCCCTTTTGTACTAAGGTTCTTCATGTTCCGGGTATCAAGCCCCTTTAGAATTTTCCTGATTTTCTGTGTAAGCCCTGCACTTTCCACAAAATAGCGGTAAGCATATGCAGTGATCGCAAACCCATTAGGGACAGCAACCCCTTTCTTTACCAGAGCCCTGTGCATCTCGCCAAGGCTTGCGTTCTTTCCGCCAACTAGATGAACATCTGAAATTCCTATTTCATTAAACCAGAGAATAAACTTCCTTTCTTTCTGCATAAACGACACCTCTTTTATAAAAACACCATACCGAGTGATATTTAAAGGTTTTGGCCAAAACACATAAAAACTTATAAAGATGCCAGAATACCGAAACACCAGGTGATAGGATGAACATTTCATATGATAAAGCAGTCACAATGATCTCTGAACAGACAGGAAAGAGCGAATCAGAGATTGAAACAAAGATCCAGGAAAAGCTTAACCAACTCACAGGCCTCATCTCAAAAGAAGGAGCCGCACACATTATAGCAAATGAACTGGGAGCAAAGATAGTGGACGAGAACACCAAGCAAAAGATTGGAGACATCAAGCCAGGCACCGGAAACGTGGAAGTGACCGGAAAAGTTACTGCAGTCTACGAGATCCGTGAATTCAAGAACGAGCAACGCTCAGGCAAGGTAGGTTCATGCATGATTGCAGACGAGACTGGAACAATCCGCATAGTCATGTGGAATGATAAGGCAGACAATCTCAAAAAGATTGAACAAGGAAACGTCATAAAACTCACAAACGGATTTGCAAAGCAGAACCAGCGCAACCCTGATTTCAAGGAGATACACCTCAATGATTCATCGACAATCGAGATAAACCCTGAAGGAGAAGATATCCAGGTAAAGACCAGTTCACAGTCAAGAAAACACATAAACGAGCTCCAGGAAAACGAGGAGAATGTAGAGCTTTTAGGCCACATAGTCCAGTTGTTCGACCCTAAATTCTATGAGATCTGCCCTGAATGCGGAAAACGTACAAAACCCCAGGATGGAGAATTCAACTGCCCGCAGCACGGTTCAATCGACCCTGCATACGCGTATCTCCTCAACTTTGTCCTTGATGACGGGACAGAGACAATCCGCTCAGTATGCTTCAGGAACCAGGCAGCAACGCTCCTGGACAAGTCAGAGGAAGAGATACAGCAATTCAGGACTGAACCCGAAAAGTTTACCCAGATCAAGAATGATCTCCTTGGAGAACTTATTAAAGTACGCGGAAAGACACAAAAGAACCAGATGTTTGACCGCCTTGAATTCGTGGCATTCTCTGTTGACCGCAACCCTGACCCTGACCAGGAACTGAAGGATGAGAGCTGAAACCCATGCAATAAGCGCCCTTCTGCTCTCATTAACATTCGGCTTCACCCTTCCCCAGGCACTAGTGACCCTGTTTGCATCCCTTCTCCCTGATATAGACACAGCTGAATCAAAGCTCGGAAGAAGAACCAAATACCTATCCTGGATCCTCAAGATTGGTCTGGAACACAGGGGGCCTATCCACTCCATCCTTCTAATGATTATCTGCGCTGCAGTGATCCACCTCTATTTTCCGGCATTCACCCTACCTTTCCTTCTAGGTTACGGAAGCCATCTTCTCCTAGACAGCCTCAATTATAAAGGGACAAGACCCTTCTGGCCAATCAACTACAGGATAAAGGGATTCATAAAGAATGGGTCATTCATGGAATACACCCTCTTAGTAGCAATCATAACAGTTTTCCTTATTCTGCACTGGACATAGGCGCACAACCTATATAAAAGATTAGAGCCTTACAACATATACCTCCTTCCAAAAGGAAGTGAAAGAAAATGCGAATAGCAAGAGGTGAAATGTATGACAGATGGAAAAAAACCGGAAAAGAAATTCGATGCGGGAGCTGTTTCCGCAAGCATATGGAAGAACGACACGACAAACAAGAAAGGCGAAAGCGTTTCATTCAGTACCATCAACCTTCAAAGAAGGTATCAGGATAAGGATGGAAACTGGCAGAATGCGAATTCTTTGCGTCTCAATGACATCCCGAAAGCGATTCTCGCCCTGAACAAGGCATACGAGTATCTTGTGCTAAAGGATGAATCCATTGAAGAGGTAAACATCAGGTGATTATCATGGCTGATAAAGAAATGTCAATAGAGGACCTACCAGGAGTAGGAGCTGCAACAGCAGAAAAACTAAAAGAAGCAGGGTACCAGAATCTCATGAGCATCGCAGTGTCATCTCCTGGCGAGATGATGGATGCCGCAGGCATCACTGAATCCGCATCCCGCAAGATGATAAACGCTGCAAGGAACAATCTTAATATGGGATTTGAGTCAGGAGAGGACATCCTGAACCGCCGATCCACTATCAAGAAGATCTCCACAGGTTCAGAATCCCTAAATGAACTTCTGGGAGGAGGCTTGGAAACAGGCGCGATCACAGAATGTTTTGGTGAATTCGGCTCAGGAAAGACCCAGATAGGCCACATGCTTGCTGTCAGGTGCCAGATGGAAGATCCGGAAAGTGTTGCTATCTACATCGACACAGAAAACACCTTCAGGCCGGAAAGGATCATCCAGCTGGCTGAAGGAGCAGGCCTTGAACCAGAGAGAGTATTGAAGAACATCAAGGTTGCAAGAGCCTATAACTCAGACCACCAGATTCTCCTGGCTGAAAAGGCAGAAGACCTTGTGACAAAAGAGAACATGAAGATAAAGGCACTTATCGTGGACTCTCTGACAGCGCATTTCAGGGCTGAATTCGTGGGCAGGGGCACTCTTGCAGAGCGCCAGCAGAAGCTGAACCGGCACATGCATCAGCTCTTGAAGATCGCAGACACCTACAACACCTGTGTCTACGTCACAAACCAGGTCATGGCAAAGCCTGACATGTTCTTTGGTGACCCTACCCAGGCAATAGGTGGCCACGTGGTTGCCCACGCCTCAACCTTCAGGATATACCTGAGAAAAGGAAAGAAAGGTTCCCGTGTCGCAAAGCTCATAGACGCCCCAAATCTTGCAGACGGTGAATGCAATTTCATGGTTGAAGAGCACGGCTTCAAGGACATGTAAGCAAAGTTTATTATACTTTTTTTATTTTATACCCATCTATGATTCTCATTATCCAGACTTCCGCAAAGAATGAGTTCATAGACATAACCCAAAAAATAGAACAGAGCCTTGATAAGAATAGAAAGACAGTGACAGTCTATGTGCCTCACACAACCGCTGCAATCACAATCAACGAGAACGCTGATCCTACCGTGGAAGAAGATATTCTTGACTACCTTGCAAAACTGGTTCCTCCGGGCAACTACAAGCATGCTGAAGGTAACAGCGACGGTCACATCAAGGCATCACTCATAGGTTCAAACGTCACGATACCGATTATTGACGGAAAACTCGCGCTAGGGACATGGCAGGGCATCTTTTTCTGTGAATTTGACGGCCCAAGAGAAAGAAAAGTCGTGATAGCATGAGAATACTCCTTCTATTACTCCTCCTTCCATTCGCAAACGCTCTCATGACAGGAAATACCGTAATAATAAACGAGACAACAGAGACTGCAAACATTGCAGCAAACCACATATTCATAAATGCTCCAGTAGAGACGATTCATGCAGCTGCATCAAAGATAGTCATAGACGCACCTGTAAAGAATCTCAAAGCAATCGCAGA
>JAWOGQ010000005.1:0-8574 GCA_046496745.1 Candidatus Woesearchaeota archaeon | reverse complement strand
GATGAATACGGGCATGGAACAGAGCATTCGCTGGAGGTGCAGATTCCTTTTCTCCAGGCGATGTTTGAGGAGGTGCCGCCAATCGTTCCGGTGATGGTGAGTTCTGACCCTGTTGATACGGGTCGCAGGCTGTCTCAGGTCTATGAGACAGGTGATACGATCATTGTATCGTCTGATTTCACACATTACGGGGCTTCTTTTGATTATGTCCCGTTCAGGGAAAATATCAAGGAGAAGATGTATGAACTGGACAGGAAGGCTATCGATCTCATCCTTCAAAATGACCCTGACGGGTTTGCTGACTATGTGGCAAGGACAGGGGCGACAATCTGCGGAAGGGCGCCGATCATTGCGGGGTTGCAGATGGTTTCAGGCTCTGGAGAGCTTCTTTCTTACTATACCTCAGGGGATATACTGGGAGATTATAGCACTGCAGTGGGTTATGCTGCAATCGCTTTCTATTGAAGCTTTGAATCTATTAACCTCTTATAGATCCCTTATAAATCCCTTAACCTCTTATAAATCCCTTATTTCGCCCTTTGCCTTTATGTCTCTTTTATTAATTTCTAAGTTGTTTTCTAAGTTGTAATTTCAATTGTCTCAAGGCGGGTGAGACTTGTCTCAAGGGAGTCTCAGTAAAGTTCCAGTGGAAATAAAGGGGTTCGCTGTCTCCACAGGAAATAAAGGGGTTAGAAGGGGTTTAGAGAGATAATTGAGAAGGCCTATAGTCTTGATTTTGTCTCAAAACAGTCTTGAGACAGAATATTTATATATGAGACTTGATGAGACTGAGACTATGGGGGAAGAGATGAAACTGACGCTAGAGCTCCTGAGGGACTCGATGCGGCAGAACCAGGAACTCATAGCAATGCTCAGGGAAGAGAATAAGGAGCTTAAAGAAGAACTGAGAGCGCTAAAAACCCAAAAACCCCAGGGCCTTCAAAAAGAGGTCATGCGCAAGTTCAAGCGCAAGCAAAAAGATATCATAAAAGGCAAGATAATAGAGATTGCCCAGGGCAGGGACCTTCGGATAGCAGAACTGAAGGAGATGATTGTTGATGATCATGAGTACTGCTCAAAGGCCACATTCTACAGGTATATACAGGAGCTGATCTCGGCAGGCATGATCCAGCAGGCAGGAGAGATCATAATAACACAATGATTGCCAACAAAAGGACAGGGAAGGTTCTTGCCAGGGATTATGTATGGTGCAAGAATTCAGTCTCAAAGGCAAGAGGGCTGATGTTTCGAAGAGAGGCTGTGCCATTGCTCATGGATTTTTCAAGGGAGAGGAGGCGAGGGCTGCACATGTGCTTCGTGTTCTTTCCAATCGATGTCGCATTCATGGACAGCGAGGGTCGTGTGGTGGAGATAAAGGAGGATTTCAGGCCTTTTACAACCTATAAGCCTGGGCAAAAATCAAAATATATCCTGGAGCTTCCTGCAGGGACAATAGGGACGACGAAGACAAGGGTGGGCGACCATCTAAAGATTTATAAGGGAAAGGTATCTCCCAGTGAACAAAAGGGGGCATAGTATAACCTGGCTAGAATAGCTGGCTCCAGACTTTGTGGAGCGATGAGGAGAAATCCGATGACTTACAGAGGGCTAAACCAGCGGATCTGGGTTCGAATCCCAGTGCCCCCACTTCCAAATATTTATATAATTTAAATCAAGATGGATACATAATGAATCCAATTTATAACTTGCTCGTCTATGTTGTATGGTTTTTTGCAACCTTCTTCTCTGTAGTGTTTTTCCTTTCTCTCTTGGTTTATAAAGACAGGATATTCGAGAGGAGACAGGGGAAATACAGGCCTTTCGTGACGATAATAGTTCCGGCATTCAATGAGGAGAAAAAGATAGCAAAGACATTAAGATCGTTGAAAAGGCTTAGTTACGAGAAAATAGAGTTCATCGTGATGAATGACGGAAGCAAGGATAATACTTCTGATGTGGTAAGAAGGAACATAAAGGGAGATTCCCGCTTTACGTTCATAGACAATAAGGTAAATCAGGGAAAGGCAGCGGTCCTAAACGAAGGGAGAAGGGCAGCGAAAGGCGAGGTCTGCGCCTGCATGGATGCAGACTCAATAGTGGAGAAGCACATGATCGAGAAGATGCTCCCTTATTTTGAAGAAGAGAATGTAGGGGCTGTCACAGCAAGCGTGCAGGTATATAAACCAAAAAAGTTCCTGCACAAGATAATCGACCTGGAATTTACGCTTGGACTTTCTTTGTTCCTGAAGATATTCTCCTTTTTTGACTGCATTTTTGTCACACCTGGCCCTTTCTCACTCTATAAGAAGGAAGCTCTGGAGAGGATAGGTGGCTTTAACGAGACAAACATCGTAGAGGATCACGAGATAGCATACAGGCTGCATGAGCACGGGTACAAGATAAGGAACTGTATTGAAGCGAAGGTATATACCAAACTGCCTGATACTTTCAAGGGGATATACAACCAGAGGAAGAGATGGTATTCAGGAGCCATACTTACCCTGTTCGAGCACAGGAAGGTGCCGTTCAACAAGAAGTTCGGGTTGTTCGGTTATTTCATACCATTCCATTATTCATTGATACTCCTTGGCCTTGGGCTTTTTTTTGCATCCACATATCTTTCAATATCAAGATTCATAACAGAGACCTTGCTTTACAGGCATAACAATTTCAATTTCTGGAAGCATTTTGCGATAGAATTTGATTTCCTGCTTTACAACAAGGTCAATATCCTTGCAATCACCATGTTCGGATTCACGCTCTTGTTGATGGTAACAGGGATAATCCTTACACGAAAGAGGGTAAGAGAAAGGAAGATAGGATTACTGGGATATCCGTTCCTGTTTTTCCTTTACCAGATATATTGGGGAGGTTCACTATGGGCAGTAATAAGAAGAAGAAAAGTAAAGTGGAGATAAAAAGACTCATATTCATATTCTCATTTCTCATAACTGTATTTTTACTTTTGACAGTTTTCATGATGGGGTCTATAATGGACAAATCACGGACAGATTATATTGATGACAAGTATGCAAACATGGCAAGGGACATCTACAGGCTGCAGTCCTTTTTCCTCTTATCAGAGGCTTATGACAATGAGATGGCATGCCTTGCTTTCGAGAACAAGCTAAAGGAGCTTGATAAGACTGTCTGGGAACTGGGAGAGACAATAGAGAAATACAGGCAGGCAAGCGAGGAATTCCAGAAAGATGAGTATTACCTGGAAAAGAAGAAGGTCTTCAATGAGAACGAGGTATTTTACTATCTCCTGATGCGAAAGATGATGAAGCAGTGCAACCTTTCAAAGCATACTATCCTGTATTTCTACTCAGATTCAGATAGCTGCAAGAAATGCGATGACCAGTCATTCATACTTACAGACCTGAAAAAGGATGATGAAGAGACAGGAAAGGAAGAGATAGCGATATTCTCGTTTGACATGACATTGAATATATCCACCCTGGATCTCCTGAAGCGGTACTATGATATTGAGGAATATCCCTGCCTTGTGATAAATGAAGAGCCTTACTGCGGGATAAGAGGACAGGAATTCATCCAGGATAAGATATGCGAGTCTGACCCTGACATGAACCTTTGCTAGTCTTTCATGTTGAGAAGAATTATCAGGATGATGAGTATGATGAATCCTGTGAGGATGTAATACTTGTAGATGTCAAGAAAGGAGAGGACAGAAAAACCAGTTTCTTTTGGTTCTTCGACGCAGAGTTTCACTGCTCCTGATGAGACCCTGCCTCCTTTGCGATCGTCTGCAACGAATTCTATGTAGTCAATGCCTGTAAAGTTTGCAGAAGGGTCCAATGTGACAATGGAGTCATCCAGGGTATAATTCATGGAGACTGGTTCACCGTCCACCCTGTAGAACAGCTTATCCCCGTCAGGATCATTGAAATGTTCTGAGAGGTTCACCTGGAAGGATTCTCCTTTATCCCAGGTAAATGCGCAGTCTGTCTTTATAACTTTATCATTGATCATTGTTGCAAGGACCAGCAAGAGGAGGACTATAAGGATAGGGATTGCGATCTTTTTCCAAGGTTTTTTTTCTTTGGTCTCTTCTTTGGTCTCTTCCTTAGCCTTATGCTTGGTCTCCTTGATCTCTGTATCCTTTGTCTCTTCTGCATATCCTTTCTCTTTGGACTCTTCTCTTCTGGTTGAGCCTATCTTCCAGATGATAAGGAAGATAATGATAAGCAGGAGAAGCAGGATAAACAATAATGGAAGCAGGTACTTGTTCTTGTATTCCATCTCTGACTGGGCACTGAAATCATCGAAGGTCACAGTAATAGGATATGTGCCGTAGGAGACAGAATCATTAACATAGGCTGTAAGATTCATCGTGGTGGAATTCTGGATAGTGAATTCTCTTGGTGTGACCCAGGCAGGAGCATGTATTGTAATATCCCTTTCAAGAGGGGTGTTTATGGTGACAGGCAAGGAGTTATTTCCTTTGGTGAGCTCGTAATCCTGAAGATGGATTGATGTCTCGCAGTTATTAACCATGACTTTGCGGGTGACTGAATCCTCGCCAAGGCTTACTTCAAGGGTGAAGTTGCCGGTTTCATGAGGATTGAGAATCACATGGGAGCCGTTAACTCTTGCCCAATCCTTGTCAGTTGTGGTTGCAGGGAAATCGAAGCTCCTTACCTGGCCGCTGCATAATTCAAGATCAGGAATAGGTGTGCAGATTGACTTGTTGATAGGAAATCTTTTTGATAAGCTGTTCTTGTGCGCATGGACAATCAGTTCAGGGTCTGCGCCAACAATCGGTAAGGATAGGTGCTTTTGTTCTCCGGGAAGAAGCTGGAGCGCACGGGAAGCGTTTCCCAAGGAAACAGTGTATGTCTCCCTGAAGGTGAGAGGATTCTCAAGTGTGAGATTGTAAAGTGTTGAGCAGTCAGGGATGTTCTTTGGTGCGGTCACCACAATATTGTCGCATTTGGATATGTGGAGTTGCTGGCGCAGGACTTTCCGGTTGTCTGCCTTTATCTGGGTCTCAAGATCATAGATGCCTTCTGCATCACAGGGGACATTGATATGCTGGGTTATTATCTCCTGGCCTATTATGAAAGTGCCTGAAGGTGCAAGTGTCACCCAAGAGGCAGCATCACCACTTGTCTCAAGTTCAAATATCTCAGGTGCGCCAAGGTTGGTTATTGCTATGGTGCTTTGGATGTCTGAGCAGGCACATGCTGCATAATCAGAAGAAGTCGCGGAAAAATCTGCAAGACATAAGCTTGCAAGTAATAAAAGAAGAATAAACCTTTTCATGGTAAATAAAAAAAATTAGTAATAGGTCTGGTCCTCATCATTCTTGTCTCCCCGGAGCTTGTTGAAACCAACAATCAGTCCAAGAAGGACAAGAAGCACGACAAGTACAATCAAACCTACTTCTAAACCATCCTTTATCTTTTCCCAGTTTGTTGCTGATTCTTCACCAGCTACAACCTGTGCTTTCAGAGGGATCTGTTTTAGTACCTGGGAGTCTGAGCTGATCTCAACTGAGAACATCTTTTCTCCTGCGGTAGCTTCCTCATCTGCATTCAGGTAAACATAAAGAGCTCGTGTCTCTCCTGCTGCAAGCACAACTGAGTTACCAGGTGTAACCTTGACTGTGCCCCATTCTGAGATTCCGTCAACAGCAACGTTGTAGACCCTGCTTCTACTACCACTGTTTGAGATGGTGATAGGGTATACTGCGCCGCCTTCGCCTGCTACAACTTCCATGTCGGTTGCACCAACACTGATGACTGTCTTTTCAGACTTGTTCTCTTTTTCAGGTTCATCATAGCAGCTCTCATCAGTTGCAATACGGATGGTTGAGTCTTCTGTTACTGTCTCGTATCCTTCATCATAGGTGACTTCTATCTCTACGTTATAGATGCCGCCTTCTGTGCATGAAGGGATGCGGAGGTAAAGTTCCTCAGAGGTGACTTTCTCGCCTTCCTCGATCTCATCAATATAATCTGAGTCTGAGATTCCAAGGGATGGGATACTTACCCTCACTTTTACACTGTCCTCGTCATATTCACCAAGGTTTTCAAGGCGGACAGTTGCAAGCATAGCACGTCCTGAGATTACCTCGTTTTCAGGTGAGAACAAGACATCCTGAATCTTGATGGAATGCCGAGCACCTTCCAGCTTAATAGGGAAAGTATACTCTTCAGATGGACCTGTCCTGCTTGCGACACGAAGCCTCAAGTCATACTCATCCTTTTCTGCGTTCTCAGGTATCCTTACTTCAAGGTTCTTATAGACTGTATCACCTACTTCGATATCAAAGAGGTGTGTAGAATCAGATATCCTGTCAATGTCATTGTACTCATAACCGATGATGTCTGCCTGTAGTTCCACATCAGACTCATTTGTTGAGCTGTTCATCTTTACTCGTATGTCCAGGTTGTCGCCTTTTACGATGTTTAGCCTGTCTCCGGATTCGAACTTGTCTCCGTTAATCTTAATGTATTCAACGTTCGGTAGAGCAAGCGCAGCAGTTGAACTTAGCATCAAAGCTGCAATCATCATAACTAACAACCCTATTCGTTTTCCTTCCATTTTTAACCCCCAAATTTTTTTCTTAACCAGTAGTAGCGGTTAAAATCGTTATAATATATTTAAAGTTTTCTGTTTGTCTATATACTTGAGTAGTCACTGTCTTTAACTATTATACAGTAACCACAACTTATATTTAAAGGTTCTGCTTATTATCACTGCATGGCAGGGAAGATAGTCATAATAGGCGGAGGGCCAGTAGGGTCTTATCTTGCGTTTCTCCTCGGAAAAAAGTTTGATGTGACTGTGTTTGAACAGGGAGAGATAGGAGAGCCTGTCCAATGCACAGGTATTGTCACAAGGGATATTGATTCAATCAAGGCCTTGAGGGCCGAGAGGAAGAAAGCGACTGTCAATACCATAAGGAAAGCGAGGATACATTCGCCTCATGAGAAGATGGATCTTACTTTACGATCCAATCATATTATTGACAGAGCTGTATTTGATAGAGCGATTGCAAGGAAAGCAAAAAATGCAGGAGCCCATTATATACATGAAAGGGTACGAAAGGTATCTGATAATAGCATCACAACAACAAAAGAGTACACTGCAGATATGATAATAGGTGCGGATGGGCCGGGATCCATTGTGCGCAGGCGAATCGATCCCAGGAAGATAAGGATGCGGCAAGGGATACAGGCTCGGGTGCGATCAAGGAATGATAATAATGTTGAGTTCTTTCCTTACATAGGTGATTATGCATGGGCTGTACCTGAAGATAAGGAGGTTATGCGTATAGGATGTATCGGGAACAAGAGGGTGTTTCGCAAATTTCTCAAAAGATTTGATGGAGATATACTGGAATACCAGGGAGGGATGATCCCTGATCATGATCCAAGATTGCGTACCCAATCCGGTAACTTATATATTGCAGGTGATGCGGCAGCACAGGTGAAGGCAACAACCGGTGGCGGATTGGTTCCGGGGCTTCAGGCGGCTGAGTGCCTTGCTGAGGCGATCATTGAAGGAGGCGATTATGAGAGATTGTGGAGAAAAAGGCTTGGGAGGAACCTGTGGGCGCATCTGATGATACGAAGAATGCTTGATAGATTTTCTGAGAGGGATTTTGACCGGCTGATACGGCTTACGAGGCAAAAGAGGATCAGGAAGATCATTGAAGAGAGCGACAGGGAAAGGCCTGTCGAGTATCTCATGAAGCTCCTGCTATATGAACCCAGGTACTTATATTTCACCAAAACCTTTTTAATATAAATCAGAATCCAAACTAGAGAAGGGTGACAGAATGGCTAAACGAAGGCGCAGGACTGAAGAACACAAGACACAATCAAAGACATCATCAAAAACATCACCGCAATTTGAGTCAATCATGCCATACGTGAAAAAATATGGCCCGATGCTACTTATCCTTATCCCTATATTACTTTCGATCTGGTTTAGGGTGCAGCCTGCATACCTGCCTATCGCTGATGAATGGGCTGAAAGCACGGTCCAGAACTATTACATGAACATGGCGCAGCAGCAGATTGCGCAGCAATACCCGAATCTTCCTGAAGAGCAGAAGAAGGAATTCTCCCAGGAACAGTTCAGGGAGTTTCTTGCTCAAAATGAAGAGCAGTATAAGCAGCAGGTTGCTGACACTGCAGCAGGATTCAGGGCACGAATGCAGGATGAGGACGGGCAGACTTATCTCCTTGCTATCGACCCATGGTTATGGCTTGGTTATGCTGAGAATTATGCTGAGAACGGGCACATGGGAGATACTCTCAAAGAAGGGAAGCCATGGTATTCCTTGCGGAACGGGCGCGAAGGGCAGTCTATTGGTGCAAGGATGTTCTCCAGGATCGAGGTATGGATATACAATGTCATGAATCTTTTCGGAGATTATTCAATGATGACTGCTGCATTCTATCTTCCGGTAATACTCCTTACGCTTGCATCGGCAGCGATGTTTATCGCGGGAAAGCAATTTGGTGGCTATGGTTTTGCAACTATCGCATCATCCATATTCGCGATACACAGCGGGCTTCTTGGAAGGACTGCTGCAGG
>JAWOGQ010000077.1:0-4741 GCA_046496745.1 Candidatus Woesearchaeota archaeon | reverse complement strand
CTTGTGTTAAATGCAGTGGATAAGTTTTATAAATGAAGGTCTTTTTCTCCTGTATAAGCGGGGGTGCCGGAGTGGCCAAACGGGATGGACTCAAGGGTATTGAGTGAAGAGCTCCCCTGGAGCTATGACTGAGCAATCCATTGGCTTAGTGCCTACGAGGGTTCAAATCCCTTCCCCCGCACTTTTTTATATGATTGGTGTTTATGCTTAATTATGGTCTGGCATGTACTTCTTTTGTGTCTTGGTGTAATTTCTGGGTTCCAACCAGGCGGAGAAAATACATTGGTTGAGTTCTTGACAGTCTTTTTCTTTTTTGTTGCAGCCTATTGGCAATATCGTTGCTATCGAAAAGGGAATTTTAGGTTCTTTTCTTTATTGTTCTTGATCCTGTTTATCTTTGCGGGCTTAGAGGAGCTTAGTTATGGACAACATATATTTGAGTATGGTATTGATACTTCAGATTATAATGCTCAGAATGAGACGAATCTTCATAATATTCGAATAGGTTCTTCCTCTGAACTTCTTCATTTTCTTGAATTTGGTGTACTACTTTTCAGTTTTTCACTAATAGTTTCTTTTGTACCTTGGTTTAGGCGTTTATATAGGAGATTCGATTACCCTGGGAATCAGCCTTTTTTAGGAGGAATATTGGGTATTCTAGTGATTTTACTTATGGTCTCTCCTGATTTATTATGGGGTATTAGGATGACGGAGGTTTTAGAATTGCTCATTGCTTTTCTCTTTTATCGGTATAGCCTTTATTTGTGGAAAATGAGTTATTGAGAGGATAGGGGATTTTTTATATGAGTTTTTGTCAATACCTTTGATGAAGGAGTTTTTTGATTTTCTCATTGCTTTCCTTTTCTATCGGTATAGCCATGATTTAAATAGATGAATGGATTCTTCAGAGGAATGTTTGATTATCATATACATACAAATTATACGTTTGATGCCCAAAGCACGGTGGATGAATACTGTCAAAAGGCTTGTCAACTGGGTATAGATGAGCTTTGCTTTACTAATCACCAGGAGGATCATCCTTCTTTAAAGCTGGCACTTACTGATGAGGAATGGGAAAGACACTTTCAGGAAGTGGAAAATGCAAGGGAAAAGTACCCTGGATTGGATTTGCGTGTTGGGGTTGAACTTGGTTATTATCCAGGAGATGAGGAAAAACTAAGGAGATTTACTGAAAAATTTCCTTTTGATTATGTTCTTGGAAGTGTCCATTCTGTGAATGGGGATATGATTGCTGCGCCTTGCATAAATGATGTGTCCCTGGATGTTGCCATCGGAATCTCTGTAGAATATTTTGATCTTGTTAAAAAGGCTATATCTTCTGGAATATTTGATGCTATAGGTCATATCGACCTTGTGAAAAGGCAAATCCCTGGTCTTCCATGGGAGGTGTATAAGGACATGCTCGAGGAATGCGGGGAGCTCATGAAAAAGCATGATGTCGGGTTTGAGGTAAACACTGGAGGATACAGGCAACCTGTAGGTGATCCATATCCTAACTCTTATGGGCTGTCTTTGTTTGCCTCGCAGGGCATAGATAAGATAACACTGGGTTCAGATGCGCATAGGAAGGAAGATCTAGGCGATGGATTTGATGAAGCGATTGGGCTTATTCTTTCCTGCGGTTATGATTCAGTCTGTAGTTATGATAAAAGGGTGCCAACCCCAAAAACTATAAAAACGATCCCTTCCTGCTTATCCTAATGGTTCTTGAAATACGAAGTATAGGCGGTTATAATGAGGTTGGCAAGAACATGACTGCCATCCGTGTAGATAATGAGGTTCTTATCCTTGATATGGGGATTCATCTTGAGAATTATATCAGAATAACACAGGAAGAGGATGTTGTCAAGTTTGGTGTGAAAGAACTTATTGATGCTGGGGCAATACCTGATATTTCCATGCTTAAGGAATGGAGGAGCCTGGTTTCGGCAATCATTCCAACTCACGCGCATCTTGATCATGTGGGTGCTATACCTTATCTTGCAAACAAGTTTGCGGCACCAATACTTTGCACACCTTTTACTGGTGAGGTGATAGAGTCAATACTAAGGGATGAGCGTATCAAGCTGAAGAATCCTATCAAGAAGCTGAATGTGAACTCAACGTATCAAGTGTCTGATACGATTACAGTGGAATTTCTGAATGGTACGCATTCGACACCACAGACGGTAATTGTCGCTATACACACGCCTTATGGAGTGATCTTATATGCGAATGATTTCAAGTTTGACTTGTATCCTACCTTTGGAAAGAAGCCAAATCTCAAGAGGTTGGAGGAGTTGGGGAAGGAAGGAAAAGTGCATTCTTTGATTGTTGATTCCACGTATGCCCCTCAAAGGAAAAAAACCCCTTCTGAGTCTGTTGCGCAACTCATGTTAAGGGATGTATTGATGGGTACTGACAGCTCAAAAAAGCTTGTTGTGGTGACAACATTCTCATCGCATATCGCGCGGTTGAAGGCGATTGTTGAATTTGCAAAAAAATTGCAAAGGAAACCTGTCTTTTTAGGGCGTAGCCTTGCAAAATACGCAGAAGCTGCTGAAAAGGCGAACCTTATCAATTTCAGCGAGGATGTCGAGATAGTCAAGTTTGCAAGGAAGATAAAGAAAAAACTGAGGGATGTCAACAAGAACAAGGAAGAACGAAGGAAGCATCTTCTGGTTGTGACAGGGCACCAGGGTGAACCAAAGTCTGTGCTTTCAAGGATGATTAACGGGGAATTCGATTTTGAGTTTGAACCGGAGGATCATGTTGTTTTCTCGTGCACGGTCATCCCGACTCAGACGAATCTGGACAATCGTCAATTGATGGAGGATAAGCTCGCGAAACGTGATGTGAGGATGTTTAAGGATATCCATGTGAGCGGGCATGCAGCGAGGGAGGACCTTCGTGACCTTATCCATCTGGTGAGGCCTCAGCATATAATACCTGCGCATGGTGACTTTACTATGACCTCTGCACTGGTTGACCTGAGCAAAGATATAGGGTATGAATCGGTTTTACTGCTGCAAAACGGAGATAGTATCGATTTCACATAGAAATATTTAAAAAGATAGTATCTCTCCACAGATGATAGGGGGTTAATCATGAAACTTACACTGGCAGAACCAAAATATCTTAAGGATAGCATCTCGATTATCTCTGAGTTAATCACAGAGGCAAGATTCACAGTTACAAAGCAGTCCATGAAACTTGTTGCAATGGACCCGGCAAATGTTGCCATGGTCATATTTGAGTTGTTCTCAAGCAGCTTTACAGAATATAACCTTGAAAAGGATACTGAATTCTCAATAAACCTTAATTATTTCAAGCAGATATTAAGGCGTGCAGGGTCAAGTGATACTCTTACTCTGGAGTTGAAAGAAAGCAAGCTTAATGTGATCCTTAAGGGGTCCTCAAAGCGAAAGTTCAGTATGTCTGTTCTGGAGGCAGAGGACAAGGAACAAAAGATCCCAACCTTGGAGTTTGCTGCAAGCATCACTGTGCCATGTGCAACACTCTCAAATGTGGTTGAAGACGCTGCTGTGATCAATGCAGATTCGGTCAGTTTCATGTCAGATGACAAGAAAGCAACATTTATTGCGGAGAGTGATCTCAATAAGGTTGATATCGAGCTTGAGCCAAGTGATGAGATAACCATCAAGAACGAATCAGGTGAGTCAGTAAAGGCGAAATATTCGATTGAATACCTGAAAAAGATGGTGTCTGGTTCTAAACTCTCTGAGACAGTCAGGATAAATTTTGGTAAAGATTATCCTTTGAAGCTTGAGTATGTTTCAGTGGACAAGGTAAGGCTTGAGTTTGTGCTTGCACCACGTGTTGAGAACGATTAAGATTTCTTTATATCTTCTAATATATTCATGGTGATAGTTCCTAAACCAATTATCCATGTGAAAGGAATTAGAACATAGGACAGATATGGTATTGAATTGAGTATTACAAGTATAAACCAGCCTGCTGTGAATGCGAGGTAGTTGTTCCTGAGAAATTTTTTTCCTATTGCAAGGGAAAGAAAGAATTTTGAGATGTATAACGTCCCCACGAATACACCCAGGGCCATTATTGCGACAGGTATCCCGACGATGGTTATCATTGCGATTATTATCGCAAGGGGGGCCAGGATGATTGAGATAAGCCCTGTGATAAATACCCTGCGTGGTTTTATTTTTATAAGTCTAGCACGTCTTTCTGCTTTTATCCATGGAAGGTTGAGGAGAAGGTATCCTACGAGAAGGAAGGATATGAAATTGAAGGCTTTCCAGGAGATGCTTGTTGTCTCCATCTTTTCTGTGTAGTTAAGGTTCTTTATGTTTGATTCTGGTGAAACATATAGCTCTTTTGAATCAATATCTGCTGTTGTTATGTTTCCTGCTACATGGGTGTATGTCCCTCCCAGTGAGGCATTGGCAACGTTTCCCTTTATGGTTATTGAATTGGCGTAAGCTGTTAAGTTCCTGATGTCTGCATTGGTCTCTATTATGTTTGCAAAAAGTGTTGCCTGGGAAACATTTCCATTTATCTCTATATCTTCTGCGATTGCTTTGAGATTCTTTACAGGTGCGTCTATGACTATCTTTGATGCAGCTGCATGAATCGTCTCTACTGGAGCATTTATGAATATGTGGTTTGCTGCAATGTTTGCAGTCTCTGTTGTCTCGTTTATTATTACGGTATTTCCTGTCATGAGAGCGTTTGCGAATGGAAGGAGGAGTAATAGAAG
>JAWOGQ010000034.1:0-34364 GCA_046496745.1 Candidatus Woesearchaeota archaeon | reverse complement strand
CTCTCTGACCTCTTCATGATATCGTTTGCAAGCTTTTCAGGTTGGAGCACTCCCAGCTCTGGCTGCCCTTTATACACATGAGGCCTCTCTTTCATATCTTCCTTTGTTTTATCCCAGGAATTCATAACCTCTTCCATACGTGAGAGAGTCTCATCAAGTGACATCCCCTTTTCTTTCTTATAGCCCATGATTTTTGCACCAGGCCTTGCAAAAGAATCAGGAACAACCTCACCATGTGAATCAAAGAACCCATTCTGCTCAGTAAGCTCTAAAAGCTTTCCCATAACCTTATCATAAGCAAATATCTGATCAGGTTCAACTGTTTCAAGCACATGCGTGAATGCAGCAGCGTATTTCTCGGGCTCAAAATAATCCTCTATATCCGGGGCATTCTGCCTGAATATTGAAGCGAGTTCATCAATCTCCTTCGCAGTATATCCATTCTCACTGCCTGTAAGAAGGATACTATTAGCATTCTTCACATAAAATGCCAGTTTATCCTTGGTGTCGCTTGTATCAGCAAAACTATCCAGAAATGAAAGTGACCACTCAAAAGGATATCCTGACATCTCTACAGCAGATGTATAATCGATTGCATTATTGATAAGCTCATAAGTATAACCCTGCACTCGTTCAAGCGCTGAAAGTTGTTTCCTTTTTGGGATATCCGGATTGAAATCCTTGAAACCTCCTGAGAGCGGTAGTTCAGACAATGCCTTGAAAACAGTTATGCATCGTGATTCCAGGGTGTCTGTCACCTTGATATCATTGACATCAGCAGTATCTTCCAGTGAATCATTCCAGAAATTTGCCTCGTTCAAAGGCCGATACCTTCCTTTGAATTTAAGTGCTTCCAGATTCTTATGGATAAAAGGTATTGACATTATAGCATTATAGAAAGGCTCAATCTCAGGAGACTTTTTGAGCATGTCCTTGAATTTCTGATCCTTCCACACACCTTCAACATAATTGTCAAGAGGCATGCCAATTGCTATATTGACCTGTTTTTCAGGTGTGATAACCTGGCCACGCTCTTCCAGTACCACATGCGCAACCTGAAGATCGCTTCGCATCTGCTCAAGGGTCCAGCTGATATCCTCACTCTTCTGGAAAGAACTATACCTGCCAAAAAGATCATTGGCAAGCCTCGTATAAGTCACAGGACTCTCTCCGATATCAACATTCTCTACAAGGATATCCAGTATCCCATTATAGAGTGAATTCTCAGAAGGATTTGCATTAAGCATCCCTTCGCTGTGCCTTAATGCCTCAAGCAATTTTTCAGGATCATTATATGCCTCTGCATCTGAAATCCCTGCCAAAAAAGAGATCCTACTGCTCATCTCGTCTGCAGGAACCAAAGGGAATTCATCTGCCAATATAGCTGCCGGCCTTGTAAAAGCAAGATAACTCTCCTGCGGACCTACTGCTTTCTGGAAAGAAAGAGAAAGCATCATCTTCTTTTCAGGATGATCCATGAATGATTCAACAGAATTTGCAAGATCCTCTACCCTACGGGCATAATCATCCCCCTCCAAATCAAGCCTGTCATGGAAGCTTATTATCTCTGCAAGATTCTGGTAAGACACATTCTCCTTGTTTGCAGTATCAATAAGTCTTCTGGTGGTCTCCGGCAGAAGGCTGTCTTTCTCAGTGAAATAATCCTCTGGAAACGTATGCACATCAAGTGCATCAGCAACATAAGCCATGAGAGTGATCTCATCATCCTTATATGAAGAGAACTCTCCCTTGCCTTTCATATAACTATAGTTATCTGAGATTATATCATTTATCACCTTGCGTTCAGGTCCTTCTACACCTATATTGCTTGTTATTTCCTTAGCATCAGGGGAATACCAGAAAAAAGCCTGTGCCTGTGGAACACCCACAACAGTAGAACCTAGAAGTGTGGTGCCAAGAAGTGACGTCCATAAAAATTTTGATATTCTATTCATTATTATCCCTCACATCAACCTGAAATTTACGAATCTCATACGGCTTCTTATAATCCCAACCCAATCCAAGATACAATGAATCAAGATCTTCAGCATCAGCATATGTAAAGCGCTTGAATCCAACTATCAACTCTAACTGGTTCTGGTGATTGATCTGATCCCCGTCCCTAAAACCAAGTTGCTCTGATAATGGAAGCCCCCTGATCATAGCATCAGTAAAAGGTATACGACTCATCAGCTTGCCCCCACCTTCGCTGTCAATACCCATATTCATCTGCAGGAGATATCCAACATCCATGTTATGATATCCAGGATCATGCCTAATCTCAGGCCTCAGGACATAACTATTAAGCTCAAGACCCATTATATCACGTTTCCCGTAATCATCATCATATCCTATTCCTATTGAATTTAGCGTATTAAATCCTAAAACTATTGATTTTAGCATATTAAGATCCTTTACAGCAACCCTTGGAAAATATTTCAGCCATACCTCATTATGATCATCTTCTTCTCCAAAAACCCGGGCATACTCTAAAAGAAATTTATCATCAAGCCCTACCCTGGTAGTAAGCTTCAAAGGATCATTCTCAAGCTCCTGCAGTTCACGGACAGAATCAGGATAATCAGAATCATGAAAAGATATTTGTTTTTCGATTCCCATCCCAAACTTGAGATATCTTATCAAGGAACCAAAATCATGATTATTTACATTTTTTGTACCGTCCCTTATCAATCCGAGCTCCTCCCGGTCAAGGAATACTGTTCCAAAAATACCAGGTGTCATGTAAAAGACAGTCTCATCGATGGATTCATCTCCATAATCTACATCAACATCAAAAGCAGAGAAACTCAAGTGCGGTTCAATCGTGAAATAAGGCATTACATTACCTACATCAGAATCAATCTCTCGCTTGTATATCCCATCAAAAGAGACTTTAGTCTCAAGCAGCTTGTACTCTTCCCTTCCAGTATCAGTATCAAGATCAAAATTATCAGTTGACACTTTAACAGACCCATCAACTTCCACCTGTCCATCTAATGATCGATAAAGTTTTCTTTCGCCTTCAACTGTTACTCCTTTCTTTTCTCCTATATGAGAAAGTATATCAACACCATACGTAGGTTCTTCGTAATGTCGGGACACCTTATAATCCCTGTCAGGGACTTTTGCCTTTTCATCAATAGCATTCGCATTAGAATAAACTAACATTGTGAAAGGTATCAATACCGGTGCAAGTAATTTTTTGAAATTAACCAAGGCTCACCCCTCCTTATGTATCCATTTTAAAGTAGTTAATTATAAAGGAAAGATTGCTCACAGATATATAAAAGTTTGCCCAGAATAGGCCTTATTTGTTGCCCTAAAAAAGTGACAAAAGTCTGACCCAAAAATTTATAAAAAGTAGCCTTCTCATTTTAACCATGACAAAAGTTATGATTGTTGACGATTCTAAGCTTATCAAGCGGATGATCAAAGATATTGCAGAAAAGCAACAGTGTACAACAATTGAAGCCAGCACTGCAGACGAGGCAGTCATCAGATACAAAGAAGAAAAACCTGACATGGTATTCATGGATATCATGCTTGGGACTAAGAACGGGATAGAAGCCCTGAAAGAGATAAAGGAATTCGACGAGAACGCAATCATAATAATATGCACATCCATCATCGGCCAGGAAGAAGTCATAGAGAAAGCCTATCGGTTTGGAGCAACAGAGTACATAACAAAACCTTTCTCTGATGAAGAGATAATTGAACTTATCAACCGTCATTCTAAATGATTTCCGGAAAAGTTGAAATATTGTCAATTCTCTATTATTAACACATATAAAATAACATCACATTCCAGATTATATGCGTAAAGGCATAGATCTCTATATCCAGAAGAATAAGGCTGATAAAACAGATCCAAATAAAGGAAGCTTTGAAGATGTGCTCCTTAAATCCTATGTAAGATACGTAGACCTGAAGAATACTTCTGGGTTCAAACAAGCATGCCAGCTGGACAGCCTTATCCACGCAGGGATAATACCTCCAGAACCCCCTTATCCTGACCCAAATGACATAAGCATAGAAAATCACAGGCACACCCATGATTATTGCAATAATGAGCTGGTAAAAGCCCTGGTCAGATCAAGATTAGGTATTGACACCACAAAACCAATACCTCAGGCAACATTAGAGACATTAGCCCCTGAGACATTAACCCCTAAAAGAAGAAATGTATTGGAAGAGAAGATCAGGGAAAAGAAAAAGACAAGACCTGACATAGCTGACAGGATAAAAGAACAGAAACAAAAAAAGATCAGTGAACCAGGGATAAGCGAACTATACACCCAGGGAAAATATTGTGAAGCCCTGAACCGCATAATTGAAACCAAAGATGAAAACCTCCTTGAAGATGTTCTGTCATCAATCGAGGGACTAGCAAAGGAAGAATGCCAATCATTACTTCCTCCTGCACAGGAGATGGTAGGAAAAAGAGCTTACGAAAAAGGCCAATACGATAAAGCCACATCTCTTCTACAAGATCCTTCACCTGAACTCGTTGACTCTTACTACCAGCTTGGTAATTTTGATAAGGCAAAAGAGTATTTTGAGAAACTTTCGACAAACACGAGTGTCAGCCTTGAAGCCGGCGCATGCTCTTATCTTGCCACAGGGGAGCTTAAGACAGCAGCCCGCCTTCTGGAGATTCTTGCTCTCCAGAAAGATTCCCCTGAATTGCACAGCATTTTAGCTGACACCTACATAAAGCTTGATGAATACAGTGAAGCAAAAAAACACATGGAGTATTGCCCTGATAATGATGAGACCCGAATGCTCAAAGCAAAGATAGCCATATACGAGAACCCTGATACAGACATCGAAGAGACACTTGAAAGTATGACTGACCCGGATATCAAGAGCAGGTTCATTTCAGAATGTTCTGACCTTTATCCCCCGGAGCAGGCAATACCCCTTCTAGAGAAAGCAACTGAATACCAGCCCAAAAAAGAGACATATCTCAAGCTTGCAGAAGCATACGAAAACATCCTTGACTTGCGCTCCTCCTTCAACAACTATGAAAAAGCCCTCAAATTAGAAAGAGATACAGACACACTCAAAAAACAGATGACCATCGGACGCAGGATAGGTGAATGGACTACTGTCCAGAGAAATCAGGATTTCATAGAAAATGGGTATTGAAGAATATATCAAAGCAAAAAAAAGAAAACGTAAGAATATCCAGCAGTACCTCACCAAAGGATTCAAGCTTTACAGTTCAGATTATCTCTACATAATTAATGACAGTTCTGTAAGAAACCCTTTCATCATAACAAAAGAAGCAGCATTAGAAGTGAGTGATGCTACAAGAGAGGCTACAACCAACTGGGATAAGGCAACGAAAATATTCGACTGGTTCATGGAAAACATTGATTACGATAGTGAGAAACTAAGGAGAGCTAAAGAAGGAAAATTCAAGACCTATAGGAATTCTAAAGAAGTACTGAAAGAAGGTATGGGACTCTGTGGTGAGATGGCATATCTATACACTACAATGGCGCGTTATGTAGGTTTGCACTCAAACTATACCGTAGTAAAGGTTGATGCCAAGGGTGATAAGGTAAGCCACGCATGCTCTGCTGTCTTCCTTGACAGCTTGGACGACAGGCCTGACCCCAGAAAGAAGCATATCCTCGTAGACCCGGCATACAAGCAATTTAACATCCAGCACAAGGCATATGCGATTCTTCCGGATCGCATCGCAATAGCCGATTACGAGCAATGGTTCTAGAAACTTTTTTATAGGATGCAGGATATGAGACATTATGCACCTCCCTTCCAAACTGGTAATCAAGCAGAAAGTAGAACCTATGGAGATATTCACAGGTTTTGAGACCTGCAACCGCTATCAGATTCTTGACACTGATGGAAACGAAAGATTCTATGCTTACGAGGAAGGCAGTTTTTTTGCAAGAAACATACTGGGAACACGCAGGCCCATGACAATCAAGGTGATTGACAAAGACAAAAATGAGATTCTTTCAATAACAAGAGATTGGTTCTTGCTTCGCGCAGGTTACCGCGTCACTGGAAAGACAGACGGAGCTATAGTGCAGAAAAGATGGTTCTTAAAAAAATCATTTGAGATTCTCAAAGACAAGCATAAGATACTTCACTGCACAAACAGCATCCCTCACCTTTGGACATTCAGGATCCTTGAGTCAAAGCAAGAGATAGGCAGGATCACAAAAAAATGGAGCGGTGCTTCAGAGATTTTCTCGGATGCGGATAACTTCCTGGTAGATTTTGGAAGCATCAGGAAAGAATACCGCCTGATGGTCCTTGCAACAGCACTTGCAATCGACACAAGGGTATTTGAATCAAAGAAATGATTTCTTGGTAAGATCAGATTAATACCTATAGTAAGCTATGGTAAATATAGTAAAATCAGATATATTAATAATAGATATAGTAAAAGATTTGTAAAGAGATAGACAAAAATCTAAGTATTTGATTAATGAAAAAAGGAAATTCTCGAGAATTCTCAAGAATCAGCGCTTCCCGTAATAGAAATACTGTTCCAGATCCACACTGGTAGGAGTGAAATCCCCCTGCCTTGGATGGGACTCAGGCTGAGCAGGCTTTTGCTGAGTTTGGTTCTGAGCTTGGTTCTGAGATTGCGCCTGGACTTGTGCCTGCATTGATTGTTTCTTTAATGATTGCAACTCTTCCCAGATTTTCTTCATCTCATTAGCAATAGCCTGGTTATTTTGTTTCATGGTGTTCGTAAACTTTCGCTCGAGCAGATCCAAATTAGGTTGTGACTGGGTTTGTGCCTGTGTCTGGGGTTCTACCTGGGATTGTTGGGGTTGTGACTGGGTTTTAACCTCCTCCCTCTCTTCAGGCATTGCATTAGCATACAGGTTGGATGCCTTGTCGATAGCATCCTCAAACGAGGTAACCATGCCGGATTTTGTAAGCTCCTTTATCATAAAGTTCATTTTTTTTGTCTGCTCTACGTCCATCGATTCCACCTAAATAAAATTTATATCAAGCTCTCTGCTAAGCCCTTTTGTCTTCTTTGCAAGTTCCTTCTCAGTCTCTTTACCCATGATCCAGGGTGAATTAACACCTGTCATGATAGTCATCACACAAATCTTGCCTGTCATGTCACTGCTTACCCTTGCGCCCCAGATGACATTGGCATCCTCCTCGAGATAACTGGTTACCTCATCACCAATACGCTCGACTTCTTCAAGAGTCATATCATCTCCGCCTTCGATATGGATCAGCGCTCCATCAGCACCTTTGTAATCTATATCCAAAAGCGGGTTAGACAAAGCTCCGGCAACAGCTTCCTCAGCTCGCCTGTGCGTGTCAGAGTATCCTACTCCGATAGCTGCAACACCACCCTCTTTCATGATAGCCTTCACATCAGCAAAATCAAGATTCACAAGAGAAGGCACTGAGATTGTCTCTACAATCCCCCTTATCATGGTGGAGATAAGCTCATTTGCAACTGCAAATGCCTGCTGCACAGGAAGGTTTCCTGCAATCTTCACAAGACGGTTATTATCCATCACAATGACTGTATCACATACAGACCTTATCTTCTGCAGCCCTTCCTCAGCCTTATCAAGCCTTGCCCGCTCTATGCTGAAGGGCATGGTCACTGTACCTATCACGATACTTCCCATCTCAGCCGCGGTTCTGGCAATAAGAGGAGCAGCACCTGTACCGGTGCCACCTCCCATTCCAGCACAGACAAATGTCATGTCTGTATTCTGTAAGACCTCTTTTATCTCCAGCAAGTTTTCTTTGGCAGCGGATGCCCCTTTTTCAGGAAATCCGCCACATCCAAGACCTTTTGTAACAGATCCACCAATAAGGAATTTCTTATCAGCTTCAGTGATATTGATGTGCTGCTGGTCAGTATTGACTGCAACGATCTCAGCACCTTTGATGCCCTTACGATACAACCAGCTGACCATGTTATTGCCTGCACCACCACAGCCTATGATCTTGATGCCTGCTTGCCCCACATTATCAGCTTGAGGAACGCTGGTTTGTATATCATCCAAATTGAAAAGCTCCATAATTGCCACCTCTAAACGTATTATATTTCCAGGTCTGCTAGTATATAAATATTACTATTTTGTATACTAAGGTATAAATCATATACTCCTTTTCGAAACCACGAAACAATGACTAAAACAAGGACAAAAAAGAAAGTTACAACTTCCAGGTACTCCCTAAAAATTTAAATAGCCCACCACTCAAAATATTACTAATGCCGGAAACCGAAGAAACAACCCAAGCTGAGAACCAGGAAGAGAATACTGAAAGTAATACACCGGAAACTGACAAGAAAGAAGAGCCTCAACCAGAGGAAAGCAAAAACCAGGAATCTAAACCGGACAAGAATCAACAACCAGAGAAAAAAGAAAGCAGTACCAAAGAGTCACAAAAAGGGAAAATAGAGAAACCAAAGACTGATACAACCGAAGAGAAATCAGGAGAGACCATGCAAGTGGTCATTCTCACGCTTATTGACGAATATTTCGGTCTTTCGATTGAATACATAACTGAGATAATCAAGGCCACAGAAATAACCCGGATACCAAATTCACCAGATTATATTGAAGGAGCCATAAATCTGAGAGGAAAAATAATCATAATAGTAGACCTCGCAAAAAAGCTGGGCGTAAGCAGGAAAGACAGCAGCAAGGATACCCGTATTGTAGTAGTAGAGATTGATGAGGAATGGATTGGCCTGCGCGTGGACAGCGTGACTGAAACCATAATACTCGACAAGAATAAAGTACATGAGCCCCCTTCATTGATCAAAGAGAAGATTGGAGATGAACACATAGTAGGTGTCACAAGATTTAACAAGGACACCCTCCTCACAATAATTGACCCATACAAGATCCTGGAAAAATGAAAAAGATCGTCGAATTCATACTGAATCAAGAACGCTTTGGCCTAAACATAAATGTGATAAAAGAGATAATCAAAGTTCCTGATTACACTGCCCTTCCAAAAAGCGACCCTTATGTTGAGGGGGTTATCAATCTGAGAGGTACAGTAATCTCTGTAATTGACCTTGCAAAAAAACTAGGCTTTCCCTCAAAAGAGATAGATAACGAGACTAGGATCATAGTGATAGAAAGAGGGGATGATTACGTAGGTCTGCGTGTTGATGGTGTCGATGAGGTTCTTTCGATCAACGAAGAAGACATGCAGAAAGCCCCTGGAACAACATCAGTTGATAAGGACCTTATAGAAGGAATAATCACAAGAGAAGAAGATATGTTGATAATAATTGACATCGACAAGATAATCTCTGTGGAAGAAGCCAATCAACTGCCTAAGAATTAAACCATTTCTGTACTATCTCTGTTAGCTTCTCAAATCCGTCAGGATATGTACCAAAATTTGGCAAAGAAAGTTGTGGATCCTGATAATCAGCACAATATACATAATGCCTATGACGATCAGTGACCGGATGGGTTAAACGTACAGTCCTAAACCTGTCTGACCAATAAGGAAAATTCTCTCCCATGGCTGAGCGCAAATCCACATTCATTTCGCAATCCTCAACCCTGCAGGATTGACAATAGCCGAGAATCTCTTCGCCTCTCTCCCTAGTCACATAAGGCAGCTTCGTTTCTTCCATTCCAAACGGCATATTCATAATACACAGAGTTCTTTTTGCACTTAAAAACTCATCGCCTAAGCCATCGATGCAAAGGATATAAGGAGATTAACAGAATGAAAAGTATAATTGAGATCATTATGTTGACCATATCAAAAGCTGCAACTGATGAACCGAAATAGACCAGGACAAAAGTCCCTGGTATTACTCCAAGTAATGTAGCCAAAAAGAAATTTGTATAACGAATCTTACTGAGTCCAACCGCAAAATTAATACCATTAAATGGAAAAAGAGGGATCAGCCGCATGAAAAAAACCGCTGCAAACCCTTGACGCCGCAATAGGTCATCATAATATCCAAGATCAAAATACTTGGACATGTCCTCAACAAAACCCCTTCCAAGATATCGTGAGATGAAGAAAGCTCCTGAAGCACCCAAAACCTGCCCGACCACCGCATAAACAGTACCAAACAGCTTTCCGAATAGCAAGCCAGATGCAATCGAGAAGGGAGTCCCTGGAAGAAATAGCATTGCCCCAGCTGCATATACAAGAACAAATCCAACCGGCGCAAATAGCCCAAGAGATTCAATATAACCCCTCACAACTTCCATATACCTGGCAAGGTCAAATAGAATTATTGTGAGCGTTGCTAGCATAAAAGAGACCAGTAAGACAAACTTTAAAATATTCCTCATATATATCATCAATAAATCAGGTTATAAAATTTTATTGCTCCTGATTTCTCTGGACAGTAGTCCATCCATCTTTATGAAAATGCAAGAAAAGCTCATGACAAAGACCAGAAAGGTCATAAAAGACTGCTCCAGGCCAAATGGCGCACTGGTCGCAGCCCCTTATACAAGAAAAGAGGCAAAGAACTACAGGTTTGTCTGGCCCCGGGATGCCATGTACACCTGCAAGGCAGCCCGCATCCTTGATATTCCCATACAGGAGAAATACCTTGATTGGTGCCTGAAAGCCCAGGACAAAGGCCTCTTCTATGAGAAATACTACATCAATGGAAAGAAAGCTCTCCACCATTTTCAGCCTGACCAGACAGGAAGTGTTCTGATCACAGCCTATGAGCATGTAAAAGAGACAAACTCCGACCAGACAAAACTAATCACCCTGGCAGCAGATGCCATTTGTAATCTCTGGAAAAAAGATCATTTTGACTGCATTACACAGGACTTATGGGAAGAAAGATTTTGCTTCCCTGACCTGAAAGAGAATTTCACCTACTCACTTGCAATATGCGCAAGAGGCCTTGAATGCGCTGACAAGATCATCCCCAACAAGAGATGGAGACAAACAGCCAGACAGATGCGCCATGTGCTGGAAAGTTTCAAAGAATATTTTTTCCGCTCCAAAGGAAAAATAAATGACACACGTATTGATACCTCACTCCTTGGTCTTGTATGGCCTGCAAAGATCATACCTCCAGATGATAAGCGCATGCAAAAGACCGTGGAACTCATAGAACAAAAGCTTTCAACCAAAAGCGGCATCCACCGCTACGAGCACGATGAATACGACGGCTGGATGTACGGCAGCTACCACAGAAAAAAAGGGTCAGGCTACTGGCCCCTCCTCAATTTCTGGATGGCCATATACTACGCCAACATCAACAGGAAAAAAGCATTGAGATACTACAATAAGGTCCTCCATGATCTGAAAGATGATAACATACCAGAACAGATCTTCGACAACAATATCCAGGTAAGTGTCTCCCCCCTCTGTTGGTCACATTCCATGTTCATAATTGCAACAGACAAACTAAAAATTTAAATATATTCTGACTTATGACTAGTTCATGGATATCGAACGCAAAGTACTAAAAGAAGCCAAAGGTCTTGAGACAAGAGAAAAACATCTTGAACACATAGTAGGCAAGCACCTTTTTACTAACAGATTCGCAAAATTCTTCAAAGAAGGCCTCAGGAAAAACAAACAACGATTCCTCAAAGGAGTAACCACCGCCTTGATTATCCTCATGAGTGCCCAATCAGCACTTGCAATAAGCAAAGACACTCACAATAAAGTAAAGGATCTTTATTACCAGACAAAAAATAATACCATTTCAGATAAGGAATTGACCTCAAAAACACAGGATATCCTTCAACGACTTGACAAGGAAGTTAAAAAAGACATAAAGAACAAGGATTTCCTCCAGACCCGCAGGCTCCTTGGCACCTACAAGAAAGTAGCAATGTACATTGGAGACAAGGAAATGCAAGACCAGATCGAAGAGATGATCCAGCATGTTCACCATTCTTTTGTCATGCACGTGGATCTCCAGAAGCCAGGTGTATATAGTGACAAGAAAAACTCCATATTCATAATAAGTGAGACCCGTGCACCTGCAGGATACTCCTATTTTGAAAGGACTGAAAGAAAAAGTAACATAAGGAATGAAGCTATAAGAAGAATAAAAGCATTCTGTGACAAGCAAGGACTTGCAATGGGCAACTCAGCCGCTCTTGGTCATAACGTGATACTGAGATCAGACCAGGAGAATGGAAAAGTAAGATTCCTATTTGAGGTTCGTTCAATAGAGAGCAAAGGCCAGGACCTTACAGAAGAGATGATCCATATAGCTCCAAAGGTGCCTATCCAATAGCTTCAAATTCCTCAAGCAGGCTGTCATCATCCATGCCCATGGAAAAAGTGAACCAGTCCAGGTTCTTCCTCTTGATGAATTCTATGAAATCATCCTGCTTTTCTCTGTCCCACTCCCTGAATAGATATGCAGCCTTGCACAAGTACTTTACATCGCAGTGACCAACACGCATATCCTCCCCGCACACCTCCGGGTGCAAAGGGCACATTACCTGAGTTTCCTTCTTGTTTGCAAATATCACATTACGACAGACCCCGCTGGAACGAATGCAGTTTGCCCTGTCACGAAAAGAGATAAGATCATGATTTCTGAACTCCCGTGTATTCTCACGAATGGATTCAGTCACCTCTTCACGGGACCCATAGTCACGACCACAGCATCCCATGCAGATAAGGTCTCCAATAACACACACGTTTGAGACAGTCCGCTTCATGATCCCTCCTTCAACTTCCTTACTCGTTCTCTAAGCTCTATTGCCCTTTCAAAATCAAGCCTTTCAGCAGCCTCCTGCATCTCACTTTCAAGCTCTATGATAAGATTAGGAATATCTTTTTTTGGAATATGCTTGGTATCCTTGATTTCAACGCTTTTTGCCTTGATCGGCTTCTGGATAGTCTGGGGAATGATCTTATGCTTACGATTATGCTCCATCTGCACCTCACGACGACGGTTTGTCTCATCTATCGCCTGTTTCATGGATTGTGTCATTCTGTCCCCATACATTATGACCTTTGACTCAACGTTACGCGCAGCACGCCCTATGATCTGGATCAGGCTTCTATAATCCCTCAAGAACCCCTCCTTGTCAGCATCAAGTATTCCGATAAGACCTACCTCAGGAAGATCAAGCCCTTCTCGCAAAAGGTTTATTCCCACAAGCACATCAAAACTTCCCAGCCTGAGTTCCCTGATTATCTCACTTCGTTCAAGCGTGTCAATCTCAGAATGCAGGTAACGCGTCTTCACATTCTTTTCAGCCAGAAAATCAGTAAGCTCCTCTGCAAGCTTCTTTGTAAGCGTGGTGAGAAGGACCCTGTAACCCTTCTCCACTGTCTTCCTTATCTCTTCCAGTACATCAGGTATCTGCCCCTCTGTCTTTCGCACCTCAACAGGCGGATCCACAAGCCCAGTTGGCCGGATAAGTTGCTCAACAACACGTGAATTCTTCCGCTCATAATCGCCAGGAGTCGCCGAAACAAAAACAACCCTCTTCATCCATTTCTCGAACTCATGGAACTGCAAAGGCCTGTTATCAAAAGCGCTTGGCAGACGAAAGCCATAGTCAACCAGAGCCTTTTTCCTGGAATAATCACCCTTGTACATCCCATGCAATTGAGGTATTGTCTGATGGCTCTCATCAATGAACATCAAAAAATCACCAGGAAAATAATCAAGCAATGTATATGGCGCCTCTCCTGCCTTCCTGAAATCAAAATGCCGGGAATAATTCTCTATTCCCTTGCAATACCCTGTCTCTTCTATCATCTCAATATCATACAAGGTCCTTTGCCGCAACCTGTGCGCTTCGATCATCCCAAGCTTTGGCAGCTGCTCCTCAAGCTCATCCCTGATCGATGCGATTGCGCTCTGCTTCTCATCCTCAGGAATCACGAAATGCCTTGCAGGATATACATAAAAATATTTCATATCTTCATTTTGCGCAAGCGTTGTCTTATCAAGTTCCCTGATCGCATCAATCTCATTCCCGAAAAGTTCTATACGGATTATATTATTGAAATATGCAGGGATCAGGTCAATAGTATCCCCTTTCACCCTGAACCGCCCAGGCATAAGCTCAGTATCATTCCTCTCATACTGGATATTGATAAGCTTTGCAATCAGATCCCGTCGATCTATCTTCTGCCCTACAGACAACTCAAAACCCAGATCACGGTAGTTCTCAGGATTTCCCAGGCCATAGATACAGGAAACAGAACTCACCACAATAGTATCCCGGCGTGAAAGGATAGAAGCGGTTGCAGAGAGACGCATCTGCTCTATCTTAGGATTGATCTGCGCATCCTTCTCGATATACTGGTCCTTTTGTGGAATATATGACTCAGGCTGATAATAGTCATAGTATGACACAAAATACTCCACCCGGTTTTTCGGGAAGAATTCCTTGAACTCATTATAAAGCTGGGCCGCAAGCGTCTTGTTATGCGCAATCACCAATGTAGGCTTATTGAGCTTTCCAATCACATTTGCCATAGTGAAAGTCTTGCCAGACCCTGTAACCCCAAGCAATGTCTGGAACTGCTTAGATTCCACAAGTTTCCTGATTGCCGCAGGCTGGCTTCCCTGGGGCTTGAAAGACGATTTAAGCGAGAACATCCTACCAATGAATAAGTCAACAGTTAAATGCTTTTCTGATAACAGCCCCTAACTGTTACCACCTCAAAGTTTATAAATTAAAATCAACCCCTGTAACCCATGTCCTTGGACCAAGACATTAACAATGCCCAAAAAGACCCTAAACTTCTGAGATGGCTCAGGATAAAAGCCGGAACAAAGAAAGCAAAGAATATCCTCATGACTGGTCTTATGGGCACTCTTCTATACACCTGCTTTAACACTATAGATCCAAACCAAATATTTGAATACGAACATAAGCATACAGCCTACGGAGCTGCACCAGTATATTACACAAAAGCACCCCTGGAAATAGAGGAATTAGATATCAGGAATGGACAGGTTAAAGAGCTCATCTCCTCCATTAAAAATAAACAAAGCAATCTTCGAAATGGATATTCCCTGGAAAGAGAAATAACTTATGACGAGACAACAATCCAGGAATCACCTGACAATGAGCACATCCTTTTTTCAGCCAACCATAACAAAGTGAGAGAACTCTGCGAAAGAATTGGGATTGAAACACCTGAAAATGATAACAAAGGTAAGAGAGGAATCTACCAGGTTTCAAAATCAGGTGAATTAGAACTCATACTGGACCAACACATAAACATAGGAAGAATGTTCTTCTATAGTAAAGATGGAGATTATGTTGTATTCAGCGACAATGCAAAACGGATGAGAAAGATAGATCTTGAAACAAGAGAAAAATCTTCAGCAACAAGCCATGATTACAGTACCTCATTATATTTCCTGCTTGGTCTTGCAGCCTATTCATTATACAGAAGAAGCAAAAAAGAAAACCCTTTCTCATGGGCAAAAGAGAATCCTGAACCTTTCTTCTACTCGATGCTCGCCACAAATGGAATCAATTATACCCTGAACACGATTAACAATTTCAACATGGGATTTCCCCTCCAGACCATCAGCGCAGAATATTCCGTGCCATTTCTTGTCTCATTCCTCCTTATTGATTTCTTTTACAGGCAGAAAAATCTTAATCTTGACTACAAACCATTCGGAGGTCTTTCTTACCAGCTAAAATCCTCACCACAATCAAGAATTGAACAACTAGACCAGATGAGCAACACAAGACCTGTATATTTCATTGAATACGCAGAGCAACACATAAAAAATGGCGATATGAACCTGGCTCTCGACTGGTTGGACAAAGGATTGGCCTGGAAGATGAACGATGAATCAAGCATCATTCGTGGCGGTGTCATAAACCATTTATTCTTACCCCTGTACAAGCTCGTAAATGAGACTTGCAGCCATATCGCTGAAGATGGTGATCAATGGACAATCCAGAAGGCCTATTTTGACCTGGACAAAAGAAAGTATACTGCAGCCCTTAGTAATATGCAAACCTATACAAAGACTGCCTTAAAAGACAGCCTAGCTTCAAAATGCCTTCACGCATTGTTCCTCGAATCATTCCGAAAAAGCCTTGATGATTCAGCAGACCTCTATGAAGCAAGCAAACTCAAGGACTGGCTCACAAAAGAAGTTGGAGAAGGTAGTCTTGAATCCCTGCTTGAGAAGAAATCACAGGATATCTGGCTTGATTTCCTCAATAACCTTGATACCGTCAATATGAAATCCCTTAATGCAACATCAAACACAGTACAGACTATTGCGGATAATGCTTTCTTGTCGTCCAGGCTTATCCTGAAAAGCAATCCAGACAAGAGCCTTATAAAAAGAGCATATGAACATACAAGATATGTCGCAGAAAAGTTCAGAGATGACCCTGAAATAAAGATTGAAGAACCTTTGGCATTCTTTGAGAATGAAGGAACCCTTATCGTAAACGTTGCCAAAGGAGAAACACTCTATGAGCAAGTATTAGCTGGAAAGGAATCCAGGAATCTTGCAATGACACTCCGAGGTCTTGCCAGGTACCACGCATTGATCCAGCCAACAGAATCCCTTCGTGATTACGTCAAGGGAATCAGCTCTTGCCAGGACCAATTACCCGAAACTCTGTTCCAGGAATTGACTGAAGCCTATGAGAGATTGCTGTTTCTATATGATGCAGTCCCGACTGGCTGCAGTAAAGACTGTCACCCGAAAAATGTCATTGTCTCAGATCACAATGTGACATTTATTGACTTTGAAAGACCATATGAAGTGACAGTCGCCCGGGATTTGACAAAGCTATTGGAACTATATCCTTATTCGATATTTTCCAAAGAAGAGAAGAATGATTTTCTTAAAGGCTACATTATGGAATACAACCTGCACAGCCCACAGATTGATCCAGAAGCAATGCAGGATGCCTATAACCTCTGCACCGCAGACCTTTTTCTGTCAATAAGCGGTTATTTGAGTGCAGGATCAAATAAGAACATTACCTTAACTCTCGGAAAAAATGCAGATCATGCATTGGAAAGTCTTGCCCACTCGTTACCAGAACACAAGCCTGAAATAGAGCTACTCAGTAAAAGTGTAAGATACATCAGTAAGATATAAGTGTTGAATGTATCAATAGTATGATTTATAAAAAATGAGTACATCACAACTTTAATGCATCCAGTCCAGATAAAAAACAGTGTCATTGCCCATTACACCAAAAGACCTGCATTTCTCTCAGACGAGATAGAACAGGAACTGATTGACATCATCAATCACAATAACCTAAATGCTTTTTACGATAAAGCCTCACAACTGATCAATAACACCAGGGACATAGCAAACCTGTACATCTACCTTTTCGACAAAGTAAAACCCAACAAGCAGTTCATGGACCAGGTATGCTGGCGAATGTTCAATCTAAGCTGCATCGGGTGGCTAAGGATTCACGACCCCCACATCATCCGCTTCTGCAAGAAGCACGCAACTGACAAAAACCTGATAGAAGAGCTAAAAGAGATAAGGACAGTAAGATGGTTCGATGAATACTACCAATACATGATGCTGGAACAAAAGATCCGCAATAATCAGAATATCGAGAAGAGCATAAAGGAATATTACGAGTACCTGCACCATCTTCTGAAAAAAAGACGCATAAGAAAAGAAGACCTCGATGAGGCAATAAAAAAGGTCCATGTGGAAACCACCATTTACAAAGGCAAACAACCAATCGGCTCACTAATTTCTAAGAAGCTCCAGGAAAAGCTTGGCGCCTCAACCCTCCTCCCAAAGATAAAGATCCATACCTAGTAACATTTGGGACACCCGATACAATTTTCACCACCTCATCCAAAGTGAGAGGCTCAAAAGTTTTTAGAATGACTCGGGGGTGATAACAAAGGTAAAAAGATTTATAAACAGGATTCCATTTTTCAGATTTATGACAAAAAAATACACCTCTACCGATATCATATCCCGTCAATTGCTCCACAACAGGCCTAAAGTCTACCTCAACATGATGGATGACGTATCAATACAACTTGACTATAACCCATATCTCCATGAGAACTACTGTTCGCTTCAATTAAAACCAGAAGATGAAGAATTTTCCATAAGTGTCCCTTTATCACTACCATGGGAAACCCGTTATTTTGGACAACCACTTTCCCAGATGCTCTTCAGGCAGGACCAGGAAAAGCAAGTATCTATCCTGGAAGGCTTATGCAATTACCTATCTGATAATACCCAGGTAAGTGTACATGATTGCCTGATAAAAGCAATAGAAAAGGATGACAAGAGACTTGCATATACACCTCCGACCGGGCTCAAGAAAATGCTTGCCTATGCAAGAAAAGAGTACCAGGAAAAAATCGAAAATCATTCATTTCTCCATGTGTCCTGGTCAGTTCTCAAGGTCACCTCAGAGCTGATGAGAAAGAATATCGCTCACAATAGCGAAGAGCTTTCAAAACAAGGACACAAAAGCCTTTCAAGAGACCTTGAAACAGTCGAAGTATTCTATGAGAACCTCTCTTTTATTGGAGAACAAAGAGCAAAACGCCATGAAGAACTCCTTGACACACTATATGATGAATTCAGATCTGCAAAAAAGATAAACAAGGATTACATACCCCAGCAATTCCTGGAAAGGCTTTATTTCTCATGAGTCATGATACAGGCCCTAACACATTTGATACCATTCTCTTCACAATAATCGACTGCGGCCTGACTCTCACTTCCCGGCTGCATCCAGACCTCTTTTATTTCAAGAGCTTTTACATCTTCCAGGACCTTTTCAGTCACCTTTGGAGGCACAACAAATATTACCCTGTCCACCCCGTCTGGGATAGAAGCAAGATCTGGATAGACTTCAAGACCCATCAGGTTTCCTCCCTTCGGGTTTACCGGAACCACATCTTCACCTATATCTAAAAGATGCTTTACTACTTTGTAACCATACTTAGATGCATTCGTTGTTGCTCCTACTACTGCTGATATCATAAAAAGTAATAGGCTGTTCTAATATAAAAAAATGTCTGTTAAATCGAGTTTTTCGAAAAAATAAGCATCATCGAAGGCCGATTAGTGTCTCTATGTGACAGGGGGAGGTGTTGTGTGCAACGTGTCACCTCTTTTTAAAAAGGAATTCAAGCCGAAGTCGATGCCGGAATTATTCGAAAAACTCTGTTAAATCTTATAGACCCGATCCAGACCCTTTAAAGTGCTCTTCCGATGGCTGATTACAATCATGGTCTTTCCTGCCTGCAATAATGTTCTCATTATCCTCTTTTCTGTCTTGAGATCCAGCGCTGAGGTTGCCTCATCAAGGATCAGCACAGGCGCCTCTTTGTACAATGCTCTTGCAAGACTTACCCTCTGCATTTCCCCTCCACTTAATTTATATCCTTTTTCACCGATCATGGTATCAAGCCCTTCAGGTAATCTTTCCACAACCCCTTCCAGTTGCGCCATCCGCACCACCCCCATGAGCCCACCTGCTTCAACCCCCATGGTGATGTTCTCCCTCAGGCTCTGATTGAACAACTCGCACTGTTGAGCTGCCACAGTAAAAAGCCTGGTCAGGCTCTGCCGCTTGATGGAGTTAAGCCCCATGCCATTCAACATTATCTTTCCCTGGTCTGGTCGATACAAGCGAAGCAGCAACTTGATTATGGTTGACTTACCAGCCCCTGACTTTCCCATGATACCTATACGTTCTCCGGCAGAAATCCTGAGAGAGAACCCATCAAGCACCTTTCTTTCCTTGTACGAGAAATGCACATCCTTCATCTCCAGGGACTTGAACTCACCTGCATTCCGGGTTCCATCAGCATCCTCCCTCAGACCAAACAAAGTCATGAACCTGCCCACAGCAGATTTCACCTTGATAAAATCATTCGATTTATTTGTCAACTCTTCAAGCGCGCTCCGTAACCTACCAAAATATGACGTGTATGTATATATTAGCCCGACAGTGAGAACCCCTTGCAGCACATTGTATCCCAAGAGAAAGATAAATGCCCCATATGCAAAGCCTGAAAACATCTTGATGGTCTTTGATTTCAACTGGCTCGCATCACGGGTCTTCTCCCATACCTCATAGTATTTTTGCTCATGATCCTTCGCATTTGAGATATGAGCATCCGAAACACCTAATGCCTTTATCGTCTGGACATTGCTTGCCGACTCATGCAGTTTGCCAGAAACAAACTCCCTGATCTTATTCAGCTGATCCTGCCAGTAATCAAGCCGTTTGTTGAAATAGTATTCCCCGGAAAGATAGATTGCAGCAAAAACCACCGAATACAGGACAAACTGCCAGGAAGTGAATGCAAATATGACGAGCCCGAAGGTAAGGTTAGTGATAATCTGGATTCCAGCATTTGAAAAGTCCTTGAATCCCTGATAGATGTTCTCAGTCCCATGCGTTATCTTTTGGACTTTCGCACCAGTCTCATCATGGTCGATCTGAGCTAGAAGCAGCTTCTGCAGGGCCCGGACCCGTGATTCCTTACGCACCCTTGCTCCGATATTCTGCAGGTGCTTTTTGCTGAAAAACCTCAGCCACACCTGAAATGCACTTAGCCCTGCAATCAGAGAACTCAGCCACAAAAGAAGTTCTATATCCATTGTACCTCCGGAAAACCCATCGATTATTACACCCAGAAGATACGCAGTTATGAAAGGCGCAAGGTTGGCTAATGCCCTTACAAAAGTAAAAACAACAAACTCTCTCCTCTGGCCATTGAGAAGAGTCCAATAGTCCCGCAAATAATTGCCCCACGTGTACATATCCCTTATTACCACTAAGAACTATATAAATAAAATGTCTCTAGAATCTATATCTAAAAAGATATATTAAAGAATATGAAAGTTTATATAAGGATCAAAAACATAGAATATAGTAAGACTTCTGATAATTTTACGCTTTTTCTGCAATGAATCCGTTATACTCTTTTCCTTAACATAAACAAGAAGAGGAATGATAAAAAGAAAAAATATTCTTAGCTAACCCTTGAAAGCCCCCTATTTACAAGATAGAAAGCTCCAGTCATGAGCCATGTAGAGAGTAGCAGCAGCATCAGATATGCACCATATCCCCCGACAAAACCAGGTGTACACGGAGCAGGGATTGTCAGATAACTATCAGAGCCCAATTCAGCACAACCCTCTTCAATTACCCCTGAACAGCATCCTATTGATGCAAAAATCAGGTATAATGAGATTATAGTAATAATATGGGACGCAAACAAGAACTTCCATGGAAGTTTACCGGTTGTACTCATGATTCTATATATTGGAACTATCGAGAACAGGAAACCAAACATCAAAGTGAGATTTGCCATCGAGTAAACTGAAGCAAATGTGTATCGATCAGCGTATATCACAAGCACTACAAGTGCGATTCCTGTTGCAATCAGTATGTTCCTTCTTGAGAATATCTTCGAATTTATCCTGAAAACCTCTGCGAATATGGTCAAGGCCAGTATCAGAAAGAGCGTGAATGCAAATATGACGATTGTTTGCACGAGAAAGACCATGTTTAAGACATTATCTCCCGAGACCACACTACGGACAATCCCAGCAAAAGAATTTATGCTATTTGCCATACCAAACAAAGCATAAAACAGCCAACCCCTGTTAGAACCTGCTGTTTTCTTGAGTATCTTCATAGAAAAATACAGTGTCAATATTGCGCTAAGAACCATGCCCACGAATAATATCAATAATGAAATTTCTCCCTGTAAAGCCATTTGTCACATCACCTTTTAAGGATTCTGGGCCTTTTTATATTTAAAAGTTACTGAAATGGTTATCTTATGCTAAACCAGATACTAAACAGTAAGTTTTATGTAGCAAGCAGGTATTCAGCTAACCATGCTTGGATATATCTTATATGGAACATACCGGATACAGGATGAGACTCCTATCATCCACCTCTACGGCAGAGCAAAGAACAAAGAAGCCTTCCTTCTGAAGATCCCATTCAAACCCTACTTATTTATCCCTGCAGATTCCAAGGTTAACAATAAAGAAGAGACAGAGCTCACCGATTTCTCAGGAAAGAAAGTGGCAAAGGTGTATGCCAAGGTTCCTCCTGAGATCCCTGAACTGCGGAAAGGTTTCGAGGAAGCAGGGATCAAGACCTATGAAGCAGACATACGCTTTGTCCAGCGGTTCTACATCGATAATGATATCCAGGGAATAATTGACATAAAAGGTGAACACACCACGCAGGAGGGCATCCGAGTCTACGAGAATCCAAGAATAACCCCGAAACCCCCCTATGAAGTGAAGCTGCAGACCCTTGCCCTGGACATTGAAACTGACAAGAACGTAAAACAGATCTATTCAGTAAGCCTTGTTGACCATAAAGTAAGAGAAGTCCACATCATAAGTGACAGGAAAGTGAAAGGTGCAACCTCTTACAAGGATGAAGCATCCCTTCTAAAAGGCCTTATCAGACGCATCCAGGAGCTGGACCCTGATATAATCACAGGCTGGAACCTGATTGACTTCGATCTCAGGGTCATAAGAGAAAGATGCAAGTTCCATGATATACCTCTTGGACTTGGACGAAATAAAGAGATCGCAAGGATCCGCATACAGCATGATTTCTTCAGGGAAAGCTCTGCTGACATTCCCGGAAGGATAGTATTCGACGGAATCAGCCTGGTAAAGCAAGCATACAACCTGGAGGATTACAAGCTTGATACAGTAGCATCTGAACTTTTGGGAGAGAAGAAAGTAGAACTGGAAGAAGGATTCTGGGACAATTTTGAAGAGATTGTAAAGACCCATCCTGAAAAGGTAGTAGAATACAACCTGAAGGACTCAGAGCTTGTGATAAAGATACTCCAGAAAACAAAACTCATCGAACTGATGATCAAGAAATCCCTCATCACCGGCCTGCAACTGGACCGGGTCAGGGGAAGCATCGCAGCCCTTGACTCGCTCTACATACGAAAAGCCCACAAGAAAGGCTATGTCTGTCCCAACGCAGGCTTTGATGATTCCAATGAAAAGATCAAGGGCGCTTACGTGATGACACCAAAGCCAGGCATATACGAGAACGTCGTAGTGCTTGACTTCAAATCCCTCTACCCCTCAGTCATCAGGACCTTTAATATAGACCCGATCTCACATAATAAGGATGGCACGATTGTTGCTCCCAACAAGGCACGTTTCAGGAATGACCAGGGCATACTGCCCGAAATAATCGAAGAATCCTGGAATGAAAGAGACAAGGCAAAAAAGGAGAATGACATCATCAAGAGCAACGCAATAAAGATAATCATGAACTCATTCTATGGTGTGCTTGCAAACCCAACCTGCCGATTCTACAACCTTGACATGGCAAACGCAATAACATCATTCGCCCGCCACATTATCAGGACCACTGAAGAGATAATAACAGATAAAGGTTACAATGTATTGTACGGTGATACTGACAGCGTGTTTGTAGACCTGAACACAAAAGACCCAAAAAAAGCCGAATCCATCGGAAACAGTATCTCAAAAGATATCAACAAGCACTTTGCAGACGAGATTAAGGAAAAATACGGCCGCGACTCCATCCTTGAGCTTGAGTTCGAGAAGATGTTCAAGGTCCTCATCCTCCCCCGCATCCGCGGTAAGACAGGAGGAGCAAAAAAAAGATATGCAGGTCTCCTGGTAAAAGACGGCAAAGAAGAGATCAAGGTCACTGGAATGGAACTCGTCCGCCGCGACTGGACCGACCTTGCAAAGGAATTCCAGATGGAACTATTGAAGCGTGTCTTCCACAAGAAGGAAGTCTCCGGCTATATCAAAGATACAATAAAAAACGTCAACAAAGGAAAATTCGATGACAAGCTAATATACAGAAAGTCAATCAGAAAAGACCTCGACGAATACACCAAGACAACACCGCCGCACGTGAAAGCAGCACGAAAGCTGGACACCCTCAGGTCAAACATCATTACCTATGTCATAACACAGAACGGACCAGAACCAGTAGAGAAACTTGAAAGCCCGATTGACTATGAGCATTACATAGAAAAACAGTTGAGACCAATCGCCCAGACCATCCTGGAACTATACGGTATTGACTTTGACGAGCTTATTAGCGGCTCTTCCCAGAAGAACCTTTTTGACTACTGACCGCCACTTTGTTTCTTGGCTGCTTGCTTTGTTTCTTGACTGATTTAGTCTTCTGTTTACTTTTCGGGTTCTTAGCCCCTTGCTCAGTCTTATTCTTTTTTACCACAAAATAATAGATCACAGCTCCGATAAAACCCGTCAAAGCTATAACAACAATCCACAAGATTCGATCATTCTCATTCTTATACTCTCTCTGGATTGCATCAATTAGCATCCATATCCAGAACGCTGTAAAAAGTGCACCCAGAGCAATGAACGTGAAAATTAACATGAACCAGAACCCTATAAAGATGAGTCCGATAAACGCCCCGGCTGCTTCAACTCCCATAATAAGCAATGACACTCAGACATTTATAAATATTATGTAGCTTAACTCATGCCCGAATACCAGAGAAACAGGGAAAAACAAATAAATACACAAAATCTAGAAGAGATTATGGAATATCGCATTGCTACCACCGAGGATGTTGAAGAATGTTTTAGACTTTCAAGACAAGAAAATGAAGAGTATTGGGATATAAGAGATTTTTCAGATTTGGTCTCCAATCCTTTTGGGATATTTATTGTGGCAAAAGAAGATGGTGTCAAAGGTTATATTACAGGATTCATAGTCCCAACCAAGAAAACTGAAGGAATGATCCATGAAACAAGAACAGATGTCAGAAGAAGAGGAGAAGGGATTGGATCTGAACTGATTGATGTGTTTTGTCAAGTCGCAAAAGAAAAAGGAGTAAAAATAGTATATGCTATGATCGAGCAAGAAGTAAAAAGGTTTTATCTCAAATCCAATTTTAAGATAAGTGGAAACTGGATTGAGATTTCAAAAGAACTATGAGGCACCTACCTCTTGCTCCTAAGCAGCCTGTGATAAGAGATCGCAAATCGATGCGCCTCATCCCTTATCTCCTGCAAGAAAAGCTTCGCATCACCTTTTGCCTGAAATGCCTCTTTACCAGGCATGTATACCTCTTCCTCCCGTTTTGCAAGCCCGATGATAGGAACCACCACATCAATATTTCTCAGTTCAGATAACGCAGCATTCAACTGTCCCCGTCCACCATCAATTATCACCAGGTTCGGCAGCATCTGACCTTCCTTTTTGAGGCGTGAATACCTCCGCCAGACAACCTCAGCGATAGAATCAGTATCAGATATCCCTTCCACAGTCTTGATCTTAAAGCGGCGATAATTGGACTTATCAGGCCTGCCATTCCGAAACTGCACAAGTGAACCAACAGTCGAGCTTCCTGACAGATGGCTGATATCAATGCATTCGATGACAGTTGGAGCCTCCTTCAATCCAAGTTCCTTTTGTAAAGATTCTACCTTCTTCATATTCCCAAAGAAAGTCAACTCCACGTTCCGCTTTACCAAAGACAAAAGTTGCCGCTTCTCACCTCGCCTGGGAACAGTCACCCTGAACCATTCCTTGAAAACAGAACTTACTTCCCGCGGAACAATCACCTCTTTTGGCCTGTTGGCCTCTGAATAATACTGCACCAGAAACTCCTCAAAGAAATCAGGCGTATATTCGAAAGTGAACTCATGCTTTTGCGCAAGAGTCCCTTTATACACATTAAAGAGCAACAGATACACCTGACCGTTTTCAACGATATAGTTGATGATATCCTCATCATATCTCTTTCTCCTGTCCATGGTCTGCCGATTCTCCAGGTACTTCAGCGCCTGGATATGATCCCTCATCTCCTTTGCCCGCTCAAAATCTTCTGAATCAGAATATGCTTTCATCTTCTGTTCAAGCTCAGCGATCAGGTCATGGGTCTTTCCAGAAAGAACCTTTTTCACTGCCTCGACCCTGTACTCATAATCCTTCCTAGAGATTCCACCTATACAGGGTGCAGTGCAAAGGTTTATATGATAACGAAGGCATGGCTTCTTTGGCATCCTCTTGCAGGTGCGAAGCTTGAAAGTCTTTGTAAGAAAACGCCGGATATACTCACGCTCCTGTCCTGAAACGAAAGGTCCGAAAAAAGTACCCTTAGTCCTCCGCCGTGCAAGAACCAGCCTGGGAAATTCCTCTTCAGTTATCTTCAGGTATGCATACCGCTTAGAATCCTTAAGATTGATGTTATACTTAGGCTGATGCCTTTTGATAAGCGTATTCTCAAGGATTAAAGCCTCTACCTCGCTCCTGGTTACGATGAAATCCACTGAATCGATATGGGATACAAGCGCCTCAGTCTTCGGATCAAGCTCCTTTTGAAAATAGCTGTTCACCCTTTTAGAAATATTCTTAGCCTTACCGACATAGATTATTCTATCTGTTTCATCCTTGAAAAGATAACATCCAGGTTCATTCGGAAGGTTCGTTTTCCCGTTCTTCAGCAAGGCGTTTTTTGCACGCTTCACAGTAGATTTCCTTATTTTGCCCTTTCATTACGACAAAGCGTTTCTTGCACATTGCGCAATATTTTATTATTTTGTAGTCAGCCATTATATCACAGAAAAAGCCGAAGCTTTTACTTTTTATAACCACATATGATTTATAAATCTATCCTTTTTTGAAGCCATGGACACTTTATCTAATTTTCGAAACTACTTTATAGAACCTCATAAGACCATTTCACATGCAAAAGAACCTGGAAGGCAGGCTTGTATTACTATCATCTGACACCCCGGACTCACGTAAATTACGCGATGATCTGTTCAGGGATTTCTCACAGGACCATCAACTAAGCCAGAGAGTTCTCAGGCTTGACTCCAAATGGAAGCCATACAGGAACCAGGAAGAGAATTTTGCGATCGTTGACCCAGCTGGCAACCTGAATATGGAAGATATACAGACACTGATACGAAACAGTGACACCTACATCGTCTCAAAAATCGAAAGCCCTGTACTTGCCCATCCTCTCAAGTCACAACTTTCCCCTTTCATCAACAAGTTAGGAAGAGAATACTTCAGCCTCAAGGAAACCAAGACAGACAATGAATTCAAAGGCATGTTTGGATCTATCACCCAATCAGAATTAAGGAAAAGGTTTCTTGGAGTCATAGACAAGGAACAACTGGACTACAATGCCAATCGTATCGCTAAAGACATCAAAGATATTTTTGAACAGAACAACGACCTGATAAGAGACATTTTCAGGGAAGCGAATCATACCCATACTGTTGACATACATGACCCCAGTATAATCCAGTTTACCCGCTCCCTCTCAGGATACCTCATGGATGACATAATGAGACCCAGGCACAAGCAGATCTGCCTTGACGAGGTAAAGCACCTGGCATACCGCATAGGTCGCAACATAATCCAGCCAGGCGACACTGGACGGATGAATCTGATAACCCCTTTCCTCGACGGAAGAAGCGATCACAATGACCTGGATCGCCATGAAGGCATCCGTGCCAAGGAATTTGCAGATCACATGGGATTCTACAACCTTGATACACTCTATATGATCCGCGGGCATTCCCAGAAACAGCTTGATTACTTCACAGAGAACAACATCAAATTGATCAACCTCACTTATACGAATGAGTTCATCTCCTGTCTTGCCCAGGACCCATCAATCGATTTCAACAAGGCTTATGTATTGAGTCCTGATGAAGGTGGCCTTCCTGATGCAATGGTCTTTGCAAGGGAACTTTTCCGAAGAACAAAGGGAGAATTCAGTGGAAGGGTTGTCTGCTACAAGAAAAGACGGATAAAGGCAGGAGCAATAAAGGACATGGAAGTTCTTGGCTCATTTGTTTACAATGGAAATGAAAGCGAAGAAGACTTCCTTATAGACGAGAACGGAAATCCCCTTCCTTACGACATTGTACATGCAGCTGAATTCAAAGAAAAAGAAAGCTCAAACTATATAGGCAAACTTTTTGATCAGGAAGAGATAGAAAAAGAAAACCTGAAAACAGTTATCAATGGGCATGTCGCTTTTGGCAGGGACGACATCTGTGATTCAGGAGGGACACTGGTCAAGGCAATGAAAAAGAACCATGAACTTTATGGCAGCCCCTGCATCCCGATGACAGAGCACACCTCTTTTACAGGAGATGCTATAGAAAAACTCACGCGCCTGCATGAGAAGAATATTCTCAAGTACATGGTCAGTTCAACATCAATAGTCCACCCAGACCCGGAAAAACGCCCATGGAATAAGGCTTTCAGCATAAGCCGCAGATTCTATAACCGCGCGAAACCCCAGCACATGTCCTGGCTGCAAGAGCACTATCCATCCCTGCACGAAAGGCTAAACCATTACTGCGCTTAACCCCACCCTCACCATATCTATTCCTATAGCTCCTATAAAAAAGGCATTTAGCCTTAACGAATAACCCATGATCTTATCAAAAGCAATAGCATTGACAGGCAACTTCTGCTGGATAAACAAGAGCAGCATGATAAACAGGATATTTCCTCCAAGAACAAGCAAAAGACCAAATAAAGCAGGCATCTGCGAAAAGGAAGAGAGTGAAAGGGCAACAGATATGGTTCCCGCACCGACCATGAAAGGAAAAGCTATCTCTGATGCCTGATCATCCATATCCTCGCACTGCCGTATCAGTGAATCCTGCCTGCGAAAGATGAAGAGAAACCCATAGCTTGCAATGATTATACCTCCAAAGATCCTGAATGCCCCTATATCCACCTGAAAGATATTCTTGAAAAGAAAATCACCACTGATGACAAAGACTCCCAGCACAACAAAAGCACTCATCGAAGCCTTGAGAAGCAGCATCAGAAAGCGCTTATTGCTATAATTATTCATTATTCCCTGTAAGTAAAGGAACATAGCAAAAGGATTCAGCATCACAATCAAAGACAACAGAGTGTTCATCATTGTAAAAGGTTCACAACTCCCATTCTTACCATATTGATACCAATCGCCCCTATAAAGAAACCATTCAGTCGAAGGAGCAGTTCCATATTCTTATCAAAAGCGATCCTGTAACGTTTCCTGAAGATAAAATCCCTTATCTCCTTAAGGACCATGATAACTACAAAAGTGATGATCAGTGCAATGAGGATCACAAAAAATCCTTTCACATCACTGTGGTTCTGACCTAAGAAAAGCGAAAGTGTGATTGTCCCAGCCCCCACCATGAAAGGCAATGCGATCTCTGACGCCAGGTCATCTAAGCTTCCTTTCATATAGATATATGCCTGTTCACCTTTGATGATAAAATAATATGCAAAGGAGAAAATGATTATCCCTCCAAAGATCCTTGCAGATTCAAGATTTATCTGGAAAACGTTCTCGATCAAAAGATTGCACAAAAAGACACATAAACCAAGGATCACAAGAGAGATAAAAGATGCTTTTGCCAAGACCTTGTAGAATGTCTTGGAATCGAGATCCCGCATAACAGGGAGTAGATACAGGAACAATGCGAAAGGATTCAGCATGACCAAAAACTGGATGACTTGTGGGATCATCCTCTTGATTATGAACCATCTTATTTAAGAATGTCAGCTAAATATGCATTTGATAAAATGCCTAATAAGATATTTTTGAATACAAGAAATATTAGTGGCATCCCCCAAAACACCTATCTGATCGAGGGTTCAGGGCTTTCAGGAAAGCATGCGCCTGAGGTAATCTCCAGTATGACTTTTCTTGTTTGAAGCAACCTTCTCAGGAGTACCAGCCGCAATAATCTCCCCTCCAAACTCACCCCCTTCGGGTCCAAGATCTATTATATGATCTGCTGACTTGATGACATCAAGATTATGCTCTATGACAACCACTGAGTTGCCCTTATCAACAAGGTTATTCAGGACAGCTATCAGCTTTTTCACATCATGGAAATGCAGTCCTGTTGTAGGCTCATCCAGAAGATAAAGTGTCCTGCCTGTTCCCACCTTAGAAAGTTCACGTGTGAGTTTTATCCTTTGAGCTTCTCCTCCTGAGAGAGTGACTGAACTCTGACCAAGCTTCACGTAATCAAGCCCTACAGCACTCAATGTCTCAAGCTTACGCCTGATAACCGGTATATGCTCAAAAAACTTAAGGGCCTCTTCAACAGTCATAGCAAGGACATCAGCAACAGACTTGCCCTTGTAAGTCACTTCAAGTGTTTCCTTATTGTATCTTTTTCCCTTGCATTCCTCGCATTCCACAAAAACATCAGGCAGGAAATTCATCTCGATCTTCAGGACACCATCACCCTGGCAAGCCTCGCAACGTCCACCTTTCACATTGAAAGAGAACCTGCCAGCATTATAACCCCTTTGCCTTGCTTCCTTTGTCTGGGCAAAGAGCTTTCTTATCTCATCAAACACCTTCGTATAGGTGGCAGGATTACTTCTGGGAGTTTTTCCTATCGGACTTTGGTCAATCACTATGACCTTATCCACAGGTGAATCAGATTTTATTGACTTATGTTTTCCAGGAAGAGTCTTAGAACCATGCAATGTCTGCATGAGCCCCTTATACAGGATGTCATAGATCAGCGTGGATTTCCCGCTTCCTGAAACTCCTGTAACAAGAGTCAACAACCCGATTGGTATCTTTGCAGTAACATTCTTAAGGTTATGCTCAGTGCAGCCATTGATATGTATGAACTTATCCGATTTCCGTCTTTCCTTTGGAACCTCGATTGAAAGCTTTCCTGAGAGGTATTTGCCTGTAAGCGAACGAGGGTTACGCTCTATCTGCTTGGGTGTCCCTTTCGCAATGACTTTACCGCCATGGATACCTGCACCAGGACCCATATCGATTATATGGTCTGCCTGCCTCATAGTATCCTCATCGTGCTCCACTACAATCAATGTATTGCCCAGGTCACGAAGCCCATGCAACGTATCAATAAGCTTGTTATTATCCCTTTGGTGCAGTCCGATGGAAGGCTCATCAAGTATATAGATGACACCCATCAGGTTTGAGCCCACCTGTGTTGCAAGCCTTATCCTTTGTGCTTCCCCACCTGAAAGCGTTCCTGCTGAACGTGAAAGCGTAAGATAAGAAAGGCCCACCCTTTTCAGGAATCTCAACCTGCTCTTTATCTCTTTCAATAACTGGCTTGCGATCTCCTGCTCCTTTTTTGTAAGCTTCAGCTTCTCGAAGAATTCAATGCAATGCCAGATTGAAAGGTCTGTCACATCGATTATCGATTTCCCGCCAACCTTGACCGCCAGGACCTTTGGCTTAAGCCTTTTCCCGCCGCAGGATGAGCATGGTGTGACCCGCATGAATTTCTCCAGTTCCTTCCTTCGATAATCTGATTCGGTCTGGTGATAAAGCCTTTCACTCTGGGGTATAAGGCCCTCCCAGTTTCCTACCTGGCTCCATCTGCCACCATTCCTCATCGGGATGTTAAACTTTATTGGCTCATCTGAACCATACATCAGGACATCATACTGTTTCTTTGTCAGTTTATTTATAGGCGCGAACATGTCAAAACCATAGTGTTTTGCCACAGCTCCAAGGAATTTACCCCTCCAACCATCAACAATATTCCTGTAAATTGCAATAGCACCATCAGCAATGCTCAGGCTCTTGTCAGGGATAATCAGGTCAGGATCAAATTCCATCTTTATCCCCAGGCCACTACACTCCTCGCAAGCACCAAAAGGGCTGTTGAATGAGAACATCCGCGGCTGCAGCTCATCAAATGTAAGACCACATACAGGACAGGCCATCTTCGAGGAGAATAGGATGTCTTTTCCATTCGCTTCAACAATCAGCAGGCCATCAGCCTCCTTCAGCGCAAGCTCTACAGCCTCTGCCAGTCGCTCTGCCTCTGATACATCAAGCCGGTCTATAACAACATCAATATCATGCTTCTTGTACCTTTCAAGAACAATTTTCTCATCTGTCCGATGGATCTTGCCATTGACCCGCACCCTCCGGTACCCCTGCTTGTTCAGGTCCTTGAAGAGCTTCTCATAAGTCCCTTTTTTCTGGCGAATCACAGGCGCAAGCACAGTCACCTGCCCTTCATAAGAAGCTATCTGTTCAGTTATCCTGCTTGGGCTTTGCGCCTGGATCTTTTCCCCATGTTCCGGGCAGTAAGGGATGCCCACCCTTGCAAACAATAACCGTAAATGGTCATATATCTCAGTCACAGTACCCACAGTACTCCGGGGATTCTTGCTTGTGGTCTTCTGGTCTATTGATATAGCCGGAGACAAGCCCTCTATCCTGTCAACATCAGGCTTGTTCATAAGACCCAGGAATTGCCTGGCATAGCTTGAAAGCGATTCAACATACCTTCTCTGCCCTTCAGCATAGATTGTATCAAAAGCAAGAGTAGATTTACCAGAACCAGAAAGACCTGTTATCACCACAAATTTGTCCCTTGGGATATCCACACTGACATTTGCCAGGTTATGCTCCCTCGCCCCTTTTACTGAGATTTTCTTCATGGTTTCAGAGAAAAACACGACATTTATAAGTCTTTATGCAAGATGTCCAATGGGGCTGCGAGGATTCGAACCCCGGTCGGGCGGCCCCGAACCGCCAGTGATACCAAGCTACACTACAGCCCCGGCAGACAGAAAAACAGAGCCTTCATTAAAAAACATTTTGGAGATTACGGGAAAAATAGATAAATGCCTTCAAATTGATACCATTAATGAAAATAATCCATATTGATGCAACCGCAAACACCGAGATAACCCTTCCAAAAGAAGCACTCGAAAAGCTTCCAGAAGACTTAGGAATACTCACAACAATCCAGCACTTAAAAAAGCTTGATTCTGTCAAAAAGCAGCTTCCAAACGCAAAAGTACTCGGCCAGGTGCTCGGCTGTGATGTAAGCAAAGCAGAAGGCACCTCATCATTCCTCTATATAGGCTCCGGAAGATTTCACCCCATCGAGATAAAAAGACAGACCAAAAAGGAAGTATTTGTCTACAACCCCTTCACAAAAGAACTCAACACAATCACTGACGAGGAGATCCAGGTCCTGGAGAAGAAACAGTACGCAGCCTATGCAAATTTTCTCAACGCAAGAACAATAGGTATCCTGGTCTCCACAAAACCCGGCCAAAAAGAGCTTCAGAAAGCACGGGAATTAAAGGCAAGACTAGACAAGACCTGTTACATCTTCCTTGGAGACATGATCACCCCAAGTGAAGCAGAGAATTTCCCATTCATAGATTGCTTCGTGAACACAGCCTGTCCACGGATTAGAGACGATAAGTTCCCACGCCCCATAATAGATATCAGAGATCTCCAACGCATTGATTCTTCTCTTTCTTAGCAATATACATCAACTTATCAGCACGGTCAACAAATTCATTCACAAGTTCTTCTTTCACATACTGTGTTATACCGCAACTTACAGTACAGCAATCCGGGACACCGACACTACTGAATTCCTTCCTTATACGATCCGCAAGATTATAAGCACTTTCCATGGGAGTCTCTGGTAAGAGTATCGCAAACTCCTCCCCTCCATACCTGTAACCGCTGTCAGTCTCCCTTATATTTTCCATGATGCAATTTCCCATGCTATGCAGCACACGATCTCCCCGTCTATGGCCAAAGCGATCATTGAAAGACTTGAAATCATCAAGATCCATCATTACTAGCGACAGGTCACCACCATACCGATTCTGCTTAGCAACCTCCTGGTTAAGATTCTTGTAGAATTCTCCATGGTTGTAAAGCCCTGTAAGATAATCCGTACGCGTCAGTTGCTCAAGCTCTCGCTGTGTTTTCTTATGGATGGATATATCTGTAAATGAAAGAATCAGATAATTTTCAATAGACCCTTCTTTTAGCCAGACATCACAATCTATTCCATCCTTCCCATGCAGGATGTACTCATTAGGCAATCCTGTCTTCGTGACAAAATCACCCCAGGACTTGATACCCTCAACCTCCTCAGAAAGATATCCTGAAAGGCTCTCGAACTGCCTGTTCACCTTGATTATCCTTAAGTCCTCATCAACAACAGCAAGCGCAGTGCATGCATTCTCAAAGACTTTCCTGTAGAAAGCATCAGATCTGACCTCATTGACTGCCTTGCACTCAAAAGTGGGATCGTTAAGATTCATGATCCTTGAAAAACCCATAATAATTTATATATCTTGTGATGTATTTTTTGAAAATTATTATGATTCATTAAACAACTATAAATGACAAATTATTTAAATTTAAATATCTGTTTTATTAATAATGGAATTAGATGAAATAGATAAGAAAGTCCTATTTGAGTTATCACAAGACGCAAGGCAAAGCTATAAGGATATTGCAAGACAGATCAGCTCAAAAAAAGACACTGTCGCCTACCATATTTCTGACCTACAAAAGAAAGGCATAATAACAAAATATGTTCCAGTGATATCAATTGCAAATCTTGGTCTCTTTGGATG
>JAWOGQ010000036.1:0-24300 GCA_046496745.1 Candidatus Woesearchaeota archaeon | reverse complement strand
CCTCATCTCAAGAGAAAGCAAAGCATATCTGAATTTTTAGAAAAACTAATTGTAAATACCTGTTGCAAACCACAATATTTTTAAAGGAACCCAATTTCTCCAAACATAAACCCGAGTTTCACCATGAAGCGCCGAGAGGGTCTTCATTTCTCAGGGTAGTTAAAAATGGCAGAAAAAAAACGAAAGCAATTGGTACGGATCATGAACACCGACTTGAAAGGTGAAAAAGATATCTATACTGCTCTAACCTTTATAAAAGGAATCAGCTTCATGTTTTCAAACGCTGTCTTAAAGGCAGCAGGCATCAGCAGAGATCGTTACACAGGAGACCTGTCAGATGCTGAGGTTGAGCAGCTCAACAACATCATCAAAAACCCGGTTGGACACATTCCTGAAATGCTGTACAACAGGCGATGTGATCCTGAGACAGGCGATGACAGGCATCTTCTCTCAACTGATGTGAAGTATGTTCAGTCATCCGATCTCAAGTTCCTTCAAAAGATCAAGAGTTACCGTGGTTTGCGCGCAGCAGTAGGCCTCACCACCCGTGGGCAACGCACCAAATCCAACTTCAGGAACAAGCGTAGCAAGACTATCGGAGTTAAACGTAAGAAATAGGTGTTAGATAATGGGCGATCCAAGAAAACACAGGAAAAAATTCATCAAACCATCCCATCCATGGCAGAAACAACGCTTGGAGACAGAGGGAGCATTCATAAAAGAATACGGTCTCAAGAACAAGAAAGAGATTTGGAAAGCACAGGCAAAACTCAGGCATTATGCTTCCCTTGCAAAGAACCTCGTAAGGGAATCTGACCAGGAATCCATAAAAGAGAGTGAACAGCTTGTCCTGAGCCTCCACAAGATGGGTATCCTTCCTGAGAACGGCACAATCAACGACATATTATCTCTTACTGAAAAAGATATTTTCGAGCGACGCCTCCAGACCCAGGTCGTCAGGAAAGGCCTGGCACGCACATTCAGGCAGGCTCGCCAGTTCATAACCCATGGGCACGTCACAGTCAACAACAAGAGCATGCGCGTACCCTCATACCTTGTAAGGGTTGATGAAGAAGTAGGATTTTCACCACTATCCACACTCAAGAGTGAGGACCATCCTGAACGAACAGTTGAGATCAAAGAAGAATAAAAATGGCACGCAAAGAACTACGTTGGGGAATAGCGCACATCTACGCATCATACAATAATACTATCATCCATGTAACTGACATGACCGGAACAGAGACCATTGCAAAAGCAAGCGGTGGCATGGTTGTAAAAGCAGACCGTATGGAATCCAGCCCTACAGCAGCCATGATGGCAGCAAAAAGGGCAGCCGAAGGCACCCTTGAAAAAGGAATTACAGGAATCCACGTCAAGATAAGAGCACCAGGCGGGCACAACGGACCAAACAATCCAGGTCCTGGAGCCCAGGCAGCAATCAGGGCGCTCTCCCGTACAGGTCTCAAGATTGGAACCATCGAAGACGTCACAACAGTACCTCATGATGGTTGCAAGAAGAAAGGAGGAAGACGTGGGAGGCGAGTATGATGAGCATCACAATCCTAGATGAAGATAAGAAGACAGGAAAACTGTCATTCTCAATCTCTAACATAAGCCCAGCATTTGCGAATGCCCTGAGAAGGACAATCATAGACGATGTCCCGACCATGGCAATAGAAACTGCAGAGATATCAAAAAACAGTTCCATACTCTATGATGAAGTGATTGCCCACAGGATAGGTCTTATCCCTCTCACGACAGATTTGAAGACATATGATCTACAAGAGAACTGCAAGTGCAACGGAGAAGGCTGCGCACGATGTTCAGTCCAGCTTACCCTGAAAGGAAGCAAGCCTGGATTTGTCACAGCAAGCCAGTTTGAATCAAAAGACCCTGCAGTAATGCCTGTATATCCAAACATGCCTATCACTAAACTCGCAAAAGGCCAGGAGATTGAAGTCATCGGAACTGCAATCCTTGGAAAAGGACGAGTCCATGCCAAATGGACCCCAGCTCATGTATGGTACTCATACAAGCCAAAGATAACAGTCCATACCACCGGCAAGATCCAGGATGAAAGATTCCCGAAATCTATCCTTGACAAGAACGGCAAGATAGACAAGAACAAGATAAATACACCCCAGTTGATTGATGCAGTAGATGGCATAAATGAAGAGATCCTCACCGTCGAATACGACAGATCCTCATTCGTGTTTTACATGGAATCATTCGGTCAGCTTGCTTGTAGGGATATCGTCCAGAAAGCATTTGACATCCTCGGTGAACGCATCAAAGCCTTTAGCGACCAGATTTAAGCGAGGGTGCCGGAGTGGTCAAACGGGCTAGGTTGAGGGCCTAGTGGCTTAGTGCCTGCGCGAGTTCAAACCTCGTCCCTCGCATCACGATGACCTGGGTAATCAAACCCGACCTCAAAAGGATAAACCTCCTGATAACCCTTGGGATTATCGGAGCAATAGTCGCAGTGCTTGCATCGCACTTTGGACTGGTGCATATAATAGGCATCAACCTTCCTGAACTGGTCGGCGAAAGCCTGGAGATCATCGGTATCAGCATCGATATCGATGAAGTAAAACTCACCTTTGCAGGTGCATTGATCATCCTGTTGACCTTCGGGTTGGTAAACCTGAAATACAACAAGGAGATCACAGTCTACCCCGACAGGCTGATGACAAAAAGCAGGACCATACCCTTTGCAAACATAACAAGGGTAATCTTTGACAAGAGTTCCCTGCCCCAGAACTTGCTCGGTTACGGAACCCTCATAATCGAGGCATCCGAGACAGACGTTCCAAACCTGCAGATTGAGTTTATAGACAAGGTTGACACAGTATGCACCCAGGTGCAACAAGCAGTCTACCAATTCAAGGTAGCAAAATACCAACAAGAACAACAACAAGCACGAGTATCAAATATATTAGACCAGTGGTAAAATGAAACGCGGACCAATAAACCCACATTTGTGCGAACTCATTCGCAAGCTTAAAGCTACTTCCATAGATGAAAAAGTAAACATCTGGAAACGCGTAGCAGAAGACCTAGAGAAGCCAGCACGCAACAAGCGAGCCGTAAACATTGCCCGCATCAATCGCAACACCAAAGAAGGTGAGATGATAGTTGTTCCAGGAAAAGTCCTTGGAACCGGCACAATAGGCCACAAACTTACCATCGCAGCCTTTGCAGTGTCAGACAGCGCACGCAAAGAGATTGAGAAGGCAGACGGTAAAGTGCTCACGATCAACGAACTCCTTGCAGAGAACCCTAAAGGAAAAAACTTGAGGATTATTGGTTAAAATGATCATCGACGCAAAAGACTTAATCATAGGACGTCTCGGGACAGTAGCTGCAAAGAAAGCCCTGCTCGGTGAAGACGTGATAATTGTTAATACTGATAAGGCCATCATCAGCGGAACCAAGGAAAAGGTCTATGCAGCTTACAAGCAAAAGAGGGATCGTGGAACATTCAAAGGACCCTTCATCCCCCGAAGATCTGACCTTTTTGTCAAACGCTTGCTCCGCGGCATGATTCCTAAGCGAGGACGGGGACCTGACGCATTCGCACGGATCAAGTGTTATGTTGGCACACCTAGCCAGTTCGAAGGCAAGGCCATAACAATAAAAGAAGCAAATGTTTCAAAGATTCCAAACTTGAAATACGTCACAATACAGGAAATATGCAGGCAACTGGGTGGAAAAATATGATTACGACCTCAGGAAAAAGGAAAAGGGCTATTGCAAGAGCAAGCCTCAAGAAAGGCAAAGGCTCAGTAAGTATCAATGGCATACCTCTTGAAAATTACACACCAAAATACGCACAGATGAAGATAATGGAACCCATCATCCTCATTGGAGAGAAAGCAAAAAAGATCGATGTATCCATCCGTACCAACGGTGGCGGCGTCATGAGCCAGGCAGATGCCTCGCGTCTCGCACTCTCCCGTGCACTTGTCGAATTTGATGAATCAAACGAGGAGACCCTTCTTGACTACGACAGGAAACTGCTTGTTGCAGACGTAAGGAGAAGAGAGAGCCGAAAACCAAACACCCGTGGCAATGCCAGGGCAAAAAGACAAAAAAGTTACAGGTGAGCCCAATGATCATACCTATAAGATGCTTCAGTTGCGGAAAACCCATCGCCCACCTATGGGAAGAATATAAGGAAAGGGTTGAAAGCGGAGAGAACAAGAAAAAAGTGCTTGATTCCATTGGACTGGAAAGATACTGCTGCAGGACCATGTTTTTGGGCCACGTTGACCTGATCGACATAACCGGCGAATTCAAGAAGGTGTAAAATGAGCAATCACGTAAAACAAAGGGATTACAAGCGTGGCGGATCACGCCACACCAAGCTTTCACGCTACAGGAAGACACGACCTAAAAGCTTCAAGACAAAAGAAGCTGCTGAAGCCTGGGCAAAACAACAAGGACTAAAAGACTACAAGTTAGTTGATCTTCATGAGAACCAGAATACCTCAAAGATAATAGTCGAAGCCTTTAAATAATTTCTTTTACATTTTACTTTCATGAAACATTCCTTAAAGATTACCATCTATCTCGTCATCCTGTTCTTTGTCGCCCAGGTTGCAGGCCTTATCATAACAAGCCAGCACCTCCCCAAAATGGAGGTCACAGAAACAGGAGAGACATTCATCAACAACCAGACCTCCTCTCTTCCCGGAGGTGCTGAACGCCCAGAGACAAGTTCAGAGCAAGAGACCCTTCTTTTCATAGTAGGCGCAGTCCTGTTCGGAACAATCCTTCTACTACTCCTCATAAAGTTCAGGCTCAACCGCATCTGGAAAGGCTGGTTCTATGTTGCAATCACCCTTTGTCTTTATATCTCGATCTCAAGCTTTCTTCCAGAAAGATACCATCTCTACGCCCTTATCGCAGGGATCATAATCGCTTATTTCAAGATAATACGCCACAACATAATCGTCCACAACCTGACAGAGATACTCATATACGGAGCACTTGGCGCACTCTTTGTTCCCATGGAATACATGAACCTTTTTGTTGCAGTAAGCCTCCTCCTCCTTATCTCAGCCTATGACATGTTCGCTGTCTGGAAATCCAAGCACATGGTAAAGCTCGCAGAATTCCAGACCCAGTCAAAGGTATTTGCAGGCCTTTTCATCCCTTACAAAAAATCCACAGGAAAAGAGACAGCACAAAAAAGCACAGGAAAAACAACAAAAGGCCACAACGCAATCCTCGGTGGCGGAGACATAGCCTTCCCCCTCATATTCTCAGGAGTGATACTAAAAGGTCTTCTCCAGGAGATGCAGTTCTACCCTGCATTCTTCCTGACCATGATTGTTTCAATCTCAGCCACAGCCGCCCTTCTGATATTATTCATAAAGGCAGAAAAAGGCAAGTTCTATCCAGCAATGCCCTTCATCTCAGCCGGATGCTTCGTAGGCCTTGCAATAACCATGCTTTTTTAGCTATAAAGGTTAAGAGTTCTCTGGTTCATCCGTGCTGAATAAGACAAAGGATGCAGTTCAAGCCCGTCAACCGCAGCAATCACCTGCACACCTGTAGCCTTCTGCACCTCACGTGCCATGTAAAGAGGATCATTATCCAGGATCTTTGACCCGAAATGTGTCATCACACACATCTTAGGCTGTGCTTTCTTGATTATTTTTGTGACATCCTCATCATTAAGATGCTCGTTTTGCTTTTCTGATGCAGGATAGACACAGTTGAGTATCAATATATCACTGTTTGCATATTGCTTGACAGCCTCCTTGTTGTAAGTGGTGTCACTGCTGTAAGCAAGCACGAAATCAGGTGTGAAGAACTTGAACCCCACGCAGGTCTCATCTGAATGCGTCGTAGGCAGAGCTAGTATCTCAATCGCCTCGATCCCCACCTTCTGTCCGGGCGCGACCTGGATCACCCTTTCCACGCAATCCCTGAAGAAAGGAGTCAAAGGCGCTGGCAGGTTTTCTGTTCCCTGCACCACAGATTTGCTTCCGACAATAACACCATACCGATCAAACCCATTGTAAGTCATCGCGCTTACAACCGCATTCAGGTCATGGCTGTGATTCATATGAGCATGGCTTGCAAGAACGCACGTAGTCTCCCTCAGATTACACCTGTATTCCTTAGCCTTCATTAGCACACCAGGCCCAGGATCTATGAGGAACTGATATCCGTGAGTACGTATGATTATGCCAGCAGAAGAACGCCTTTGTTTACCTACTACAAAAGAGTCTCCACCGGTCCCGAGAAACAATATACGAGGCTCCATTCCTTATTAAGACTCAACCTATGTTAATAAAAGTTTCTATGAGTTCCGGTTTTTTAAGGTTTATAGTACTTCATGATGACCTGGTATGCCTCCTCCAGATCCTTGCCGAATGCCACTATCCCTTCCTTATGCCCACCCAGTACAGCGATCTGTTTTTCCTTGAACCCTTGTTCATACAATCTTTTCAGCTCATATGCTATCTCCGGTGTTCCGTAGGTTGCATTCTTCGATGTTGTCGGCAGCTTACCTCTGTATGCCTTCCACATCCTGAGACTGTGAACATGGATCACGGCATGTATCTCCTTGCTGCACTCGTATATAGCTTCATGCGTCAGGCTCTCCGAAGAGGCTTTTGTCCCCCCTGTACAGGATAATTCATTCTTTTCGATATCATAATTTGTTATCCTGCTATAATGGGTATTATCAAGTTTCTTGTAATTACCGGTTGCAGAACCTGTGATTATGACTTCCCCATACCTTGTGCTTAGATTTCCATAACCTATCTTATTCTGGTATGCTCCTATCAATCCCTTATCATACAATTTTTGCCTGTACCTGTTTAGTTGCTTGATCCTTTCCTCTGGCACTGGCTTTGTTTTCCTGAAATTGCATTGAAATTTGATGTAACCCTCTTCAAGCACTTTTTCCAGGTTGATATTCTCTACAATACTGATTAGCTGCTTCAGGTTCTTTATTGTATGATCAGGCCTCTTATAGTCTTCTTTAGCAAGACGCTCCGTCGCACCTTTCTTTAGCAATACTGTTTTTAGCCCTACAAAATTTGCACCCTCAATATCAGCAACATTATTATCACCGACCATCACAGCCTCTTCAGCCGAGACCTTTAGCTTGTTCAGAGTCAAAAGAAACATTATAGAATGAGGCTTCTCACTACCTGCTTCCTCTGATGTCACCAGGAAATCGATATACTTGCTGATACCCAGTTTCTCGAGCTTTCTCAGTTGGACACTGGTCGTAAGATCAGAAACGATTGCAGTCTTGAGACCATGCTCCCTGCAGTATTCAAGGCTTTCGATAGCGCCAGGCTTAAGTTTCATATTATCCATCAGAGTATCCCAATATGCATGATACAGCTTCAGGACAATGGAAGGCTCAAAGGTATTCTTGGTCTTTTCCATCAACCGCTGGAAATACAACACCCTGTTATGGGCTGACGCTGTACCAGAGAGTTCCTTATGTATCTCCACCCGTGAAAGCTTGAAAAGCTTCATGAAACGATTATACGAGATCTCCATGTGCTTGTTCAATTCCTCAAAGACTGCCTTCATCGCTATCTTGTGAGCATGGCTATAATCATACAAAGTATCATCCAAGTCATACAGAACTGCCTTTATCATGACAGGATCCCCTGGGAAATGCCTTAATAAAACTTTCTAAGACAAAGATTTAAAAAATATATCAGATTCAAGAGATTTGGGTAAGCTAGGCCGGGAAGTCAGCCCTTTCCTGTAACCGTAAACGGGCTATACGGCGGGGCCGAAGCCGAAGGAGCAGTTAAGGATGTTCAATCCCAGCCCTGGGCCGGACAATGATATCCTGTCCTCCAGGATCGGCTCCTGGCGGAATCGGGTCAGATCAGGAATGAAGCAGCCCTAACGCCAGGAACTGGTGCTTGGAGGGTCGCGGGATTAAGGAAGGACCAGGATCACTGGGGTGGATGTCCTTTTCCCATCCTCCGGCATGCTTACCCTTCTTCTACAAGCACCCTCGAAAAACCATCAGAAAAATACCTATCTATTACCCTTTTCAGGTCATCAATACCTACTGCCTTTATCCTCCGGCAATAATCAGGAAAATTCTCAACCACACCTGCCTGTTTCCAGATCCCCAGATTCTCAGAAAGGTTCTGGTTATCCTCATTCTCCATTATAAACTCCCCTTCCAAAAACTGCTTTGCGTCATTAAGCTCCTTATTTCCTATTTCCCTCCACAACTCAGTGCCTATTATATCAAGACAAGTAGGCACATGCCTTTTTTGCGTGCAGACAGAAAAGACAAAGAAACCATACAGGGTCGAAGGATTATGGAAAGCCCCCACCTCATAGGCAAGACCCCTCTTATTCCTGATCTCATCAAAAAGCCTTCCTGACATGCCTCTTGAAAGTATCGCCCGTAACACCTCAAGCGCCTCAGAATCCTCATGATACAAAGGGACAGTCCTGTATCCCAAAAGAAGGTAGCTCTGGCTTATATCACGCTGGACAGTGACATATCTTTGCTCATTGCTCACCTCTTCCACGCTATCGCATCCAGGGATTTCACCTGCAGGAAAAGATCCGAATTCCTTCACCGCTTCAAGTCCTTCCTCTGATCCGACAACAGTTATAAGCAGGTTTGAACCCTTGTAATTCCTCTCATAAAAATCAACAAGCATCTCCCTTGTCATATTGGATACACTCTCTCTGTCACCAATAATCGGATGCTCCAGCGAATATCCCTTGAAAAGGTCTCCTAACAAAAGATCCCACTGTAGATAACGCGGCTCATCCTTTCGTAGCGAGATTTCCGAGAGTATCACCTCTCTTTCCTTTTCGATGCTCTTTTCTGAAAACACAGGATTTGACAAGACATCCCACAAGACATCCACAGACTCCCTGAGATGCTTATTCAACGATTTCACGTAAAAGCAGGTCCGATCATAAGTGGTATACGCTCCTATCTCCCCGCCCTTGCTTTCCACATCAGAACTTATCTCGATAGCTGAGCGGGTCTTTGTTCCCTCAAAAAGCATGTGCTCGATAAAATGTGCAACCCCGTGCTCTTTTGAACCCTCATTACAGGAGCCTGTCTGCACCACAACACTCACTGCTGTAGTCTGTCCTTCATGCGGATAAAAAACAACCCTGATACCGTTTTCCAGTGAAAATTCTTTCATGCAATACAAAAACACCGAAATCATTTTAATAGTTTCGCACAACAAAAGATTCATGGACCTTGCAGCCTATGTACGAAAACACAGGATCACAGCAGTGATAATGAACCCTAAAAACTTCCATTACTTCACAGGCATCAACGCCCAGGGCGTGCTCATCCAGGGCAAAAAGAAAAAAATATTCCTGTCCTCCCTTGACAAGCAGAACAAAGGCGCGATTCCCCTGACAAAAGAGAACCTCGAAAAAGAGCTGAAAGGGATAAAAAGGATAGGCCTTGAGCTAAACACCATCTCCCATAACAAGTACCTTGAATTCAAAAAGCCTTATGTCCACAACATCTCCCCCGCAATAGAACAAGCAAGAAGCATAAAATCAGAAAAAGAGATAAGGCTCATCAAGAAAGCATGCAAGTACACCGACGAGATCTTTGCCTCAGTGATAAAAAAGAGATTCAATACAGAAAAGGAACTTCAGGCACTAATCATATACGAGATATACAGGCACGGACTTGAGCCATCATTCACACCGATTGTCGCATCAGGAAAGAATGCAGGCACCCCCCATCACATTCCCGGCAACCAGCTGAACAAAGGATTCCTCATAATAGACTTTGGAGTGAAATATAAAGGATATTGCTCTGACATGACCCGTACAATCTATATCGGAAAACCAACTCAACATGAGCGTGCAATCTACGATTCCCTCCTTTCCACCCAAGAAAAAGCAATCACCATGCTCTGCACCCATTCCCTGGATGAGATCGACTCATTCACCCGCAATCCAGACTATCCGCATTCACTAGGTCACGGCATAGGTCTTGACATACACGAAAAACCCTTCCTCCGCAAAGGACAAAATATAGAAGAAGGCATGGTTCTTGCAATAGAGCCCGGCCGCTACACAAGATCCTACGGCATCCGTATTGAAGATGACATCCTTATCAGGAAACGCCCGATACAACTCACCAAATCCCCCAAAGAACTGATAATGACATTACCTAACAAAAACATATGAATAATTTTATAAAGGACAGAATAATTCTTAGATTGGTATGAATACAAAAGATTCTGAAGAGATGGTTTACAGTTACGCAACCGAAGTATCACAGCTTGAAGAAGAGAACAGGATCCTGAAGGAAACTCTTGATGGTATGAAAGCAGAACTCCAGAGAATCAAGAAACCTCCTCTCATGGTATGTGACGTAAGGGAAGTCGTAAACGAGAACCAGGCAATTATCCGTATCCCTAATGGTAATTCCTTTCTGGTGGAAATGTCCCAGAACGCAGAAAAGATTGCCCCCGGAGACACAGTCCTTACTGAACAAAAAAACCTCACAATCCTAAGAAAGATCAAATCAACAAAGACCTTTGTCGTTGACAAGTATGTCATAATAGACAAGCCCCACACCACATGGAAAGAAGTCGGCGGCCTCAAAGACCAGATCGAAGAGATCAAGGAAGTTATAGAGCTTCCACTAAAAAAACCTGAACTATTCAAGAAGATTGGCATCAACCCTCCAAAAGGCCTGCTACTGTACGGCCCGCCTGGAACAGGTAAGACCCTTCTTGCAAAGGCAGCAGCCGCCTCAACAGATGCGACATTCATCCAGGTTGTCGGTTCAGAACTTGTCCAGAAATTCATTGGAGAAGGAGCAAAGCTTGTAAAAGAGATTTTCCAGCTTGCCCGCGAGAATGCGCCAACAGTAATATTCATCGATGAGCTTGACGCGCTTGCTGCAACCAGGATGGAACTTGGAACATCAGGCGAGCGTGAAGTGCAGCGTACATTCATGCAGCTTCTTGCAGAGATAGACGGCTTCAAGAACCTGGGAAATGTCAAGGTGATCGGATGCACCAACCGAAAAGATATCCTTGACCCTGCAATAACAAGGCCAGGAAGGCTCGACAGGCTACTTCACGTGCCAAACCCTGAAGAGGAAGGAAGAAGGGAAATATTCAAGATCCACACCCAGGACATGTCCATCGAGACCAAGAAGACTGACAAGATCATTCGTGCGATGGAAGGCTTCTCCGGTGCTGAGATCCAGGCAGTATGCACAGAAGCAGGATACTTCGCTATCCGTAACTCCCGGACTACAATCAAGACAGAAGACTTCTACAACGCGATCGATAAAGTCAAGCAGAGCGAAGAGCACGAGAAGAAAGACTACATGAACATGTTCGGATAAATTTTACTTTTTGAAATATTTCTTTAACTGCTGAAACATTTTTTCATGGCCGCGGGCATTCGGATGCAACCCATCAGCAAGATCTTGATCTGATAACACATCAATCAGGATATGCTGTTCTGCTATCTCTTTTAGCTTCAGGTCATACTTTTTGATAGTCTCATTATCATAAGAGATTGCCGTATCCCAGGGAACAGGTTTCACCAGCTTCTCATCCACAGGCGTAAGCCCCACAAAGAAAACCTCTGTTGTATATTTTCTTGCAAGCCTCACCAATTCCTTGATGTTCTCTTCAAACTTATCCAAAGGAACCCATGGCTTACCATTAATATTCGCCGAATCATTTATTCCGATTGCAAATACTATCACATCAGGTTCACGCGCTTTGCATTCCACATCAAACCTCTTCAGGAGATGCTCTGATGTATCACCTGAAATTCCAAGATTGTATACGTCCATATCAGAAAAAAGAGAAAGCCGATTGACCCATCCTCCGTATTCATCATCACACGCACCCCATGCGATGCTGTCTCCCCACACACACACTCGAACCATAGGAGCCACAAATACAACAAGCTATAATAAACTTTTTGTCAGACAACAATACTAAACAAGGATTCATGGCGAGTTTTTCGCATAATTCCCGCATCGACTTCGGCTTGAATTCCTTTTTAAAAAAAGGTGACATCCCCGTAAGGGTCCTCCCCCTGTCACCTTATATAGGGACACTAATCGGCCTTCGTAATAATGATGCTTATTTTTTCGAAAAACTCATTCATGACGATACTTATTTAAATGATGATTCACCCCTGACAAGTATGTACAATATACCACCCCCAGACCACTATTTTAAGGCACTTTACCAGGCACCAATGTATAGCCCTTCATTCAAGTCGCCGTCAGAACAGAGAGAATATCTTAGCTCTGCCATAGAAAAGGAACTAAAAGAGCTTTACAATGGATCATATTGAAGCCCTCATCAATAAAGCCAAACAATTGGAAGGGGTTGATAATTCTAAGGCAGCCAAAGCTTACTTGATTGCCGCCCAACAGATGATTAAAGATAGGCATTCAGATGTTTCCAGAGCAAAAGCCCTCTTTGAAAAAGGGAAAGCACTCAAAGGACTACCTGTCAAACAAGATGATGCATTTTCTCACATTGGAGGATTGGAACATGTCAAAGAAGAGATTCGCCTGCGCATTGTAGAGCCCTTCCTTAACCCCGAGCTATTCCGGATGTATGGCAAGCAACCAGGAGGTGGGATCCTGCTCTACGGACCGCCAGGCTGCGGTAAGACTCTCATCGCACGCGCCATAGCCGACCAGATTGATGCCGAATTCAAGGCAGTACAAAGCGCAGACATAGAGAGCAAATGGATCGGTGAGACCCAACAGAATCTCCGGAATCTTTTTGAAGAAGCCAGATCAAAACGCATGATTCTTTTCTTCGACGAATTCGATATTCTGGGAAGAGACAGGTCAGAAACGACACACGAGCATTCAAAGGACAAGGTTTCAGCATTGCTCTCTGAGATTGATGGGATTAATGAGAACCGCCTCCTTCTTCTTGCCGCAACAAATGAGCCATGGGCGATTGACCCTGCCTTGAGAAGAGAAGGAAGATTCGGACGCACATTGTTCGTGCCTCTGCCTGATTACAAAGCACGAATCACAATCATGAAAAATTTGATGAAGGATAGGCCGATTGGCTCCCTGAATTTCGAAAGCCTGGCACGAAAAACCATGGGGTTTTCTGGCGCTGATATCACTGCTGTCTGCGAGATAGCGACTGATAGCGCACTCAACCGCGCAATTGCAACAAAAAAGAAGGAATATATTAACATGACCGACTTCACTCAGGCCTTAGACAGGCATAACTCCATCGTGCATGAATGGTTCAGGAAAGCAAGACAACAGATTGAAAAAAGAGGGATGATGGATAGCTTCAAAGAACTCCATGATGCAGGCCAGGAACTTGAAAAGATTGAGATGATCCGCAAGGGAAACCTTGACTATTTTCTTACGAATGAATAATGTGCGCTCGGTAGTTACTCCATCTTATCATTTCAAAAAGATCAAAGGGTGTTCACTTCGCTCATTGCGCACATATTAGGTAATATCTTCTACTTTAAAATACTTATGAGATTTTGGCATCCACGCATACCCTATGGACCCGTGGTGCGTATTGCCCGCACTTGACAATATCTGATGACAAGACCTCTCTTCCAGCCCTTTTTGCCGCATCTTTCACCTTTTCAAGGGCAACCTCGAACTCACTCTGGAAATCATAGAAATGCAGCCATCCACCAGGTTTCAAGGCCTTCAATGCCACATCAAGAAAATGCTCCCCTGTCTTTGGTAAAGGCATTACAACCCTGTCAAAAACCCCCAGTGACAAGACAACATCATTCACATCCCCGCAGATCAATTCAACATCAACCTTGTTTGCAGCCCTGTTCTTCTCTGCATAACTGTGCGCATCAGGATTCTTCTCAATCCCCACTATACGCTTTATCTTATTGTGCTTTGCAATCACTATAGGAAAAGGTCCAATCCCGGAAAACATCACAAGTACTTCCTCTCCCTCCTGTACCAACTCTGCTATCCTCTTCCTTTCAGTACTGCTTCTGCTTGAGAAATAACAAGTCTCAGGGTTAAGGTAAAAAGTGCATGCATTCTCCCGGTATTTGGTCTCCTTGCGGTCTTCGCCTGCAACCACACTAAGAGGCTGCGTCCTGAATTCACCCTCATGTATCCCTGACTTCTTGCATACCACATTGACATTCTTATGCAACGACAAGACCGTCTCTCCAATCAGCTTCTCCCTATGCTCCAGCTCTTCAGGGATATCTATTATCGCGATGTCTCCCACTATATCATAAGAGCGCACTACTTTTTCCATCTCCTCTTCAGTGATTTTCCCTTCCAGTGCTTCCTTCAGTGTCTTCGGCTTCATTTTAAAAATCCAGTAATGAGCGCTGTTGGCTCTCCTTCATTTGCTCCTTCAATGATTCTAAAGTTGATTCGACCCTGTCAACAGAGAAATTATGTCCATCCACAAGTATCTTTTTCACCTCAGTCCCGTTCACTTCCCCCCATTCAAGAGCATAATCATCCGAGACAGGCATCTTCTTTATCTGGTAGAACACTTCCTCCCACGAAGTCTCAAAAGACCATTTCGCCTCCTGGAAAAGTTCATCAAAATCCTTTCCATACTTCTTCAGAAGCTTTAGTGCTGTTTTTGGTCCTATCCCTCTTACTCCACCTATATTATAATCTGTACCGACTAACATGCCTAAAACGATAAGCTGATCCCGGTCAAGGGAAAGTTCATTCAATACCTCTGAAAGCTCTATAAGCTCAGGTTTCACCCGTACAGAAGAGCTTCCTTTCTTTCTCCTTCCTGCAATGGAAAGGTTTTTCACGATACGATCAGCTCCAAACATCAACACATCATTATCCTGTGTTGCCACAGCGAAACAATCTCCTTTCCTCACCATGTGCGCAGCCTGTGCTTCAGCCTCGTATGGTGCCTCCACGACAGGTATCCCCATGGCCTGCAGCAAAAGCCTGGCCTCATTGATCATCTCTTTAGTAAGCCTCGTGGATCTCGAAGCATACTTTCGCATTCCTTCCACATCCCCTTCACTCACAGATTTTTCATAGAGTTCCGCAGCCTCAGTCTTCACCTTGCTTCTCCTTTCAAGTTCCTTTCGCTTCAGCTCAGGAACCTCTCCATCAAAGACATAGACCAGCTTGATCCCTTTCTGCATCAAATTGGTCGTGCGCGTGAAAAGCCCTGTCAGATGGCTTGTCACATTTCCTTTAGAATCTTTCAATACAGAACCATCCCTCTGTCTTATCGTGGTCAGGAACTGGTAAAGGAACAAAGGCCCATCAACTACAATGACCCTGTTTGACAATTCCTCAAGTAAAAATTCCCTTGATTTTACAAGATCTGTTATATCAACTCCCATCCATGCTCACCACAGTCATAGGCAGCTTACTGAGCTGCTCCTTTGCTTTCTTAGTAAGTGTCCCGGTGGTAACAAAAAGTACCGGCAGCTTCTTCATCTGTCCCGCAACAAAAGCAGACGAGATATCACCATCATTAACCTGCTTTTTCTTTCTAGCTTTGCAATGATAAGGCAACTCTCCAACCCTTGTCTGTATTACTACATCAAGATCTATATCCGAGTTCTTTCGCTGTACTGTATGATCCTTCACAACAACCCCTCTCTCAGACAAGAACTCTACCACTTCTGCAGCGAACCCATCATTGACCTTTTTTTCAGAAGCACCTGTATTATAATCTGAATCTTCTGCCCAGTCACTCAGTCTCTTTACATCTTTGACCGTCTCCCTGCTGTTCTCAACCTTTTCTTGAGCAGGACTCTCCGATTCCTGAGCTTTTGATCCCTGGGTTTCAGTATCCTTCAATTGATTTTTCTCAGTCGAGTCTTGCTTTTCCACTGAATCCTGATATTCCCCGGGCCTCGCTTGGCTTTTCCCCAATTCCTGGTTTTCACCTGACTCTTGACTCTCATCGACCAACCCTTTCCCAGATTCTTCTACCTGGCTTCTCGCCGGATTCTTCCCTTCCATGGCATTTGAGTTCTCATAAGAGCTTTCACCAGCTTTATCATCAGGAGTTTCTTTCTCCCCAGGATCCCTGGCATCCTCTTTCACATCAAAGAAACCTTTCAGCAAAGGCTCAACATCATCAACCATGAACCACTTCCAGAAAAGATGCTTCTCCCCGTTGTAAGTCACCTCGATAGGCTTTGCAAAATCAGGGATATTACGTAGTGAAACACGGACCAAAGTCTCCTGGTCTTTATCCCTCAATACCTTTTTTTCCCTGAGAAATTCACAGGTCCTCTGATCCTTCTCATTAAGGTAAGAGATATATCCTTCAAGCTTTCCCTCGTGTTCAGGAAGATAATACAATCTCGACCTTCCCACCGAAAAATTGGTCATCCGCACCTTGCCTGACTGTACAAGCTCAGAAAGCATGGCTGAAGCAAGGAAAGAATCTTTTTTCAGGTGGTTTGCAACCTCCATAGGCACGCAAGGCCCTTTTCTTTGCATAAAAGCAAGAATTGCATCATACATGATTATCACGGCCTCTTCCAGGCAATCTCATAATAAGTGACATCTCCCTCATCATCCACGAGCCCCAAGAGTAGGCGCTTTTTGGTGGAGTGCGCCACCCTGTTTTTCGCAGCAAAATCATACCAGGTAAGCACAGCACCCTCATGGACAGGATAGACAACCCACTTGGCATGGTCCTCTCCAGGCTTGACACCCTTATCATACACCCTGAAATCCCCGCCAAACTTAAGCGCAGTCTTCACTATATAACCCCTGCGCCTGAGATCAGCAAACACCGTATACCTTAAGACAAAATGCGGTTCTACCCTTTTTGCCCGCTTTATGAACCTCTCGACACTATAATCCTTTCCCTTCTTATCCTTGACTGTTATTTTTCCCTTTTCGAGCAAAAAAAGCGCCTCAAGTAATGAAAGCTGTAATTCCCCTGTTTTAAGGAGAACACCGAACCTGCTCTTGTTATAAAGATCACGGGCAGGGTCACTTCCCTCAAGATTCACGAATTCATCTGAGAACACACCTATCATGACCAAAAAGAGGGAAAAGTCCTTTAAAAAGATTGCTATCAACCTAGTTTATAAAGGAAGATATTTAAAAAGAGAGACAAACCCCCTTGACTGATGCCAGAACAGATAACTATGACTATCTTAGGCACCACCTGTATGGTGCCCACAAAGGACCGCAACCATAGCGCAAGCTTTCTCAGGTACAACCGCTACGGCCTCCTTTTTGACTGCGGCGAAGGAACTCAACGCCAGCTGAAGAAAGCAGACCTGCGCCTCACAGAGATAACCCATCTATTCATCAGCCACTGGCACGGCGACCACGTACTTGGCATACCCGGCCTTCTGCAAAGCCTTGGAGCTTCAGAATACCAAAAGACCCTCCATATCTACGGCCCAAAAGGAACAAAGACCCATATGGAATACATGTTCAAAGCCTTTGTCTTCGATTCCCGTATCGATCTTCGGGTACATGAGATAACAGAAGGCCTGTGCCTTGAAACCCGCCATTTCAGGATAGAGGCCTATCCCCTTGAGCATGGAATAAAGACCCTGGGATACCGTTTCATAGAAACAGATCATCGCAGGATTGACCTTGACTTCATAAGAAAAGAAGGTATCCCTCAAGGCCCTGAGCTTGGAAGGCTCCAGAACAACGAGTCTATAACCCATGAGGGCAGGACCATCACCCCAGAACAGGCAACCTACCTCGTCCCGGGTCGAAAGATCGGGATAATAGCAGACACACTCTTCTGCCCTAATTGTAACACCATCGCAAAAGATGCAGACCTTCTCATATCAGAAGCATCCTTTGCATCCAACCTTGAAGACAAAGCAATCGAGAATAAGCACCTCACAGCACTGCAGGCCGCACAGATTGCATCGCAAAACAATGTCAAAAAACTTGTACTCACCCATTTCAGCGCACGTTACAAGACCTGTGAAGAGATAGAACAGGACGCAAAGACAGTTTTTCCAGAGACCTACTGCGCTTACGACCTCATGAAACTCAGGGTTTGACATCCCGCGCCTTTACAGTCTTTCTTCCCGCATGTTTGGCAAGGATCACGCATTCTTCTGCCTTCTCATTCGCATATTCAGAAAGTACATCCCTTAACGCCTTTTTTGCATCATCTGACACCCTGCCAGCCCCCACATGCGAAAAGACCTTCTCCATTGAAGAGATTGAAAACATGATTGTAACCTACACAATAAGATATTTAAACCTTTCCACATCAGATATACCATGCGTATTAACACAAAAAACAAGGGCACAGCAGGAGAGCGCGAGCTTATCCACCTATTCTGGAAAGAAGGATGGGCAGCATTCCGTGCAGCAGGCTCAGGCTCATCCACTCATCCTTGTCCTGACCTCATAGCAGGCAACCGCCTCAGGAGAGCAGGCATCGAATGCAAAAGAGCAAAAAAGACCTACAAGTATATAAGTAAAAAGGAGATTGAAGACCTCCAGACCTTCTGCCAGGTCTTTGGTGCAGAACCATGGATAGCTGTCAAGTTTGATGGTCTGGAATGGTTCTTTCTGACAATAGAAGACCTCAAGGAAACCCAGGCAGGTTTTGTGGTGACAGAAGATATCACCCGCAACAAAGGCCTCTTGTTTGAAGAATTCCTAGGATAAGTCATTCCTGATCTTCATAAGTAATGTGGAAACCGCTTCTAGTTAAGTATGAAAGTAAGATGTTAGACGAAACATGCCTGAATCCCCCATTCCATCGAAAGATTTATATACGCAAAATACCGGGGGTGGTACTAGGGGGTGTAATTAGTGAGAATTACAAAAAAGTTAGCTGAAACTGTCATATCTGACATTATCGGCGATGACGCATTGCCGGTCATACAGACACTGTATAAGAAGACCGATATTTCTGAGCTCGACCTTGCCGATCTTTATGGTGGAGACATTAACCATGCCAGGAACATCCTTTACAGGATGCACAACAACAATCTGGTCTCCTTCACCAAGCGCAAGGATAAAGAAAGGGGATGGTACATCTATTACTGGACCCTGAATACACCAAGGATAAAGGAGATTGCAATACAGGTCAATGAAGAGAGACTTGAGATGGTCAAGAAAAGGCTTAAAAGAGAGAAAGACCATATATACTACAGTTGTTGCAACAGCTGTGTAAGGCTTGACTTTGATACAGCAATCGATTTCAGCTTCAAATGCCCTGAATGCAGCGCTCTTCTCATGGAAGATGACAATTCACAGAAGATTTCAGTCCTTGAGAAAGAGATGGAAAAGCTTGAAAAGATCAGCGCTTGAACATCCATTTGTTTTTTTTCTTTAATTCCTCAACAATCAATTCTGGCCTGTAAACTCCAAGTTCGGTTATCACTCCGCTAATTATATCCGGATGGACAAAAGAGAAGGCAGGATTCTTCACCTTGATCCCTACAGGAGCTTCTTCCCACACTTCTTCTGGGTCCCTTTGCTCGATTTCCTCATCATAGCCCACCACAGACAAAGGATCAAATTTCCATGAATGAGTGCAGCTATACACAGGGATATCCAGTTTATGAGCAAGCCCGCAGATCACATCACTCCCAACCTTATTTGCAACAGAACCCTCACAACTCAATGCATCGCACCCTATAAGCACCATGTCTGCCTTGGAAAGCGCATAGTGCATAGCTGAATCAACATAATGAGTTACTGGTATCCCAAGCCCCGCCAGTTCTTTGGCGGTTTTTCGCCCCTGGAACCTTGGCCTGGTCTCGGTATTATGCACCTCAAACCTTTTTTCTTTCCAGGCCTTTTCAAGGATACCCACCACTGTCGAACTATGGCAATGGGTATAGATGACCATCCCATTCCTTATTTTATGGGCACCGTACTCACAGAGCCTCTTATGCCCTTTATTGAGAATATCTTTACCTTCCTTTACACCTGAAACCAGATCCTGTCTTTGGAGAGCATACCCCACCGCATTTCTTAACAAAGGCTCTGTTGCCCGTACCTCAAAAAGCCTATCACGTGCCTCTTTTAGGTCTATCCCTTCATTCTTGGCTGCCAGGAGGGCATCAAGACCAGCTATAGCTATTGCCTGTGCCCCTTGGATATTCAAAGAATGGATCTCAGAAAGAATATGAGAAAAAGAATTCATTTCTTTGATTTTTTGGTTGTCTTCTTGGAAGCCTTTTTAGTGCTCTTTTTAGTACTCTTAGCTTTTTTAGGTGCTGTAGAAGATTTTAGGTTTTGTTCAATTGAACGTTCTTCTTTCTCAATCTTCAGTTCTTCGCTAAGAATCCTGCTTGCAAGATTCTCTATGTGAATTTCAATCCTGCTGATTCGCCGTTCCATTAGCACGAGAATCCGCAAAGAATATACTATAGCAGCCAATACCCCTATTATGATACTGATTGTCACTTCCTGTAATGGTAAAGTCATGATTCCACCTCTTTAATTATAAGACTCTTTTGAATATCATACTATAAAAAAGTTTCGAGACAAGGATACTAATATACACACTTGGTCAACTTCATTTGAAACAACATTATTCACTCCAAAAAAAAGTAAACCCTTTGTAAACCAAGAATTTCCAGAGGAAATAAAGGGGGCGAAATAAGATGGATTACCTCAAAACCAACCTAGAGAGAACCTACAAAAGAAAAATTTCATATTTCCAGTAGAAACAAAGGGGGCACGCTCATTCCAGCAGAGATATTAAAATAAAACTATTACATGACAAAAGTGTTTATAATACACTAGACATCCGGAAATAAGATATAAAAAAACCAGAAAACTCTGATATACCATGGACGCCCAGGAACAAATCATTCTTTTTAAGGAATTTATTGAGCAGGAGTATATGTCAGAACTCCTTGAATGCTCCAGAAGAGGAAAGAAAGCCCTCAGACTGGATTTCAAGAAACTTGCTCTCTTTCACCTTAAACTCTCCGACCAGCTTCTTGAAACTCCCGAAGAACTAGTCAAGGCTGCCGAAGTCGCACTGGAACAATTTGATCTTCCTGAAGAACAGAAGTTCAAGGTCAGATTCACTAACCTTCCAGAATCCCAAAAAATCATGATAAGAGATATAAGAAGTGAGCATCTTGGTAAGTTCCTCTGGATTGAAGGGACAGTAAGGCAAAAATCAGATGTCAGGCCCCAGGTGACCTCTGCTCGCTTTGAATGTCCAAGTTGCGGGAATGTCATACCTGTTCTTCAGCTTGACAACAAGTTCAAGGAGCCCAGCCGCTGCGGCTGCGGAAGAAAAGGAAAGTTCAGGCTGATCTCCAAGGAACTGGTCGATGCACAAAGTATAATGCTTGAGGAAGCTGCAGAAGACCTGGAAGGTGGGGAACAACCAAAAAGGATGAAACTCTTTCTCAAGGAAGATCTTGCAAGCCCCTTATCAGACAAGAAGACAAATCCGGGCACACGGATCACTGTAAACGGCTTCGTAAAAGAAGTCCCTGTCGTCCTTCGCACAGGAGGCCAGAGCACTAAATTTGACCTCATGATAGAAGCTAACTTTGTGGATTCCGTAGGAGAAGAATTCCAGGATATCAAGATAAGTGAGGAAGAAGAAGAAGAGATCAAGCAGATAGCCTCTTCACCAAAAGTTATCAAACGCTTGGTCGAAAGCCTTGCCCCATCCATTTATGGCCATGATAAAATAAAAGAAGCTTTAATGCTCCAACTCGTAGGAGGCGTAAAGAAAAAACGTGACGACGGAGTAAGAACAAGGGGAGATATGCACATACTACTTATTGGAGACCCGGGAGCCGGTAAATCGCAGCTGCTGAAAAGGATTCACACCATCGCTCCAAAATCCCGCTTTGTAAGCGGGAAAGGGGTTTCCGGTGCAGGGCTTACTGCAACCGTTGTAAAGGACGAGTTCCTTGGCGGTTGGGCTCTAGAAGCAGGAGCTCTCGTCCTGGCAAACAAAGGCCTCATCTGTATAGACGAACTTGACAAGATGGCTTCTGATGACACCAGTGCAATGCACGAGGCCCTGGAAGGACAGACTGTCACAGTCTCAAAAGCAAACATCCAGGCAACCCTCAAATGCGAGACAACTGTCCTTGCTGCCGCAAACCCAAAATTCGGAAGATTTGATCCTTATTCAAAGACAATTGCTGAACAGATAGAACTACCAAGCACGCTGATAAACAGGTTTGACCTTATCTTTCCGATAAAAGACCTTCCCGACCCTGTAAAGGACGAGAAGCTTGCCCGTTTTGTACTCAGCCTTCACAAAGACTCAGAAAGTGTTGACGCAGAGATTGACACGGAAATGTTCAGGAAATACATATCTTATGTCCAGAAACAAAAACCAGATCTCACAGAAGGCGCCATAAACGAAATCGTTGAATATTATCTCAAGATGAGGGGATCAGGCCAGGGGGAGGGGTCTGTTCGCTCAATACCCATTTCAGCAAGACAACTGGAAGGCTTGCTTAGGATGGCTGAAGCATACGCAAAGATACGCCTCAGTGAAAAGGTCACAAAACGTGATGCCAAGAAATCGGTAGAGCTTTTGGACTATTGCCTACGCCAGATAGCTTATGACGAAGAAAGCGGGACTATTGACATTGACAGGATAGCAACAGGAGTCACAACCGGTGAGCGTAGTAAGCTTTCCACAATAAAAGGAATCATACAGGAACTGGAAGACAAGATAGGAAAGACCATACCTATTGAAGATATAATATCCCTTGCCCTTGAAAAAGGCCTTGACGAAGATCAGGTAGATAATACCATTGAGAAATTAAAAAGGTCTGGAGACATCTTTGAACCGAAACGTGGTTTCATCAGCAGGATCTAATCCAGATTCAGATAACCATCAACATCTCTTATTTCCTGATACCCATAAAGCCATACAAGCCCATTTAAACGTTTTCCATGACATTCTTCAGGATCTTTTACAGTCCATGTAGTAGAAGCCTCATTACCTGAGAAAGTAGCAGTCCGCATTTCCACGAACGAATCATCTATCCCTTCACCCTCACAGCTACGGTATATCTCAACCTGTACAGTTTCCTGGTCACAATCCTGTCCCTGAATACTAATATCTACCGTATCTCCAACTGAAACGGAATTTGTGGAAAATTCAGCTGAAACAATATCGCAGGTCTTGCATTTTCCATCACCCACCCTTGCACACACATTCCTGTCTCCACATGAAAGACAATAAGTATTGTCACTGCAATCAGTATGCGTTGAGCAGGATTTATAGCATTCTTCCTCGACACAGGTATCCAGGGTATCACAATCAGAATCCGTATCACAACTTTCATCTATCTCAGTCAATGGTTTGCAGAGATTGTCATTACATAGATTATCCCCGCATCCAGCATCAGAATCACACTGCTTATAACAACTTCCTCCTGTACATACCTCATTCTCTCCACAATCAGAAGAAGAAGTGCATATACTTGTACTTGCACCATTCTTAGGCTTTGTTCCTACAGAAGTTCCATCAGAAAGATACAAGAAACAACTATCATAATCCCCAAAGGTTTTCCAGGTTTTTGTCCCAGAAACAGGTGATTGGTTAAGTCTTGCATGATGTGGTGAAGGAGTATGAGTTAGATCAACATAATTTCCAGTTGGATCCTCCAGCCTCATATAAAAATCCACACGATTATCTTCACAGGATTGAACAGAATAGCTGCATGTATACTCTGTCTGTCCAGTGTTAAGCTCATTCATTGAGATACTGACATTTGCATATGTCTTTTGTTCTTTATCAGTACAAGGATTAGGCCCTTGAGGTGGCTCGGTATCTTCTTCCTCATCATCATCATAAGAAGCAGGTGGATAAGCTCCTAAACCATCACTTTGCTTATCCTCTTCCTCACAACAGCAGCCTGCTATAAAAATTACTAATATCAAAGCAAATAAGTACCTCATACCCTCTTTCTCAGGGTTTGCCTTTATTAATTTTTCGAGCATTTTTTAATTCAAAGTACTAAACTCCCCTATATGATAAGTTTACCGGAGAGTCCATTCGAGATCGAACCCGTATTCTGGACCCTTGCTTTCCTTATCTTTTCATTAGGATACCTCCACAGATCAAAAAGACCAGGAATCCTGGCAGCAACACTTATCGGAAGCTTTATAGGTGGAAAACTGGCATATATATTCCTCAAAGGAGGCTCCCTCGGAATACTTGGGTATGACTCCATAGGCTTTCCCATCGGCGGTATCCTTGCCTTTCTTGCCTACAGTTATAAAAGACTCTCACTAAAACAGCTTGCAAAAGAAGCAGATAATATGGCCCTATTCGGAGGCCTTTTCATCTTCATAATCCGCCTAGGATGCTTCCTGGATGGACATCTACTGGGAAAGAT
>JAWOGQ010000051.1:0-22153 GCA_046496745.1 Candidatus Woesearchaeota archaeon | reverse complement strand
ACTGTGAGTTTTTCGAAAAAATGACTAGCATAGTGCTACGAAGGCCAATCAGCTATCCCTATATAAGGTGACAGGGGGAGGTCCCTTACGGGGATGTCACCTCTTTCTAAAAAGGAATTCAAGCCGAAGTCGATGCCGGAATTGTTCGAAAAACTCTCTTACTGTAACATTTATCTCCAATATCTCATGATGCGTTGTATGGAATCTTCTGTAAGGGCATGCGGATTATCATAGATGGATTTGAAGCCTTATATTGTCTCTGTCAATCAGCGCCTATTTCCATGAAAGCGTGAATATTTTTCTGCAGGAAAATTTTTGTCTATTTATGGTAAATTTTATATATCTTGATGATAGAATTGAACTATGACGATTGTAACAGTAAACGAGGTTTATGAGATCACTGGCATTGGAAGTGTAGTTACTTCTTCTGTAAAGTCAGGCACCTTAAAGCCTGGAATGATTACTGATATCGAAGGAAAACGTTTAACAGTCAGTAGTATCGAGAAGGACCATGCTATGGTACAAGAGGCTCATGAAGGTGAAGAATGCGGCTTTACATTAAAGGGTGCAAAATACGACACCCTTGAGAGACTTAAGAAAAAGGATGTGGAATTCTCAGAGAACCCTGAACCGATAAGTCCCGGCTTTTTTGGTTCCATAAGGAAAATTTTCAAAAAATAGGCTGTTAAACGTGAGAATCATCCATTTATTCTTTTTTATCCTGTCTTTTTCCCAGGCACCTTATCCATCATCCAGATTGCCATGTACATGAAAGGTGTGTCAATCAACGCTATGAATACCTTGACTGCCCACTGGCCAACTATAAGGGGAAGGATCGGGTAGACTCCGTAGAAAGCGATTGTTATGAAAATGATCGAATCGATAAGTTGGCTGCTTGTTGTTGAGAGGGTGTTGCGCAGCCAGAGATGCTTTCCGCGGGTCTTTTTCTTCAGGAGATGGAAGGCCCAGATGTCATGGTGCTGGGAGATGAGGTAAGCGATGAAGCCTGCGATGGTTATCCGGGGGGTCAAGGCAAGAACCTGGGAGAACATGCCTGATATGTCTGTTGCATAAGCTGCTGGCTGCCAGTTTGTTACTATGTATGCTGACAGGACAAACACAATGCTTGAGAAGAAGCCTGCCCAGATGGCATTCTCTGCGTCTTTTTTGCTCCATCTCTCGCAGATGAGATCTGTTATGAAGAAGGACATGGAAAAGACAATCACTCCTGCAGGGACGCTAAATGGGCCAAACAGGACTATCTTGTTTGCGAAGAAATTGGCCATCACGACAAGGGCAGAGACAAGTGCTGTTGGGTAAACTAGCCCGTATCTTTTTCCAAGTACACCTGCAAATGAGCCAACAAGAAATGTTAAGCAGATCCAGAGTATCATCCAACTAACGGAAAGAGCTTAATATAAAAAGATTACCTTGAGAATAGGCAATGGAAATAAGGGCTGCCAAAGCCTTTGGTTGTTCCTGTCAAATCAGCATTGTAGCCGAGGGATTTGAGTTTTTCTATCGCATCTTCGCTTTGCTTTCTATAGGTCGGGTCAAGATAATCATGGAATATCACGCTTATCTCTGAGATGATGTCTGCCTCATGCTGGGTGAATGTGTTGAACATGTCCCACTCTGAACCTCTTATGTCCACCACAAGGAGGTCTATCTTTTCCAGTTTATAGCGTTTCAGAACCTCTTGCAGGGTTATCGTCTCTGTTATCGTGTCCTGGGGCTTTACATATGAAGGAGTATCTTCCATGAAACCATTGATCTCTGCAAGGTTCCTGTAAAGTGAGCTTGTGTTGGCATTGATATAAAGTGATGCCTGACCTGTTTTTGTGCTTATTGCTGCGTTAAGTATAGGAGATTCAAGGTTCAAGGCTTCAAGCTCTGTCACCTTGTCAGGGCTTGCTTCAACAACAAGGAGTTTGCAGGGATACTTGTATATGAATTCCCTGATGAAATCTGAGGCACCAAGGGCTAGAACAATTGAATCTGTGTTGATCGAATCTGAAAATGCGTGTTTCTGGATACGGTCGATTGGCATACCATGATAGATATTCCATAATCTATAAATCTTTCTGTTGATTTTTCAAGAGTTCTGGTTAACTTTGAACTGAAGAGGGGGTAAAATTTAAGTAGACAATTTATTTCATGAAGGATATGGGTCCTGAATTTACGAGTATAAACTATATTGTCTGTAATTATTGCAATTATCTCATGAAAGGATTTTATGAGGATGTATCAATTGATGGATGCAAGAGGGTGCAAAACCCAGAGGGACAGTACGCACGATTGACCTTTCTGGGCGCATTTGAGAACGCACCGCTCGATGTAGCAGGCATAGATTATATTGACTCACGTATGGGATGCGAGCATTTTCGTCCAAACGGTGTTCAGGCTCATCCGGCTGCTCTCGAGCGGCTTATCCAGAAAAACTTTCTTTGTGATTCCATTCCTTCAGATCCTGATGCAATGGAGACTTCATGGGATTTCTTTGCAAAGGTGAATCGCTATCTTCCAAAAGAGAATCTTGTTAGTTTTAGAGATATTCAGTGACTACAGCGTGTGGTTGCGACATAATTACTGAAGATAGAAGTCTTCTGTTGAATGGCCAATTGTCAGAAGCTGGATGGAATCTACCCTGGTCTCAAACCTGATATCCATTTTAGAGATATGATCAATTGCCTTTTCCCTTTCTTCTTCTGAATCAAAGATACCTATCGATAGATGAGGGATGTATCTTGGCATGTCAGGATTTCTGAAATCTTTCAATATGCCACCATTCAGCCTTTCATGCAAACTTACAATCTTTTCTTTTCCTTTGTTCACGAGAAGATAAAGATAATAGCCTCTTGCAGATTTCTGCAAGCCCTCTAGTGAAATCTCAAAAGGTTCGAACGCTTTTAATGAATCATGGATATGTTCCTTTAGCTTGGTCTGGTCCTCAAACCGGAATGGGTAAACCAGGGTTATGTGGGGTTCATACTTCTCATGATCAGGGACATATTTTCTCCTGATCTGCTCTATCTTTTCATCCTTTTCCAAAAAAATTGTCAGTACCTGCATCTCCTGTATCAATTGATGATCATTTATTAATGTAACGAGGATTCTTTCTGAGAAAGAAATCGATGAATTGTCCGAAAAACTGGTCTATTCCACAAAACTAATAAAGAGAAATCTTATAGAATGGTAAAATGACATTCAAGGCATATGATGTAAGGGGAATTTTTGGAGAAGATATCACTGAAGAATTTGCGCAACAACTGGGAAACGCTCTTGTGCAGCACTACAAATGCAAAGAGGTTGTTGTGGGGATGGATATGAGAGAATCGTCCAGAAGCCTTTTTCAAGGGCTTTCAAAGGGAATAACTGATGCAGGTGCAAATGTGCATAATCTTGGGATGTGCCCCACGCCTGTGGTAAGCTATGCGGTTGCAACAAAGGATTTTGCTCTTGGAATCGTAATAAGCGCATCCCATAATCCTGAGCAATACAACGGCTTTAAGATCGTGAAAAAGCCAGGCTACCAGGTACATACCAGTGAGCTGCAGGAGATAAAGGCTGTAGTAGAGAGAGACACGTACTCAAGAGAGGAAGATGGTAAGGTCATTGATGAGGATATAATGAATGAGTATCTTGATCATGTAATTTCTGAAGCAAGTTTCAGCGGTCTGAATCTGGTGATTGACTATGGAAACGGGGTAGGAGCCATAACCGCAAAGCCTGCGTATGACAAGCTGGATTGTGATGTCCTGCATTTGTTTCCAGAACCAGATGGGTCATTCCCTAATCATGAGGCTAATCCTGTCGTCGAGGAAAATCTTTCTGAGCTGAAGGACAGGGTTTTGGAAAAGGGAGCTATTGGTATAGCCTTTGATGGTGATGCAGACAGGTGTATCCTGGTTGATGAGAAAGGAAAAATGGTTCCTGTAGATCTCCTGACAGCATTCCTTTCCAAATATGAGCTAAGGGGTGATAAGGTCTACTATGATCTGCGCTTCAGCCATGTTGTAGAGGAGGAGGTGAGGCGCCTTGGGGGAGAGCCTGTCAAGATGAAGGTGGGAAATCCCTTCTACAAGGAGGCTTTGCTTGAAAAAGGAGGGGCTTTTGCAGCTGAGTTCTCAGGGCACATGATGTTTCCAAGGAACTACTGTATTGATGACGGGTTGTTTGCAAGCATCGTGATACTGAATGCATTGGCTAAGGAGGGAAGATCTCTTTCTGATACAATCGAATCCTACAGGGTGCATGCTGCAACCCCTGAGATAAACATGCGGGTGAAGGATCCTGAGATGGTCTTTTCAAGGCTGACTGAGACTTATTCCGACGGGAAATTCCTTGATATAGATGGCATAACAATAGAATACCCTGATTGGTGGTTCAATCTTCGCAAATCCAATACCGAACCTGTGGTAAGACTGCGTCTCGAGGCAGATTCGCAGGAATTGAGGGACTCCAAGCTTGCGGAAGTCGAGAATCTGATCAAAAAGGAATAAAAAAAGACCCTTTCGGGTTTATTCTTCTTCAAGTTTCTTTTGCAGCTCTTCTTCTGAGATGATCTCTTTTTCCACGAGAAGGTCAATGACTGCATTAAGGATAGCATTGTTCTCTTCAATCATCTCTTCTGGGCTGATTTCTTCTTGTTCATTTTCCATGGTATCCCTCCGTGTTTGAACGATATGGCTGTTTTTTATAAATGTTCTGGTGTTGATGAATTTTTCGAATAATTCCTTTAGCATCGACTTTGGCTTGAATTCCTTTTTAAAAAAAGTGACATCCCCGTAAGGGACAACCCCCTGTCACATAGGGACACTAATCGGCCTTCGATGATGCTTATTTTTTCGAAAAACTCGGTGTTGATGTTTTTAGAAAAACAGGTGAGGATAACTCCACAAAAACTTTAAATGATGGGAATATTATGAAGGTATGGAAAAAGAGGTTTTTAAGGCAATTTTTGAAAGGCGCTCTGTGCGACGGTTTAGTGGTGAACAGATTCCTCAAGAGACCATGCGACAGATTCTGAGAGCAGGTGTCATGGCTCCATCTGCAATGAATAAGCAGCCGTGGCGGTTTTGTGTTATCCAGGACCAATCAAAGATACAGGAATATGACCAAAAAGCGGTCCAGGGTTGTATCGATGATGGGATTGAAGAGCGATTAGGGGTGTCACTAGAGGGACAATCAATCTTTTTTAATGCACCCACCCTGGTACTGGTAAGTGCTGATCGAAACTGGGAGTGGAAGCGGGATGATTGTAATCTTGCGATCCAGAACATGTTCCTTGCGGCATATTCTCTTGGTGTAGGTAGCTGCTGGATAGGTTTTGGATTAGGTTTGGATAAGGATTCATCAGTGCGCTCTGAGCTTGGGATCCCTGATGAAGAGGAGATTATTGCGGCCCTTATCTTTGGATTTCCCCAGAAAAAGAGCATAGCTGTTCCTGATCGCGACGTGATAATCCATGCCTGGATAGGTTCGTCTTGATAGGTGCAAAAGCTTTAAAAACCTTAAAAAAAATATACAGACAAAACCTTTTTATAGGGGGAATCCGGGAAGATAAATCAAAAGGTAGTAAAAAAACGAAGAATTTATTACTACATAGTAACAAAATAACAATAAAATTTATATATGACCTGTTATTAGGAGAAAATAAGGCATGAAAATAACCACAAAAATTATGGAGGAAACTGTAGCAGAGCTTGTCGGGGAGGATGTGTTACCTGTAATGCATTACCTGAAGAATAAGAAAGACATCTCTGAGTTTGAGATTGCTGACAAGCTAGAGTTTGAGGTAAATCAGACCCGAAACATGCTCTACAGGATGTTTGATAAGAATATTGTGGTTTATCATCGGAAAAAGGACAGGATAAAGGGCTGGTACATCAGCTACTGGACACTCAATAATCCACGGATCAAACAGCTTGTGCGGGAGCTAAAGGAGCAAAAGCTTGCGACTCTCCAGGAAAAGCTGGAAAAAGAAGAGGCAAACCAGGGAATGTTCTTCTTGTGCCCTTCATTGTGCGTGCGGGTAGATTTTGACCAGGCCATAAATTTCGAGTTCAAATGCCCAGAGTGTGGCAGCTTGTTGTCACAACAGGACAATTCAAAAACAATCGAGAATCTGAAAAAACGAATAAAAGAATTGGAGAGTGAATTGAAATGATAAAGCGACTGTTGTCACTATTCCAAAAAGAGAAGAAGGAAGGTTGGGTAGACCTGACTGGTACATTCACCAAAAGCAAGGAAGAGCTTTACTTCGAAGACTAGGTCAGGATTAATTCTCTAAAGGACATTAGGATCCCCAGGATGGAAAGAGCCATGATCATGAGGTTCTCTATGACAGGGGTGATTCCAAGGCCAAAGACAGGATCTCCATGGCGAAAGCCCTGGAAACCAATAATGAACATGGCAAAGAACAACAGCAAAAGAAGCATCAGGCTACGTGTAAGGCGTTTTCTCATGTGGGTAGTAATGTAAGGGTTTTATAAAAAGCTTTGTGGCCGGAAGATTTTCACTTCTAAGTGGCTACCAGGAATATTTATATACATAAATCAATTGCAATATTTGTATGATCCATTATGGAATTGTCTCTGATTTGCATGATGATCCAAATCTCCTTCCTGTAACTCTTGCCGTCTTGAGGAGGCAGGGTGCAGAGAAATTTATCGTGAACGGAGACTTGTGCGATCAAAAGAGTAATCTTGAGAGAAGCCAGGAATATTTCTCATTCGTACTTGATTCTATCGGAAAAAGCGGGCTGGAGAGTTATGTGCAGCCGGGCAGCCGTGATACCTTCCTTGTATATGAGCCAGTCATGGCATATTTCAAGGAGAGATATTCTAACATAATAGATGCTGCAAAGGAACAGGCGATTGAGCGAAAAGATCATAGCCTTATCTTTTTGCCGGGGACAGATATCTTTTCACGTGGTGAATATCTCACAGGAAACCTGATTCCAAGCGGAAGATACGTGCAGGCAAAAGATTCATTATTGCGTTTTGAGACCCTGGACCAGTATATCCAGGCACATGAACAGGGAATTGCAGAGGGTGTCATGGAGTATAGCAATATGAATGATCTCAGGCATATTGTGACTGATCCGGACAAGAGCATAATGATTTCCCATATTCCCAGAAGGTTTGATTATGAGGGAGCTGTGGATATGGTTGAGTTTGGTGAAGTTACTGAAGACTTTCTCCTGAATGAGAGAATGATCCCCAGAGGAGCGGTTATGCCTATGCAGGCAGCAAAAGATATAGCAAAGATGGGTTATCCTCTCAAGCTTCGGAAGGAAAACAGGGGAAATGTCTGCCTGAAAGAATTATATGAGGAGATAGGGATAAAAAAGGCAATAAGCGGTCATTTCCACGAGAGCGGACACAGGGCGCATGATAGAGGTGGAAATCGACTCCTGGAGGGAGAATTATGTGAAGAACTTTTCTGGAACACAGGCCATCTTGATGCAGGGCAGGCTGGTATTCTGACTGTTTATGATGGAAAGGTGAAATACAAGAATATAAGGCTTGCAGAACATCTGCATTAGAATTCTTCGAAATCGTCCAACTGTTTCAATAATCCCTTTTTTCTCAAGACATTGACCTGGTTGGGCTTGTACTTGAATATGATATCGCCTTTCTCGTCTCCACCAAATTCCCATGGTTCTATAAGGACAACATCTCCTGGTCTTACCCATAATTTCTTCTTTAGCCGGCCTGGAATACGGCAATTCCTTGTCTTACCGTCGAGACACCTTACATGAGCCCTTGATCCACCAAGGCGCTGATCAAGTATCCCTAGCACTTCATTATTTTTTGGGACCCTTACACGAACCACTTCAGTTTCATTGGGTTGAGGCCTGAATGATTTTTTTACAGGCTTTTTTTTCTTCTTTAATACCATCTAAGTGTAGTGGGTTAAAGGTTTTTTTTAAAGCTTTGTGTTTTTTGGAGTTTTTGACAATTCTGGGATCGACTTACCATTTAGAAAAAACCTTATCCAGGTGGTTTTAAATAGGGTACGTAATCTCCAAATTTTCATGAAGTTCTGGGATCTTTTAGAGAAGGCAAAAATTGAGGAGTTTGACAACCGGATCAGGCTTCCTTCAGGAAGAGCATCAATGACCCATGGTGATGATTATCTTGACATAAATATTGTTGTCGATAATATAGACAGGGATCTCATGGAGAGGCTTTACAAGGAGAAAAAAGCAGAAAGGAAGATTGATGTTGTCTTTACTCTTGATGATTTCATGGTTGCTGATCTTCCGTTCAGGTATGCATCCTGTATAGAGTCAGGAGTGACATCTGATGTGTTCATCCCCCAAAAGCAGGATAATCCTCTTGGACTGATTGCAAAGGAAAAATTAAGGCTTCTATACACAAAAGACAGGGTAGAGCTTCTGGGTTCTGAGGCGTATTCCGGTGCGATGGGAAAAATTGCATCTGAACTGGGGCTTGAAAACAGGAAGGTAAGGTTTTCAAGGAGTGATTATGATACGATCAGGGAATGGTTTGATGCGGATAACCAGATCCTTGGATTGTCACCTGAGGAGTTTCATGTTGCCGAAGGATTATGCGGGCCTATGGGGCTAAAGAATAACTGGAGGGGTGATAGTCATATCATGGGTTTCTACAGTGATTCTTCTGATCTGCTCAATCGATTCAGGACAGGGGCATGCATGCTAGAGGAGGTAAGGCCTGACGAGAGATACTGCAGGGCAAGTGTCGATGAACCTATGGTTGAGAACTGGCTTGGTGATCTGATGAAGCAGGCACTGGAAAATCCAAGGCTGATGGACAGGGTTTATTCTGTAGGCCGCGTGTTTGGGGTGAAGAAGGACCAATCAGAGTTTGATGTTTCTGATATGGCAAGAGAGTATGTAAATTATCTATCACTCTGCAGGTTCAGGACAAGAAGGGACGGAGTAAAATACTCATCACAAGACCTTCCTGATTTTCCGGCAATAGGGGATGTGAAATACCTTGAAGCAGTCCAGCGTGATGAGGAACAGGTGCGTAATTGTTTTTATATATCACGAAAGAACCAGTATCATGTCACACTGAGGGTTTCAAAGTCGGACCCAACACTCTTGGATGCGCAGCAGGAGATCCTTGATCATCTGGGAGTCAGTTTCTATTAAGCGCATCCTCCTCCATGAAATGGAGATTGCCTGGTATTATCAGGCATTGAGGGAACAGGAAGAATTTATGGGCTTGAAGTTCTTTTAGGGTGCCTGATACTATTTCAGGATTATCTGCACCAAGACCTGCACAACCTATCGCAACAGACGGTTCAATAGGCTCCAGATATCCGCATGCCTCATTTATTGTCATGAAACGATCATTCATTGGATCAAGATCCAGAAGGAAAAGTGTATGGAGCCCCAGCTGCTGGTTTTTCCTGCAGACCTCAAGAGGTGCTGTGACCTCTTCATAGCCAAAAGGTATGCTTGTCACCTTGCCGAACTTGTAGAGTTCAAGGCCGGTTATCCCTATGGCTGTCAGAACGGATGCATTGTGTATAACATTCACTGGGATGCCTTTCTCTTCTGCTTCCAGTTTGAGGCCTATGTGGGTTGTTGCTGCAAAAGGGTCTCCGATCACAAGGAAGGCTATGTCTATCTTGTCAGCGTCCTTTAAGATTGATTCTGTGCCTGATTCAACCATGTCCCTGTCTGCAAGGATTATATCCTTTCCTGTAAAGGAGCGTAGTTCATCAATGTCTGCATATTTTGAGGTATAGTATTCTAAGTAGACCCGGCTTGCTTTTTTTATCGCTTCAAGGCCTTTGAAAGTGATGTCTTTTGGGTCATGCAACCCTATTCCTATCATGTAGAGCATTTGCTTTGAGAAAGGTGATGGCTTTAAATTATTTTTGGAGAATCTGGCATACTTCCTGGATCTGCTCATCCGGAGTAGATGCTCCGGCTGTAATCCCCACATGTCCTGCTTTCCAGACCTCATCAGGAATGCCTGATTCTATGTGGTAAGTGGGGCAATAAGGTTTGCAGACCTCTGCAAGCTTGCAGGTGTTTGAGCTGTGAAAGCCTCCTATGACTATCATGAGATCAACTTTCTTTGCAAGGTCTATTGCAGCTCTCTGTCTCTTCTGGGTCGCCCGGCAGATTGTATCCTTGTGCACGGCTTTAGGGTTCAACCTCTTGATATCATCCACAAATGCCCTGAACATGCCTGGGTTCATGGTGGTCTGTGAGACGCAGGCTACAGGCTTATCATATGCTAGAGGGTCTTTTGTGACTTCTGCATCATGAAGATAGCTTATAAGGGCTTTCATCTCTGCATGATCCTTATCACCATAGACAAGGACATGATAACCCTTCTCTTCAAATTCAAGTGCTGCCTGGTGAAGGCTGTATACCCCGGGACAGGTGGCATCAACCATGCCTTCTCTTATCTCTTCTTTTGGTGTGCCGTGCGCCCGGGTGATGATTGTTCCATCAATATCTGGAGATTCTGTCACATGGACACCTATCTCTTCGAGTTGGGATATCACTCTCTTGTTATGGACCAAAGGGCCGAGTGTATGGGCAGGAGCATTATTCCTTGCAATGTCGATTGCTCTCCTGACACCTGAACAAAACCCGCAATTCCTGGCAATTGATATTTTCATGACAATTTCTGCCCTAAAGGAATATTTAAGTATTGCGAGTTCGGACGGAAAAACCATAACCTTTAAAAAAGGAGACCTATTCCCAAAGAGAATGGCAAAGTTGCGAAAGTTTTGTGCTTATAGAAGGCTGGAGAGGCCATTTACAAGAATCAGTAAATTCAGGAACAAGGCATTTGTAAGGGCAAGGCCACATTCTAAGGTAATAAAGTATACCATGGGAGACCAGAAAAGGGAATTCCAGCACACCATACTACTTAAATCATTAGATAATATGCAGGTAAGGCATAACTCAATCGAATCAGCCAGGCTTACTGCTAACAGGACACTGGAAAAGCAGATTGGCAGGACAAATTTCTTCTTCAAGATGAGGATATATCCACATCATATACTACGTGAGAACCCACTGGCTTCAGGAGCAGGTGCGGACAGGATGAGCACTGGTATGAAGAAAGCATTCGGTAAGCCTGTTGGAGTTGCAGCCCAGATATCTGAGGACCAGATAATCGCTGAACTCAAGGTTGACAAGAACCATCTTCCAATTGCCAGGAAGGCACTCAAAAGATTCACTTACAAGCTTCCTCTCAAGACACGTCTTGAAGAGAACTAGTTTCTCAGGTGTTCATTATGTACATATACAAATCAGTCAAGAATAGGTTGAAGAGTGTTGGCCTTAATTCATTGCGCCAGAATGAGGTCACATGGATACGTTCTATCTCTCCGAAAGAAAGCGAGCTTGTAAAGCTTTCTGAGATATCAAATATTCCCCTTGAAGAATTTCAGGAGAGTCTTGAAGAGGAGGAAAGGCCCAGGCTGGTCAGGAAAAAATATATTGAGCTGATCTATAATGCACCACATCGTTTTGATGAAAAACTCCTGACGATGTCTGTCTATTTCTATATCATAGGCAATCTTATCATAACCATAGAGGAAGAGCCGAACACAGTACTGGATCGACTGGAGAAAAAAGGAAAACGTAATTCATACTTCCTGAAGAGCGCCGGAAAATTCCTCTACACTGTGCTTGATGCTATCAATGATGAGTACCTTACATTCATAGAAAAGATCGCCCGTAATCTTGATACACTTAAGAATCCTGAAAAACAAAGCAGGATCCTTGATCTTTACCATTCAAACCTGACATCCGCTTATTTCAATCAGTCCATCATAGCTAATCTGGAGGTCTTGAATCAGCTCAAGAAATCGCACCATCAGATATTCAATGCACAGGATCGGGAGAATTTCACTGAGCTCTATTACGATAAGCTGCAGATACTTGACACTGAAAAGATACAGCGTGAGCTGATAATGAACATGATTGACATCCAGTCAATAATTTCTACTGACCGTCTGAACAAGACAATGACAAGGCTTACTGCCCTTGCGATAATAATTGCAATCCCAACACTTATTTCAGGTATCTATGGAATGAACATACCATTGCCGCTCCAGGAGAATTCAAGTGCTTTTCCTGTTGTCATGGGTGGAATGTTCAGTGTGATAATAGTTGCGCTAGTCCTGATGAGAAAAATGGAATGGATATAGAATCAGAGTTTCTTGATCTCAGCCTTATCAGAGATGATAGCGCTGTGACCTTTCTTGTCCTCGAGAATTATCTTTAGTGAGTCTTCGCCCCACATGACTTTCTGCAGTTTCTTTAGCATGTTTTTGGCTTTCTTCTGCTTGTCCTTGTCCTCTTCTTCTTCCTTTACTCTCTCGATCTGATGCTTGATACGGTTGAGGATACCCTCGACGTTAGTGATGTATCCATTTGAGACTTCTCCAGGGTCGATAGTGGTGATACGTGGTATCTTGATCTTTGCTGTGGATGATTTCACTATCCTTATCATGAGATCCTCTTCTGAATTTACTTCCAGAGTATACCTGACAGGTTCTCTTTCTTCAGCTGGCTCGACGTCAGCCTTATGATAATTGCAACTTGAACAGTCCATGGAAAAAAGGTAGACCAATCCAAAATAAGGGATCTCGCGCTCAGATTCCATCAGGGTGAGAGTATTCTTGTTGCAGATAGGGCAAGGTTGTTCAGTAATCATGTTTGGTTCTTCCATGATTCCGGATATTCTCATAAGTTATAAATAGTTTTTGGTTCGACAATATTCCTATTATATGAAAGAAAGATTTATTAAATTTATAGGGGCATTGTTTGTAGGCATTCTTGTAGTTAATCTGGTACTTTTTGCGACTGGATACATTACAGTTGGAACTTTCTGGCTAGTGATCATACTGGGGGCAGTGGTTGCATTTCTTATACCAAAACTTAACAGGAAACTTTATAAATGACCCGGAGAGAATAGTTTACGGGGGTGTTTTGAATACATAGTGATTTTATTGAAATACAGGTATGTCAAGACGACAGGATCATAACAAAACAGGTAGAATATCGTGGTGAGCAAGTTTTCATGCGGGCAAAAACACGACGCGTCGAAAACTGAGTTACTTTCAAATAGTAGTTACGCAACGAAACTATTATAAATCCTGTTTCATTTTTGCATCCTATGAAAATACTAAAGCCTATACTCTATCTAACTTTACCGCTAATGATCGGTACAGGCTGCGCTACGTCGAACCAGCCAGTAAGGACTATCAGCGGTATAGAGGAACTCAGTACTGATTTCATGGAACAGCAGACCACTAACCATTACAAGCAGAGGCCGGACCTGGAAGAATACGAAGACCTTCGGGATAAGCTTACAGCTTACAAGGTACTCCATCCTTCACCAGTAGTTGAGAGGATGATTGCGACCTGTCTTGCCCAGTCATATTCTTTTGATGGGCCAAGGGATGAGTCTTTTAATGAAGCAATAAATATCCTTGAAAAGATCGAGCCTTCCGATCCTCTCGAAGCTGAAAGGATAAAAGGAGATATAAAGACATATCGTGTTGCTAAAGATATGATGGAATCGCCCACAATAAACGACCGAAACTATCACCAAAGGATGTCTGAGGAAGAGGAACGATGGGACGGATCACCTGTGGGGTTCCAGGATGAGATGAAAGCTATAGAGTATCAATCACTCCTGAATACAGTAGAGCGTAATTTCTATCTTAAGGATAAATGCCTGGAGGGAATTGTGGCAAGTGATTATGTTGCAAAATCCTGTGAGGACAGCTTTATCGCACCGCAGGCGCTTGCATTGCATGCAGTAGCATGGGAGAGGCTTGGTGATAAGATGGCATACATATCAGATACAGGGTTCATGGAAGATTTTCAAATCAATGAGCATACTATGTCAGTGGTTTCAGATGTAGATAAAGAGGCTAATTTCAAGCAATACCTTGTGCATTGTATCGAGGATACACCAGATCTGCTGGAAAAGGAAAAGCCTGTCAAAACTGTGAGGGAAGCAGCTTATACCATGGCACGACGTACCTATCAGGAGATAATTGCTATCTATGGTGCTTCACGCTATGAGGGATATGCACAATCACGCCTGGATGCATTGCAGGAGAAGGGGGGAAAATGGGATTTCGAAAGGCTTTCGTCACAGGACTAGCCATGCTCACTTTTGCCGGGGCTGCATATGCACAGACCCAGTTCAAGGTACAGCAGCCCTATCAGCTAACAAAGGCTGAGCTATCTCATGAGAAGATAGGTGATATCGTAGGGGATACTGAAGGGTTTGAATGCGTAAGGCTCTACACCAAGGAAGGAACGGGCTATCTGAGATTCATATCCAAAGAGGAGACCAAGGATGTTGCCTTGCCTGACGAGGAGAGTGACCGTCTTATTGCTTATGTGAAACTACACAATGACAAGCAGCGAAGACAGAACCAAAGAAACTGGTCAAATTCGGGTAGCGCAGGTTATGCTGTTGGAAGCGGGCTACAGGTTGAAGTAAGGCATACTGTTGATCCGGATTATACACTTGAGGCCAGACTGGGAACTAAGGCACAGGATGTGTCTGTCAGTGAAGGAAACACCAAGTTCTCAGTAGGGCATGGGGAGGATATCAATGATGAGGAGTATACCTCTGCATCTGTTTCACGCATGTCTTCTGATGACTATTTCAGCCTGGGAACAAGACACGAAACTCTTGATGCATCTTATGTAAAGGCAATGGATCAAATGGGGTTGCTTTTTGATTATGATGGTGAACCAGGAGTGCTTGTTTCTGCAGGTTTTGGACAGGGAAAAAAGTATCACCTGGAAGAGCTTGCAGCTTATGACAGGCTCAGGGCTTCAGGAAACCATCCTGGCTATACAGATGAGATATCTGCTGCATTCAAGGGAGGGGTCTCAGGAGACAATCTCATGGGAGAGGTTACTGCATTCCTGCCTCATCTGACATTGTTCGGCGGAGCAGGTACAGAATGGCATAACAATGATCCGCATGTGGGCTTTGGTATCCATATCAAAGGTCTACCCTCGGTGAGCGTAAGTTTTTCTGCGGAAGAAGAGTTTTTGGATATACACTTGCCCAGATATCAACTAAAAAATAACTTGGAAGATTTTCAATGAAAAAAGAAATAGCTTTAGCATCCATATTGTTTTCAGCAATCACGAGCAGCGCATTTGGCTATACTGTAAAGGAAGGAGAAACACTTACACATATCCTGAAGGACCATAAGGAAGAGATCACCAATCCTTATGTGAAACAAGCGATAAAAAAGAAGCCTGGATTCTCTTATTTCCAGATAGCAAAAGAATTCCCTGAGGCATCAGAGAAATTGTTTCCTGGAGACGAGGTTGATGTGGAAACCATCATTGAAAGACTCAATGAAAGGGATTACAGGGTTGATGGTGTCAAGGTAGATGGTCTATGGCTGGATTCAACGAAGGAGATTCCCCAGTCAAAAGTGATAGAGAAGGGTGATACCTACTGGGGGATAGCTTCTGAATTGTATGATAAGGGTTATACAAAGAGACCTGTACCTGAGATAATTGAAAAGATGCAGGAAATCAACGGGTATGACCCGTTACGGCTGGAACCTGGAAAAATTCTAAGTTTTGAAGGCTTAGGGTTAAAAAAGCCAGAGCCTCAAGAGGACCCCATGGAGTTTAAGGATGGGGTGCCTGTCCGCCTTAAGGTAGAAGAAGGAGAGACATGGCGTGATATTCGTGATAGGCTTGAGCCTTATGCTGATCTCTATGAGATAGGAGGAAAGATTTCCTCGAATTTTGACACGTTTGAGACAGCACCACCAGTAGGGTGGCTTGATATCTCAGGGCTTGAACTCAAGTCAGAAGAGGAGATCAAGACTCAACCTTCGAAGGTGGACCCGCAGGAGCAGATCATGCGGGCGATACTCAATAATGACAGTGAAACACTGGATGCTATTGTGGGAGATGTTCCCGATGACAGGGCTGTCCTGCATTCAGTAATGTTCAAGTATTCTGACAACTACGATATGAAAAGGACCAGGCTTGAGAATATTCCTGGTTCACCGGGAGCTGACAGGCTGGTAGAAGAGGATCTTTATTCCCGCATAAAGGAAGCAGATTTTGCACATAATATGAACCGGGCCTTTGATCTTGTAGATGTACTGAAAAGGCCTACTATTGCTGCTGTGGTTTCAGAAGGAATGACTGCTCCTTTGGCAGGGCTTTCTATAGGCCAGTCCTTCTATGAGTTCATATCCAATAAGAAATACTTAAGCGAGGAAGAGAAGCTGCAGATGCGATATTGCCAGACTTTCCTTCGTTTCTATCCTGAGAGTGACAAGGTTCCAGAGGTAAAGGACACGCTTGGTGAACTGATGGAGCAATATGCGAGCACCTTGATGGATCCTGCCCTAAAGGAGATAGAGTCTCTTGCTAAAGTGGGAGACCATGAAAGCGCGCGAATGTTGCTTGATGACCTGGACTATCACATGGGACTTATTGATTCATCTGAATACGAGGAGAAATCAAAGGATGTCCGGCAGATGGTGATGAATGAGCCTGGGTATGTTGTAGATGAGAATGCAAGCCCTGAGGAACAAAAGCAATCGCTTGAAAAGATGGCAGGCTACCTTAATGGAAGGGTCGAGAAGACAGTAAAAATACCTTCTGTAGAGCCAGCATATCGTAGTGCAATCGACGAAACCTTCGGGTCTTTGTCTGACATGGCAAGTATCGTGACTTATGCTGCTGCAGGTGCATATGATGAAAGCATTGAAGAGATAGTCTGGAATGCGGGACAGATGATGGGCATACAGTTTGCCGGGAATTATATGCATGAGATTGATGAATCAGACAAGGAGCTTATAGATCAACTGCACCAGGCAATCCGTGAAACAGATGACAAGGTAAAGACAGATGAGATGCTGATGGAACTTGGAACCATCTACAGCAGTAACAGGATGTACCTTGAAGCTATTGCAACCTTTGAAGAGGTTAGCACACCTGAATTTGAAGAGAAACGTGATAAGAAGAGAAAACATGCAAGGTACAGGTACTTTGAAAAGTTGCTGGATATCGCTGATAAGACAGGGGGCTGGGAAAGCGTGGTTTGCTACAGTGTTGTGCAGAAGAATGACAAGCGAGACAAGAGCCAGTACAAATCTTTGCTGGGCCTTGCAGATGCTTATGCAAACGCTAAGAATTATGATATTGCAAGGGAGTATTATGATCAGGTCAATCCAGACCATATCTCTTTGCTTGATATTAAAAACCAGTTCCTGGTCAACTCACTGAAACATCGGCTTTATTAGAGAAAATTATTTAAAGGGATAAACTCCCCTTTTAAAGTAAGGGCCCGTGGTCTAGTGGCTATGACATCGCCTCGACACGGCGGGAATCCCCGGTTCGAGTCCGGGCGGGCCCATAAAGGGGTGTTTTGCATCAAGCAGTACGAGCGATACGTAATTGGGATAACACTGGTTATAATCGCCGTCCTTATCCTCTTTGTTATAATACCTTATCTTACAGCAATTATCACTGCTGGACTTCTGGCATACATCCTTTATCCGCTCTATTCTAAACTGAATGCAAAGATCAAGAAACCTAACACCTCTGCCCTGATCGTCTCTATAAGCATGATTTTCATAGCATTGCTACCATTCCTTGCACTGATACAGATCACTACTGATGAGACCCAGGCAGCTTATAATATTGCAAGGGAGAGGCTTGGGAACAGCACACTCGAGAATTACTGTGAAACAAGCACCACAGTGGTCTGCATGTTCTCGGATCTCCTGACTATGGTTGAGGCTGAAGAGAGCATACAAAGATTCGTAAAGAACGCTTATGAGAGCATGAGCAATTATCTCCTAAAGATAGGGTCCAATTTCATTGTTGCTATCCCATCTTTTGTCCTTAATATCTTCATCGTGATATTCATAACATATTACCTGTTAAAAGACGGGAAAAACCTGGTACACAAGCTATTCGATATAATCCCTATAAGGAAAAAATACAAGACAATGGTCAAAGGACGCTTTTCATCTGTCATGAGGGGTGTACTTTTCGGACAGATCTATGTTGCGCTCATCCAGGGAGGGCTTGCAGCAATAGGTTATTTCATTTTCGGGATAAATGCAGCAATTTTCTGGGGCCTTGTGACAGCCTTGTTTGCCCTGGTGCCTTTGGTGGGTACTGCCATAGTATGGGTGCCTGCATCTTTTTCACTAATCCTTAGAGGGATACTGGAATCATCAGGAGAGCTTTGGATGGGAATCGGACTCTTTTTGTATTGTGCATTATTGGTTTCAACCATCGATAATTTCCTGCGCCCAAAACTTATCAGTGCTGAAAGCAAAAGCCATCCTGTTGTCGTATTACTGGGGGTTCTTGGAGGAATCAAGACCTTTGGGATAATAGGTATCCTTGTTGGGCCTTTGATCCTTTCAATGGGATATGAGATGATCAAAATAGCAATAGAAGTGATGTCAAATGAAGGTAAAAGTAAAACAAATGGACATTAAGACAGGCGGTGTCTTGGTGGCAGTCCTGCACAAGCATGACGCAGAGATGTATGATCTCTATAGCATGGACCGCATAAAGATAATAAAAGGAAAGAAGATAGAGACAGTCGTAGTTGATATAAGCCAGAGCGATCATATCGTCTCTCCTGGAACAATCGCTGTTTTCAAAGAGGTTTCTGATTCTCTCAAGCTGCGGGATGGTTCTACTGTACAGATAAAGATGGCAAGAAAGCCATTGTCCATTGATTTCATCAAGAAGAAACTGGATGGAGGACGACTGTCTAAGGATGAGATATACCAGATAATATGGGATGTTGTCCATAACAAGCTTAATGATATTGAACTCACGTATTTTGTTGCGGCATGTTATACCAATCCGCTGGATGACACTGAAAGAGTCCATCTTATCAAGGCTATGACTGAAGAAGGACAGATACTGAAAGTCAACCAGTACCCTATCCTTGATAAGCATTGCATAGGTGGGGTTGCAGGAAACAGAACCAGCATGCTTCTTGTGCCGATACTTGCGGCCTGTGGCTGCACGATACCAAAGACAAGCTCCAGGTCGATCACAAGCCCTGCAGGGACTGCTGACACTATGGAAGTGCTTTGTGATGTAAGCATCGACCTTCCCAAGATGAAGGAGATTGTTGAAAAGCATAATGGTTGCCTGGTGTGGGGAGGGGCACTGAATCTTGCTCCTTCTGATGACAAGATCATCAATGTGGAAAAGCCCATGATGATAGATGCAGAAAGCCAACTGATAGCAAGCATAGTCTCAAAGAAGCTGTCTGTTTCGAGCACACATATCTTGATTGATATCCCTGTGGGAAGAGGGGCAAAGATAGAGTCCATGAGCAAGGCAAAAAAGCTGAAGAAGGCTTTTGAAAAGGTTTCAAGGCAGTTGGACATAAATATAAGGGCAATCATAACAGACGGCTCACAGCCTATTGGTTATGGCATCGGACCTGCCCTGGAGGCAAAAGATGTACTTTACGTGCTTCTGAATGAGAGGAGGCAGCCCACTGACCTACGTGAGAAGGCATGCATGATGGCAGGTCTTCTGCTTGAGATGGCTGGAAAAGCTAAAAAGTTCCAGGGAAAACGCATGGCAGAGGAGGTTCTGGCCTCGGGGAAGGCATACGGTAAGATGATTGAGATCCTTGAGGCACAGGGTAAGAGGATCGACCACCCGGATGAGATAGAGGTATCCCATCATACTTATACTGTGAGGGCAAATGCCAAGGGAACAATAATGCATATTGACAATCACATGATATCAAAGATTGCAAGGGTTGCCGGGGCTCCAATGAATCATCATTGTGGGATCATGTTCCATCACAAGGTACATGAGAATGTGGAGATTGGTGATGAACTATTCACTATCTATGCTGGGTCAAAGAACAGGCTTAAGAACGCTGTTGAAGTCTTGAAGACAATGTACCCATATGAGATAAGGATGTAAAATGGAAAATTTGCCTAAAGCGCCATTGGGAAGGGCACTTGCTGAGAAGGGTGCTGAAAGGGTTAGTAAGGAGGGGCTTGATTCATTCACTTATCTTGTAGAAGCGCATGCAGAGAAGGTTGCTGCAAAAGCACTGGAGCTTGCCAGGCATTGCGGAAGAAGAACTGTACAGGCAAAGGATGTTGCACTTGCAAAAGAACTCATAAAAAGCTCATAAATTCTTGAAGAAGCGTGGATTTGCCTTTGCTACGCGACAAAGGAAATGATGGAATATTAGAGACGGGGCTCCCCTTACATAGAAGAAACCTATTATCGAGACAAGTAATGCACCAAGGGTGTCCATTATGAGATCCCACATGGTGTCCACTAAACCTTTTTGCATGTCCTGGTTAAAGATCTGGTCCACTGCAAACTCGAAGATCTCCCACATTGCACCTACCATCATTGCAAAAGAGAATGTGAAAAGAGCAATCATTATGGGGCTTGCCTTGATACGATTGTTGTTGTATAAGGAGAAGATTATCAGGAAACCTACAAAACCCAGGGCTATCCCGCTGAGCCCATGCAGCAAGGTGTCCCACCAGGGAAAGACAGCGTAATAATTCTGTATCTCTCCCAAAAAGAGAGCTGCAAATACAAAGAGAGTCATGAAGAACTCCATCTCTGTAGGAAGGTTGAAATTGATATTTCGTCTGAGAAGAGAGGGCAGGAATGTTATAGACAGGGTAAGGGTTGCAATGAACATGACCATCCAAAGCTTGTTGATGAATGACTCTATAACTGCGAGTAAAAGGATGCCCCTGAAGAAAAAGGAAATCCATAATTGTATCCTGTATATGCTACCCAGTCTCATGTGTAAAGAAAAATAAAACTAGTTAAAAAAACTATTGATTAGTTTTGCTACATCGACAAGACGGCACGAATAACCCCATTCATTGTCATACCATGCGGTTATGTGGACGAGATTTCCATCGCTTACCCTTGTCAGCTGGCTATCAAAAATTGAGGAGTTAGGGTTTCCTATAATGTCGCTTGAAACCAATGGCTCGGAGGAGTATTCCAGGATCCCTGCAAGGTGATGGATAGCAACATTCCTGAAAAGGTCGTTCACTTCATCAATGTTAGTTCCCCTGTTGAGTTCAACCGTTAGGTCAACAAGAGAGCCGTCAGTTACAGGCACCCTTACAGCCATGCCGTCAAGCTTTCCTTCCACATCTGGAATGACGCGTCCTACTGCAATAGCAGCACCAGTGGTTGTAGGAACCATGTTAAGGCCTGCTGCCCTTGCCCGCCTGAGGTCTTTGTGAGGCGCATCAACAATGCGCTGGTCTGCAGTGCTTGCATGAATGGTTGTCATGAATCCTCGTTTCACACCAAAATTGTCGTTCAGGACTTTTATTATCGGTGCAAGGCAATTCGTGGTGCATGATGCATTGTCTATTATATGATGGTTCTCCTTGTCATACTCATGCTCATTGACACCTTTGACTATGGTCTTGATGTTACCACCCTTGCCGGGAGCTGAAAGCAAGACCTTTTTTGCTCCTGCCTGTATGTGTTTTCCTGCTTTCTCTTCTGTCCGGAATATGCCTGTTGACTCGATCACAACATCGATATCAAGATCATTCCATGGAAGGTTTGCAGGGTCTTTCTCATTGAAGACTCTTATTTCCTTACCATTGACATATATGCTATTGTCGTGGACATGAACATCATTATTGTATTCCCTGTGCACTGAGTCGTGCTTCAGAAGATGTGCCATGGTGTTTATATCACCAAGGTCGTTGATTGCGACTATGTTCAATTCATCAAAACCTGCGCGGAAAAAAAGCCTTCCTATCCGTCCGAATCCATTTATTGCTACTCTTACCATGATTACCCCTTTTTTATTTACCTAGAAATCGCTTATTTATAAAGCTTGCGTAGTTTCCTGCCGATGGTATGACCTAGGTCTCTTGCCTTCCCAAGTTCCCTTGCTTTAGAGTTCTTGCCTGCTTCCATTCCACCAGCACGAAGGACATAAGTCTTTTTACAACCCCACAACCTGCAGAGCCACTTCAATATCTTTGAAGGGTAATAGGTTATCCCAAAAATCCGGTTGATTACAGGAGGGGCTCCTGATGAAAGGATGACTGCGCCGAACAAATCGCGCTTCTTAAGCCTGCTTTTCGGCATGCCTGCGCTAGTGTC
>JAWOGQ010000030.1:0-10527 GCA_046496745.1 Candidatus Woesearchaeota archaeon | reverse complement strand
CATTCTATTGGATCGCTTCCTGTGCATGAGAAACCATATTCACCTGAACAGTTCCCCTCAAGAGAGATGTATGAAGGAAGAGTTAGCCTGACGTTCTCAATATGGTTGACCTCACCATCCCAGTCATTTGTGAATGTGACACCCAGGATCAGCTGCGTATCCCTTTCATCAAGTTGTATGAGTGTGTCACGTAAGGAAAGCCCTATCATTATAGGGCCGTTAGTGTATATTGTTTCAGGCTCAGCGTCTTCAATCCCATAATTCTCCAGAGGATCCAGGTCCTGGACTCTCAATGCGCTGTATTTTGTCCTGTCCATGAAATATATCTTCTGATAAGCCTCTGTCCTGAAATTGAATGCAGCCTCAATTGTGAAATCGTGTGTTCCAGGCTTGTACGTGTTACTATGGAAAATGCAGTCAATTGGATATATCCCGTAATCAACTGCTTTAAATTCATCCGGCATTATCTCATCTGCTTCCCTTTCTTCCTCTTCTCCTTTATCTGCAATACACCTTGTTTTTACAGTTATATTCTGATTGTCAAGTGTCTGTACCTCTACATTGCTCCATATGTTTATCGGCTCATCCACAAACTGTTCAGTATGCCCTCTTTCTATATCTGTAAGCTTGACACCCAACTCTTTTTGCGCATTCTGGTCAATAGTCCCGGTATAGTATTCCTCTCTGTAAACAGCAGTGGTTCTGTTGTAAGTATCCCTCACTGATTCTTTGAGTAACCCCCATGAACTCATGGCGTTTGTGTATGCTCCCTTTACGAAGTCAATAAAATCATTTGAAGCTGATTGATCAAGATAAGAAGACATGTCCTCTCCTGCCAGGGCTTCTTGTCCAAAACCAAACACATAAACGGCAACAACAAACCCTATTAGTATCTTGCTCGCAAGACCTCTATGCATATCAGATGTGAAATATAGTACCGCAAAAAACCATACAGGTAACATCCTCATGGGAAAAGTAGTGAGATCTGATATTGCAGAAATCACAAAGAAATCAACCACAATGAATAGGAAAAGAGTGATTTGCGCATTGAATTCATCCACAGCCCTGGGTTTCACATATGCGAAGTAAAGATAAAGTATGAATCCCATGTGAAGTAATGCTCCCAGATTGAACCCAGAGAACATTGCTACAGTATAGAACGCAATCTCTATCAAGGCAAAGGAAATCCATGTCCGTGTATTCCGTATATTATGTATCGCATAAAGCAAAAAGATTGTTGCAGTGACTCCATTCACCACATGCCATATTATATCAAGTGGGTCATTCGCAATAAAAAAAGAGAACTCTTCCCATGCGATTCCATCGAATTTTGTCAGGAAAAAATCACTGAGCATAAGAAGTGTTGCTATTAGAAGTGGCCAGAAAGGTTCATCGCTGTTTGAGGGATGTCTTTCCCCTCCCCGCCAGAACATCTGGGAACCTGGAATCCTTTGAGCTGTCTGTGCAGGCATGGATTGTTGCATTGTCTGTTGTTCCTGCATTTGTGATCTGATTTGATTATTCTGTTCAGCTTGTTGTTGCATTAATTCCTGAAGTCTTTTGTTTTCTTTCCACTCTTGATTTTGGGCTTCACTTTGATTCTCTCTTTGAGCCTCTTGATTTTGGGCTTCATCTTCCCTCCAGGCTTGCTCATTCCGTCCAGTTTCATCTTCAGTCATATCTATTCAATATCGACATTGATTTGCCTGATGTCAAGGTCACTCTTAGGAACGATTCTTATAGAATTTGTGCCAGGCTCGACAAAATCATTTATATTGCGTGTGTATCGGTCATCCCGTGTCTCGAATCCAGTCTCATAACCATTGACATACATACGCGCCTCCTTTCTTTCACCGCTTTCAGTGAATTTTATCTCCAGCAGAATATCCGCGGATTTCAGTTCATTAGTCTTTCTTGAATCTTCAGTGTAATCACAATCTGGATCTCCTCTTTCCCCATCATATCCGCTCACGCAATAACTGCATGAATCATAAGTGACAGAATCAACACACGTATAATCAACACCTGTTACAGGCAGATCATCACACCAGTATTGGTTTCCTTGCTGTTCAAAACAGCAGTCCTGATCATAGTTTGGATCACACCCAGCAGGGCATCTATTATCCTTGTCATCACCACATAGCCCTTTGCATGCTTCAGGAGCCCTTCCATTCTCATCCTCATATCCTGACTTGCACCTTTCGCATGTTCCTGTATCCACATGCCCTACACACCTATCATCAATATATTCAGTTTTCAGATCACACCAGTATGCTTCATCATAATATTCAAAACAACAGTCTCTATCCATATCCTCATTACAGTCATTTGGGCAGACTCCGTCTATCTCCCCGCACCTGTTTATCTCTTCTTCTTTCTCATAGAATAGCTTAGAATCAAGGTCAAAGTAATATATTGGTTCCTGTACTTCACTGAGTTCAGTTTCTACTGTGATAAGATCTATCACATAACTTCCTTGCTCTGTAGTGAAAGACACAGAATTTTTTCCTGTATAAATATTTGAAGGGCTTATTGAGACCTTATTGAGTATCCCGCAATCAGGAACACCCCTGAAAATCTCCCTGTCATTGATATATGCTTTTAATATACCAACATGATTAGGATTGCAGTTAGGATTAAACTTCAGGGAGGCTTTCTCGATATTCTTTCCCTCTTCTGGGGATATATAGAAAGAACTCTCACTTGAACTCATGCTTTCATCAACGATTGTTCCTGTCAGTTTTACATTCTCAAAATAATACTCATTCACAGTCCAGAATTTAAGACCAACAGAAGACACGCTTAAAGTAATAGTGTTTGTTCCTTCCTTAAGGATTGCAGGTTCAACCGAGATAGGTCCTATATTCAGGGATGATGCTTCATAGTCATAGACTTCTTTACCATTAACAGTTATGGTAAGAATCCCATCATATTCTCTTAGAGTAGCACTAAGGCTCACATCTCTTACCTTATCCTTATCAAGATTGAATGTGATACTCTTGTCTTTTGATTCAAACCAACCGCTCTTTACATAGAAATCATCACTCTCCGTAATAACCTGGGAGTTTTCCGTCTTATAGAGCGAAAAAGAAGGGATATCATATTCATAGGTTGAGAGTGCCTGGTAGTCTATCTTGCCAGGGTTTACCTGTAAGATATTCTCTCCCCTGTATTCTGTCACACCTGATGGTTCAGAGGGTCCTGGCCCAACTTCAGAAGGCCCATCACCAAGAAGTGCATCCCTTTCAGCAGGCGGCAGGAAAAGTATATAAAATATCATTAATAATGTAAGTATTGCAATAACCATTGCAGCCTGGGAACCGGTCTCTTGTGCTTTACGGGATCTCATTATAATCGAAAAAGTTTATAAGTCCTGGGTAATGACACTATATAAATCTTTTTATTCAAAATGAAGAAACTCGCATCCCACAAAGGAGAAATGAAACTTGAGACCCAGGACCTTGAAGATATCTGGTATCTTAGCCAGGTCATAGATCCAGGAGATCACATTAGTGGCAAGACCTTCAGAAAGATAAAGTTAAGTGGTGAAGAAGAGAAAACCAGCGTGGAAAGGAAACCGATATTCCTTGAGATAAAGGTTGAGAAGGTCGAATTCTCAAATAATATCCTAAGGGTGAAAGGTACTGTAACCTCCGGTCCGGATGATGTCCCCCTTGGTTCTTACCATACTTTTTCCATAGATGAGGGAACCATATTCAAACTGCGCAAGGAACAGTGGCTGGGGTTTCAGAAAGAAAAGATAAAAGAAGCAACAGAAGGCGCCCAGACCAGGATCCTGATGGTTGTCTTTGATCGCGAAGAAGCCTATTTTGCCATGCTCAAGAAATACGGTTATGAGTTCCTTTCATCAATACAGGGAAATGTTTCAAAAAAGGATTATGCCAACCAGGGAAAGGGTGATTTTTACTCAGATATAAAAAAGCAGATAGTTGAATACGATGCTCGTTATAACCTTACCCATATAATTGTTGGAAGCCCTGCCTTCTGGAGTGAAGAGCTTACCAGGTTACTTGATTCAGCTCTCAAGAAAAAGGTTTTTACAGCCACAGTTCAGCATGTTGGAAGGAGTGGTTTTTCTGAACTCCTCAAGAGAGAAGAAGTTCAGCGCGCTCTCAAAGATGAGAGAGTCGCAAAAGAGATGGAAGCAATCGAATCCCTTATGCAGCAGATTGCTAAAGGTAATGCAGCCTATGGCCTTGAAGAAGTGGACTCCGCAGTTACTGCAGGTGCAGTCCAGACCTTTCTTGTAACAGATTCATTTATATGGAAAGCCAGAGAAGAAGGTTATTTCACTCGCATAGAGAACATGATGCGCACGACAGACAAGCAGAAAGGAACTATTCTCATAATCTCCCATGAGCATGAAGGCGGAAGCAAGCTTGATGGTCTGGGAGGTATTGCTGCCCTACTAAGGTTCCCGATTCACTAGTTCTATGCTCCTGTTCTCGAAAACGAACAATGCAGAAACACCCATTGCCCTTGCAAGTTCCTTCCCTTCGCTTCCCATTACAAACAAAGCAGTAGAAAGCGCGTCAGCCTGAGCAGCGCTTGGAGCTATCACAGTTACAGAGATGCATTCATTTGCGGACTTTCCTGTTTTAGGATTGACAATATGATGGAATTCCTTTGACTCATCAAAGTAACGCTCATAATTTCCAGAAGTTGCAACAGCCTCATTGTTGATCTCAAAATATTCAATATATTCGTCTTTTTCATCAGGGTTTCGTAACGCACTCACCCACAAATCTCCGGAAGATTTCCTCCCGTATCCTGCAAGATCCCCTCCTGCATTGACTAAGGCTGCAGAGATATTCTCTTCCTGAAGCGTTTCAATTCCCCTGTCTATAGCATACCCCTTTGCAATCCCTCCAAGATCGATAGTTGTATTCTCCAGGAATACCCCGGTTTCATTGATGATAACTCTCTCCCATCCCACATTCTCAAGCGCTTTCTCTATCTTCTCCTCACTGGGTGGCCCTCCTTGTGCAAAGCTTTTCTCATAGAGTGATAGTATTGGTCTTATTGTAATATCAAAAGACCCACCTGAAATCTGGCTATAATACACGCTTCTTCTTAACAACCTTTTGAGTTCCTCATCCTCCGTGTACAAAAAACCTTTTTTATTCAGGTGATAAATTGGGCTCTCCTCATGGGCAGTAAATTTCTCTTCCACTCTTTTCATCTCAAGAAATGCTTCTTGCATTGCTTCCTGAGCATTTTCCTGGTTGCCAGAAGTGACAGTTATGGTAACTACTGTGTCCATAATCATATCAGAACCCTGGTATTCGATCGGAGTGCAGCCAGCAACTAGCAAGACCAAAAAAAGAAGCAATCTCTTCATGGGCCTTATTTTTTCCAAGGAATATAAAAAGCTTGCTAATAAGATTTACATAGTAGTAGTAACTCTCTTATCTGATGCCCCTGGAGGATCTGCTTACAGAAGATGATTTCAAGAGGATGTTTCATATTTTCTCAGACATATCTCCCTCACCCATGATGTTGTGTAGGGAAGGAAAAGTCTTGCATTTGAATAAGGCTGCAGAAGAGATTTCAGGTTATTCTGAAGACGATATTAAAGGCATGGATTCTGATAATCTATTGGATCCTGAATATAAGGTATTTGCCAGGAAATATTTTGGGATCAGGCCCATCGATTTACCTATTCTTGACAAAAAAGGGAAGGACTTGTTTTTGAAGGTATGGGGAAAAAAGCTTGATCCATATTGTATTGTACTTGCAGAACCTCTCGACAAAAAAGAATATGCTCCCGAATCAAGTTATAATGAACTTGTAAACCTCCTTCCTGAGACAATCTTTGAGGTAAACCTGCATAGGCGTGTTTCTTTTGTCAATAGCAAAGGATATGAATTATTTGCCTCTGATGATTTCAGTGGAGAAAAGGAGATATCTGTATATGAGCTTTTCCCACCAGAAGAACATAAAAGGCTCGATAAGAACATTGACAGGATCATCCGCAGGAGAATCAGTTCAAGGATTGAATACAAGGCAAAGCAACCTGATGGCACCTTGTTTCCTGTTGAGATCCATGGGACCCCTATAATCAGGAATGGCCAGACAATCGGTGTCAGGGGAATTCTTACCGACATAACAGAAAGAAAAGCCTATGAAGAAGCCCTTGAGACTAGCGAAAAATTACTTGCATCTATAATAGAGGCAATAGCCATACCCACTTTCGTGATAAATAAGGAGCATGTGGTTACTCACTGGAATGCTGCATGTGAAAGGATGACTGGGGTACCAAAAGAGCATGTGCTCGGGACATCAAATCACTCAGTCCCATTCTATTCTTTGAAAAGGTCCACCTTGGCAGACTTGGTAGTAGATAATCTGGGAATGGATCAGATTTCTGAAATATATCCTACAATTAATGTTCTTGACAATTCATATCAGGAGCAGGGTTTCTTTTCATATCTTGACAAATGGCTTTTTTTCACAGCCACCCCTTTATTTGAAGGCGAAGAGATTACAGGTTCAGTAGAGACTATCCAGGATATAACTGAGCAAAAGGCAGCAACACTACGCACACAGAAAATGCTTGAAGGGATTGTCAGATCCCAGGGCAGGACAGCAGAAATCTTTGATACAGACACAGGAGATCATACAAAAAGGATAGGCCTCTATTGCGGCAAACTTGCGGAACTTATGGATTTTGATAAGGAATACCAGGAATCCATCAGCCTTCAGGCTCAATTGCATGATATAGGGAAAGTACACATCCCTTATGAAATATTGAATAAGGAAGGGATTCTTACCCCAGAGGAGTTTGATGCAATCAAGGATCATACGATATATGGGGCAATAATCCTTAGGGGTTGTCCTGAGCTTGCCCTTGCAAAGCAGATAGCCCATTTTCACCATGAAAGGTATGACGGAAGCGGTTATCCTGATGGTTTGGTAGGGGAAGAGATTCCTGTTGCCGCAAGGATAGCCACAATAGCAGATGTATTTGATGCATTGGTCACAAAAAGGGTTTACAAGGAAGCTTACTCTTATGAAAAGGCATTTCGCATAATGACCGAAGGAGATGAAAGGATAGATCCTAAAAGGCATTTTGATCCAAAAATACTCAGGATTTTCAGGGAAAATTATGGTGAGTTTACAAGGATTCATGCCTCAAGCGTGATGGAAGAATATACTTCTACATTAGATATTCTGGTTGTAGAGGACGATGAAAGGATTCAGGATCTCTTGTCTGAGCGTGCCTCAAGCTATGATCATGTTAAGTTCCACCAGGTAAGAAGTGTTGAAGAGGCAAAAAAAGCTATTTCTAAAGATATCAAACCTCACCTCTCTTTTATTGATATAAATCTCCCCGATGGCACAGGACACGACATTGCAAGAGAATTACGTTCAAAATGGCCTGATTCATATCTCATCTGTACTACTGGAGAATCCTTTGTATCTGAGAATGTTTTATATGATCAGATATTGCATAAACCCTATAGCCTTTCAAAAGTGGATAAGTTGATTGATTTGTTCAGTCGCTATAGATAATCTTTTTATAGTGGTTGTTCTGATTATATTTCAATGATTCACCCCCTTGGAAAAAAAGTGGCTAAAGAGGTTGTTGCACTCAGACCTTCTTCTGTTAATATTCTCTTGAACCAGAATTGCGGTAACCCTCCCTCACCGGTTGTTAAGGAAGGGCAGAAAGTTAAGAGATACCAGAAGATTGCAGAACCAAAAGGAGACTTATCAGTGCCTTTGCACGCACCAATTCCAGGGACAATAACTCATGTATCTGATTCAATCATCATTGATTCAGAAGGTGAGGCTGAAATAAAACCCAAAAAAAAAGATTATACCAGGCTTTCTCCTGAAAAGATAATTGATGTGATAAAAGAAGCAGGTATCGTAGGAATGGGCGGTGCAGCCTTCCCGACATATGCAAAACTTAAGACTAAAGTAAAGACATATATCCTTAACGGTTGTGAGTGCGAACCCCAGCTTACAGCAGACCATCATGTCATGGTTACATATCCAGAAGAGATAATAACAGGGCTTAAGATTCTCATGAAAGCCTCAGGCGCAGAGAAAGGGATTATAGGGATAGAGAAGAACAAGCCTGATGCGATCAAAGCACTAGAAAAATACACCGATGAGGTAATTGAAGTGCGCGCAGTCCCAACACGATACCCTCAAGGGGCTGAAAAGATGCTTATCCATACACTTACCGGAACAAAAGTTCCATGCGGGGAATTGCCTTGTACAATAGATATAGGTATGAACAATGTAAGCACAGCAAAAGCAGTGTTTGATGCATTTCAGGGCAAGCCGCTTACAGAAAGGTTTGTAACAGTCACAGGTTCTGTGAAAAAACAATGCAATGTTCTTGCACCCATCGGAAGCAGTGCAAGGGATCTGATAAACCAGGCAGACGGTTATGAAAGCCAGCCAACAAAGATAATCTTTGGTGGTCCCATGATGGGCATTGCCCAGGACTCAGTGGAAAATCCCATAAAAAAAGCCACATCCGGAATCCTTGTTTTTTCACACGAAGATGCCAGGCAGGAAGAACCATGCATCCGATGCGGTTTTTGCGTGCAGGCCTGCCCGATGCAGCTTATGCCGACCCTGCTTGCAAAACTGGTTAAGAATAATAAGTTTGCAGATGCAAAAGACAATCATCTCCTTGATTGCTTCGAATGCGGCTCATGCGCATATGTCTGCCCTTCCAACATCCCTTTGACACATTATTTCAGGTTAGGAAAAAAGGAGTTGAAAGATGCTCAAAAAAAGTAGTTCCCCGCATATACATGAAAATACATCAAAGCAGAAGATAATGTATCTTGTTGTACTGGCACTGCTTCCTGCAACATTCACAGGAATCTACTATTTTGGTTTCCAGGCAGCAATTATAATCGGGACTGCAATAATCGCAGCTCTTGCAACAGACATATTGATGCAGAAAATTACCTCTTCTTCCATGACCTGGTTTAATGGTTCAGCAATCATTACAGGATTACTTCTTGCATTGGTGCTCCCTCCCACTGTCCCTTTATGGATTCCTGCCATTGGAAGCATATTCGCAGTTTCACTTGGAAAGTACGTATTCGGGGTGGGAAACAACATATTCAACCCTGCCCTTATAGGAAGGGCTTTCCTTGTCATAAGCTGGCCTCAACTCATGTCAGGATGGATCTCTCCAGACGGGGTTACTGCTGCAACCCCTCTTGCAGAGACAGCTCAGTTATCATCCCTCATCATGGGAGAAGTAGCTGGTTGTATAGGAGAGACAAGTGCTATAGCCCTTCTATTAGGAGGTCTTTTTTTGATAGCCTATCGTTTGATAGATTGGAAGATTCCTGTAATCTACATTGCCACAGTTGCAATCCTCATGTTTTTCGCAGGAAACGATCCCGTGTACCATATCATGGCAGGAGGCCTTATGCTTGGAGCATTTTTCATGGCAACAGATTATGTGACAAGCCCTATAACAACAAAAGGAAGGATTGTCTTTGCCTTTGGGCTTGGAATCCTCACATTCATATTCAGGTTTTACTCCTCCATGCCTGAAGGTGTCATGTATTCAATCCTGCTCATGAACGCAACAGTTCCATTAATAGAACGCTACACCAAGCCAAGACCTTTCGGAAAATGAACATGCTGAAAAATTCAATCATGCTTACCATCATCATGCTACTTGCAGTCCTTTCATTGAGTCTTGCACATGATCTGACCCAGCCTGTCATAGAAGATCAAAAGGAACAGCAATTCTACAATCAGGTCCACCTGATATTTGAGAAAGCGCAACGCACCGCACTAAAGCCATATTACGAAGATGGAGTGCTGGTAGATGAATACTATATAATCTATGACCGTTTTGACCAGAAAATAGGTTATGTTGTACTGCAGGATGTTCAGGGATACCAGTCAGAAATCAAGCTTTTCATAGCCCTCGACCGTGACAAGGAGATAAAAGCAGTAAGGATACTTCAGCACGAAGAGACCCCGGGCATAGGCAGCCAGGTAGCAGAAGATTCTTTTCTGGATCAGTTCAGTAACAAAGAGCAAGTTGATACCATAACAGGTGCAACCATCTCCTCAAAAGCAGTAATAAAAGGCGTATCGGAGGCATTAGAGAATGTCGAGTAATCTTGTGGCCATGATAAAGGCAGCAATACAGAAGAACCCTATATTTATCATGCTCTTGGGTCTATGCCCTACCCTTGCAGTGACAAGCACCCTTGAAAATGGTATAGGCATGGGGCTTGCAACAACATTTGTCCTTTTATTCTCCTGCAGTCTTATTTCAATTATCAGGAAGATAGTTCCCCAGCAGATCCGCATCCCATCTTTTATTGTTATCATCGCAACATTTGTGACCATAATAAGCATGCTGATGGAAGCATACACTCCTGACCTTTTCAACCGACTAGGGATATACATACCCTTGATTGTTGTGAATTGCATTGTCCTTGGAAAAGCCCTTTCATTCTCCTACAAGAATCCAGTGACTCTTTCTTTGTTTGATGCTCTTGGAAC
>JAWOGQ010000014.1:0-4240 GCA_046496745.1 Candidatus Woesearchaeota archaeon | reverse complement strand
AAAAATTATGCCTGGCTGAACACCGGGCGTTGACTGAGCAACTTGGGTACAGGCAATGGTCTGTAAGGTCTCTTTTCTATCATCTTCTCAATCTCTTTGATGCTGTATTCCTGCTTGCTCTGGTCCAGTCGATCGCTTACCATGAGATTTCCTGATTCAAGCTCCTTGTCGCCTATTACTGCGATGTAGGGGATCCATTCCATGTTGGCTTTTGCGATCTTTTTCCCCAGGCTTTCATCCCGGTCGTCGATGTCAAACCTTCCTTTTATCTGGAGGGATTTGCAATAATCAAGGTGTTTTCTTGATACGGGGATTAGTCTCAACTGGACAGGGCTTAACCACACCGGAAGCACAGGGTTATCCTTCTTTAGTGCTTCTTCGAGAATGCTGAAAATCCATCGCTCAATGCTTCCTATGCTTGAGTGGCAGATGATACAGCCTTTCTTCTCATTGCCATCGCTGTAGTTGATGCCGTATACTTGCGCGTCCTTGACATCAAGCTGCACTGTTGCAAGCTGAACGTTGCCACCAACGCTGTCAATGCCCTGGAATTCGTTCTTGACTGCCCAGTAATGTTTCATGTCTGAGAGTATCTCTATGTGGGCGGGTCTGCCTGAATATTCAAGGAGCTTTTGGATGCGGTCCTTGTGCTTGCTGTAGAACTCTTCCACAATGCGAAAGCTTATGGCATACTTGATTCCTGCATCATTGGCAAGGTCTGCATATCTCTTGTACAGGTGCTCGTATTCATCCCATCCCTGAGGTATGTCCTTGCAGAAACTATGTATGTCTGGCATGTGGAATGCTCTCAATCGCTTGAGTCCTGACAACTCACCTTTCTTCTCGTACCTGAAACTCTTTGAGAACTCATAGATGCGAAGAGGGAGCATCCTTTTGTTGAACTGGGCTTGTTTCATTATCTTGAACAGGCCGAAGTCCCCTGCAAACCGTAAGAGGAAATCCTTCTTGTTCTTTGGTTCTCTCACGCTGTAATGCCTTTCATGGAATGATCCTGCCTGTTCCTGGATCTCCTTATCCGACCAGTCATAGATTATGGGTGACTCGATCTGCATGCAACCCAGGTCCTCTGCTATCTGATCTGCCCAGTCCTTCAGGAGATTGAATACCAGGTGGCCTTTCGGATAAAACCGGAAATGGCCAGAATCGCTTGCTGGCTCGTAGTCAATCAGTTCAAGCCTTTGCATTGCCTTGTTTGAAGGCGGCGCTTCTTTTGGCTGGCCCTTGATCTCTTCGGATATAATATAGGCTTTGAGTTCCTTGTCATCTATCTCGTGCAATGCACGTAATTCGATCTCTTTTCCGTTTGGATGCAGGACGATATGCCTGCTTTTGATATTATCTATAACATCTTCTCGTGACATAAAGCACCTCCTTCATCGGCATTCGATCAGAACCAGCAATTCCAGGAGACCTATAAGGTTACCAGCCCCAAGTCACGCAGCAATCGAAGGCATGATAGAAGACGATGAATTTACATAGTAGTATTCATAGTTAGAAATTTGGTTGCTGCCATAGATATAGATAGTCGTTTATCCTATATAAACTTTTTTATCAGATTATTTTTTCTCGAAGCGGTCCTTGTCGCGATTGTAACACTTGTCCATCACTTGCTGGAATGCCTGGTCAAGGTCCAGGTTCTTGGAGTTTGCAAGGCAGCAGAGAGTGAATATGATATCTGCCATCTCTATTGCTAAGTCGTTTGTGTCCTCAGTAGATTTCTTTTGCTTTGGTCCGTAGAGATGGTTTATCTCCCGTGCAAGTTCTCCTGTCTCTTCAGTAAGACGGGTCAGGATCTCAAGGGGTTGCCAATATCCCATCTTGTACTGGCTTATCCAGTCATCAACCTGTTTTTGTATATCCTGCAGACTCATGAGATGGTTATAGTAGGAGTTGTTTAAAAAGGTTTGGAGACCTTTTATAAATTCGTAAAAAACTCCAGGGTTATGCTTTATGAACAAACCGGAGTGTTGGACCTTGCAGATATCGTGTCGTTGGTGGACCTTTGTGGTGAGGATGCTGCTTTTACCATCAACAGGATGAATATAACCCGAATTGCGAGTGATGAGACTACTTTGGGGTTTCGTCTTGAAGGTACTGGGACAAACTTGGTCGGTAAGGCTTATCTTGCAGATAGGGGGTCATACAATGTGGGATATCTTGTAGCTTCTGATGATGTGCTTGCCCTTGATGGGGGCTTTAGATCTTTTACAGAACTGCAGAAAGCAATAAATCACTTAAACCGTGTTCTATTTGGAATAATGCCTAATTATCTTAATGGGGTGGCGTCCACAGGTTTTGACAGGGAATGTTTTAATCAGTTCAGAAAGCCTTCAAATCATGAGGCAGAAGTGGAAAGGTTATATGACCTGTTTTCTGTGTATCAGGAAGATATGTCAGGTCAATAGGCTGTTTGCAAAGAGTGCTATTCCCAGGGCAACCAGAATTATGCCGACAAGTTTTGTCAATCTTTTTTCATTCATCCTGTTTGCCATGATTGCCGAGATGTATGCTCCGAGTATACCTCCAAGTGCAGCAAGTACAAGGTAATATATCCTGAATGGTGAATAGATGTAGTGCGCTATGGACCCAAACAAAGCTATGAATATCATTATGAGGATTGAGGTGCCAATGGCTTCATGGGTCTTGTAGCCTAATAGATTGACAAGTGCGAAAAGGATCATGAGGCCCCCTCCAGCTCCCATTATGCCTGCGAAAAGTCCGATGAATATTCCTGTAAGAATCACATAGAGTGTATTGGTGTTTAGGGAGAGGTGGATGTTCGTCTTCCTGTTATAGATTGTGACGCCCACAAAAAGAGTGCCCAGGCCTGTTGCCCAAGCCAGGTTATGCTGAGGGATAAATTGGGAAACATAGCTTCCGATGAGGACAAAGATGAGTGCTGTGAAAAGTAAGGGAAATGATTTCTTGAGATGAAGATTATTGTTCTTGTAGAAAACAAAGCTTGCAGTGCTTGATGCGAAAACGTCAACAGCAAGAGAGATACCTATAGCATTGTAAGGGGAGATGTTAAGGAATATTATCATCACTGGTGCTGCAAATATTACAGCACTTGCACTGAGCAGTCCTGTGATAAGGCCTGCGCCTAATCCTGCAATCAAAAGAACTGCTGATTCTATCATCCTTTCCCTGGAGAATTGTTCATTTATTAATCTTTGTCAACATGGAGGATTAATACTAGATATTGCCAATAATCTTTTTGTAGTCTCTTCTGCATAAGCTTGTTGTCAACCCAAAACTATACTCTATAATGGTTATTTTGTATATACAATTCTTTTTTTAAGTCTTATATGGGTATAACACATATGGCAACAGAAGCCCTTATATTCAGGATATTTGGAATACTTGTAGGTATTGGATTAGGCCTTTTCTCTTTTAGTATGCTGAAGGCTACAAAGGGAGCAACCAAGGGATGGTTGTTCTTTTCACTTGCAGGAGGGGCATTCTTTTTTTGGACAGCTCTGCAGAGTATATTCACACTTACTGATATTTATTTAGGGAGGGTCATAACCAGTATAATATTTATGCCTGGAACCATCTTACTTGTGATGGGGGCTGCCAGATTAGTTGAAGATTTTGGAATAGACAAGCCTAAATGGATCTCAGCAAAAAATTTTCTGATAATAAATATCGTAATCATTGTCGCTCTTGCAGCAGGACTTCTAATGTTTAACAATGATATCTTTCAGGTCTTGTTGACAACCGTAATAGTTGATTCAATGTTAGCAAATATAATGGGAGCAATTGCTGTTATTTATCTACTGCGGGCAACAGGAAAAGGTATATGGCTTGGCATGCTAATCTTTATGATCACTTTTGGGCTTGGTCAGGGCTTTTGCGTTTATGCAGGAAACTGTTGTACAGGGGAGCTTGCAGATTCTCCTGTCTGTGAGGATTACACTCTTGATTATACTAATGTATTTAACCTTCCATGTAGCATAATGCTTACAAAAATAAGCATGGTTGGTTATAATCTTATGGCATTGGGTGGGCTTATTCTGCTTGGAAATTTCTTTTTTCTTTGGAGAAAGCTTGCCTAAACAAAATGTGTGAGTCATGAAATGTATTACCATGATGTTCTATTTCATCAACATGCTCTTTAACAAGAATCTTCATCTGAGAAATTGCAATCTCATTAAGTTTTACTAATCTCTCAGACTGAGATAATCCTTCTTTGATAAACAGAGCATTAAGATTTTCA
>JAWOGQ010000050.1:0-29370 GCA_046496745.1 Candidatus Woesearchaeota archaeon | reverse complement strand
CTTCATCATTCTTGCCGATCATTGCCGCATGAAGGTCAGTTACGAATGCATCATGCCCTTGTTCACGCAATGTATTTCGCACTTCAAGCATCTTTTCTGTAAATTGCATTGATCCGATTATACCTATTCTCATTTTATATCACCTGTTCATCACAGTTCTCAAGGATGGGAATATAAGATCCACCTTTCTTATAAAAAAAGATTGCCCAAATCAACGTTCAAATTCACATGCCTTGTTATCTTTTCGCAATAACAGCATCTGAGATGGATCCTTGATTTATCGATTATATCAAATTTAGGAGTGACTGAGTCATTGTTGGTTATGCAGTTTGGGTTTACGCATCGTGCAATCCCGTATAACCTGTCAGGAATCTCTACTTGTTTCTTCTCTACCACGTTATAATCCTTTATTATATTCAGTGTTGCAGTTGGCGAAAGGATAGCTATCTTGTTGATCTCCTCCTCTGTGCAGAACTTTCCGGATATCTTCAGGATTGCCTTTTTACCATGCTTGCTTGGCAGGTTATTTCCAAACAATACTTCATTTTCCAATCCTTTCAGGTTTAGGATTTTTAATATCTTGAATGCTGAATCAGGTGATATATGGTCTATGACAGTCCCTTCCTTGATTGCACTTACCTGTAACTCCTTCATTTTGCCCCCAATATCAGACTTATCAGTGCTTGTCTTATATAAACTCCTTTCTCCGCCTGTTCAAAATAGTATGCCTCTTCAAGCTCATCAACAGGTTGCTCTATCTCATTTACCCTGGGAAGAGGATGCATGATTTTCAGGTTCGGTTTTGTACCGGTAATCATATCTTTTCTGAGGATATAAGCATCCTTAACATTCTCATATTCCACTGGGTCTGAGAACCTCTCCTTTTGGATGCGCGTCATGTAAAATACATCGGCGGACGGGAGAACCTCCTCTATTTCATGCTTTTCTTCATATTTTATCCCTTTCCTGTCAAGTTCATGTAATATTCTGCGTGGCATACGAAGCTCTTCAGGTGAAACAAAACAGAATGTGCAGTTGAATTTACTCAATGCCTGCACTAATGAATGCACCGTCCGACCATATTTCAGATCCCCCACTAATACAATGTTGAGGTTTTCAAGGGTTCCCTGGGTCTTTTGTATTGAATAGATATCCAGCAATGTCTGCGTTGGATGCTGGTTTGACCCATCTCCTGCATTGATTATAGGGATTTTCGATATTTCCGATGCATACCTGGCGCTTCCATCAAGTGGATGGCGCATTATTATCAGATCGCAATACTTCTCTACTGTCTTGATAGTATCATGAAGGCTTTCCCCTTTCCTTACACTTGAGGTTGATGAATCTGAAAATCCTGTTATCTTGCCATTAAGCCGTAGGACTGCGCTCTCAAAGCTTAGTCTTGTCCGGGTAGATGGTTCAAAGAAAAGGGTTCCTATGAGATGTCCTGAAAGAAGTTCTTGATTTGGGTCTTTTTCAAACATCTCTGCAGTCTTTAATATCTCCAGGCATTCTTCCTTTGAGAAATCTGTGATTGAAATGAGGCTCCTGTTAGCAAAATCCATAATTCCTCTAATTCCCCTTCCATTTAAATATTTTTGTAAAGATAAAAAAATAAAGGTTATCTAACATATTCCATGATTCGATCAGCAAATGAGGATGATAAGGAAGAGATAGTATCTTTGCTCCAGCATGTATTTTCTGAGCCACCTTTCAATGAGAAAGAGAGTGTTGAATCCATAAGGAAAAGTGTTGACTTCTATTTTAGGATTGGCCATTTCTTTGTTGCCAGTGAAAATGAGATGCTAGGTGTGATTCTCTTCAAGGTAGAGCAATGGTGGCAGGGCCCTGTTGTGATAATAGAGGACCTTGCAGTCAAAAGAAAAGCTGAAGGGATTGGAACAAGACTCATGCAAAAGGTTGAAGAGTATGCCAGGGAAATCAGTGCAGACAGCATATCTCTTTGTACAAGAAAAGAGATTGTTCCATTTTATACGAAACAAAATTTTCAGGAGGAAGAGACCGTGTGCATGAAAAAGAAGCTTAGGTAGCGTAATCCTCAATGATCTGGCCTATGGCTGTATCTGTTATGTAATCATACAGCCTGCCATCCATCCTTCTGCTTATCATAAGCTCCTGGAGCCCTGAAAAATAATCTCTTAGCCCATGTGTATTATAGAATAAATCCTCTTCGCCCTCAATCAAATGCTTTATCATCCCAATCTTTTTAAAGGCATAATCCCCTTGCAAATCAACCCTTTCATTGCAGTTATTTATTCTCAGGTCTGAGTCAGATAATGCGTCAAGCTCCTCATATCTCTCCAGGTTTTTTCTGGCCTCTTTACGCAACATTTCATATTGATACATACCTTTCAGGAATCTGATATGGTTTAAATTCCTTTTCATATTATCCCGAATACAGTGAAAGCGATATAAATCTGGGCTACATCAGCAAAAGCATGTATCACCCAGCATGAGAACAGATCCTTATAGCGCTCAAATACGAGATTCATTATTATTGCATAACCTACCAACCCAAATGTGACTGCCAAAAACACCGGAATACTAAACCAGTTATAATAGAAGATCACATGATGGAGTGAGAAACCGATGCCTGTTGCAAGGTGAGAAATCCAGTAGGGAAACCTTTTCCTGAACTCATCAAACAAGAATCCCCTCCAGAAGAATTCTTCCAGTAAGGAATTCAATACTATAATATAAAGGCCTATAAAGATCATGCTTGTAGCATCCGCTGATATGGTCTCCTGTAATCTGGAAACAATCTCACCCATATCAATAAGTCCCTTAGCCACATAAAATGCACCTATATATATTCCTGAAAGGATCAAGCCTATCCCTGTTACCTGCACAACATTTTTCCTTAGTGTCTTAATCGAGAAATGTTTGGAAATGGCTTCTTTAACCGACTTCCCCGAAAACAACCTGTATGCTATAGGAAAAAGGAAGATTATCTTGTATATGGAGGAAAAGAGATACGTGGACGGAAAAAAGATCCTGCTGATAAATATTATGAGCAGTGGCAATACCAGCAATAATATCAATGTCTTTTTCATGTGTTTGGCCCGTTCTTATCAAAAGCGATACTTTTTCCCTTTAGGATCTTTTGGATTTCATCCCTCAGGATATCTTCCTCTTTTTTGACATCTCCCACGTAATCTGTCCCGTTTTCAATCATGCACCCTATATGAACAAGCAGGCGTGAAAGATAATAGAAGGTTCTTCTTTTTTCATATCCTTCATCAAGAGGGATTATCGATTTATAACTGTCCAGCACAGCTTGCATTTCTCCTCTTTCCAAAACCCCTTCCAGCCGCATGAGCTCTTCTTCATTGTGCCCGGCAAATGAACCATCAAAATCTATTATGCTTATCTGTCCATCTTTCACGAATATATTCTTCTTGTTAAGGTCCTCATGAAGCAATCTTGGGGTAATCTCATAATCAATAAGATGCATTCTCTTATCAAACCAATCCCTGATAGGCTCAACCAGGTCCGAAAACCCCTTCTTAAGCCTTTTATCCAAGATCTCATCATACATATCCTTCCACTTGCTAAATTCGGTATCAGGTTCTCCGAAGTTGTCAAAAGTTATTGAATGGATCCTTGCTATTAACAATCCCAGCTCATGATATGTCTCTTTTCCCCTTGAACATTCATACAGCATCTTTCCTGGCACTTCAGACATGATTATGTAATTCTTATCAGAACGGACTACTCTTGGTACAGGCACTCCCTTCTCAAGAAGCATGGGATAGAGTCTCGAAAGCTTGTAGCAATCCTTCTCGCAATCAAAAACCTTCAGGAAAAAGTTTCCCTTATCCGTCTTGACCCTGAAGACCTTATTGGCATAGGTTTTGATGCGCCTTGTCTCAAGCACCCTGTATCCTTCAAAAAGTTCTTGTATATTCATCTTTAAAAATATTTATAATTGTTTTTTGATTCTCCAACTATATGAAACCTTTGTTATCCTTATCATTTTTGGAACCAAAAAAGCCTAACCAGTATTGGCAGGATGAGCAGTTTATTGGTCAGGACCAAATCTCACGCGAGATCGATGAAGTGGGTAAAGAAGGTGTAAAGGCCGCTTATCTGATAGGGAGCCTGGTTGAACTCAAAGGCAAAGATTACTATAAAAGAAAGCCAGGTGATATGGACATATATCTATGGGGAGAAGATTATATGCCTTTGGATGTAATCAATCATCTCAAGTCACGGATAGAGGCCCTTGAGATTAATGATCTTCCCGTCCATGTGATTGACAGGCCCTACCATCCTTTTGAAACCTATGAGAAAGATTTTCTGGATATCCAAAAAGTACATCCTTTGTATGTGAATAGAATAAGATTATTATAGTCCATTGAAATTCTTCCTATTATGGATTTTGCAACCTGCCTTCGCCATTACAAAAGACCCGAGATTCAAAAAGCAATAGTAGACAATGCAAAGGGGCGCGAGGTAGCAGTAAAATTTGCAGACAAGGGCTTTGGAAAACGGCCGGAGATACTAACATATCCTGCAGAGGTTCTTGACTTTGCAAAGAAAGGTGTTACCTCCTTTCACATCTCAGAAGAGCGCTGGAAAGATGTCCAGCAACTCAACACAGGCCTTAAGAAAGAGGCAATGGATGATCTCCGCTCAGGCTGGGACCTTGTCATAGATATAGACAGCACCGATTGGAACATCTCAAGGATAGCAACCTTTCTTATAGCAAAAACCCTTCAGGATTTTGATGTATATCGCTTTGATGTCAAGTTCTCAGGTAACAAAGGTTTTCACATCGGAGTCCCTTTTGAGACTTTTCCTAAGTATTTCGGTAACCAATCAACCCGTACGCTTTTTCCTGACCTCCCCAAAAAATTGGCAACATACCTGATTGATTACATTAATACCAACTATATAACAATAAAGGATAATACCGTAGCTTTTGCAGACAAGCTTACCTATACCTTAGAGAAACTAAAAGAGATAACAGATAAGGATGTTGTCCTGGAGTTATGCACCGAATGCCATAAGCCTGTTGAAAAGAATACTCAATCAGGTTACCGTTTTGTCTGCCCTGTCTGCCAGTCATCCATCATTTCAGAGGAGGATTTTTGTGTCTGCGAGAAATGCAATAAGATGATGGGCCGCTTTGAGGAGAAAAAACCATTGTGCTCTTGTGGTTCAAAGACAAGCTATAAGAAATTCAATCCTCTCTCGGTGATTGACGTGGACACCCTGCTCCTGTCCTCACGGCACCTATATCGTAGTGTCTACTCATTACACGAGAAATCCGGCCTTGCAAGCGTACCCGTGCCAGTCGAACAAATACTCACATTCGAGAAAGAGAATGCTCACCCTGACAAGGTCGTTGGAGTGAAACACTTCCTTGAACCAGGTCAGGAACAGGCTGAAAGCCTTTTCAAGAAGATAACAGAAGACCCGGAACAAGTGCGTCGTCTTCAAAGGGAAGAGCTAAAGGCTCAGATGAAATCAGAGCAGAACTATCAGGAACTCATGGAGAAAGCCCCTGAAGAACTATTCCCTCCATGCATACATAATCTTCTCAAGGGCGTATCAGATGGAAAGAAAAGATGCCTGTTTGTCCTGGTCAATTTCCTCCAGAACGTAGGATGGTCTTATGATGACATCGAGGAGCGCATAAGGGAATGGAACAAGAATAATCCTGAACCCCTCAGGGAGAACATGGTTGTATCCCACCTGCGCTACCATAAGTCAAGGCGCATAATGCCTCCCAATTGCTCAAATCATGCTTATTACAAGGATCTGCATCTGTGCACCCCTGACAGGGTCTGTAAGAGCATCAAGAACCCTGTCAACTATACCAAAAGAAAGGTCCTTTTTTCATCAGATTCCAAAAAATAAAAATATTTATAAATAGGTCCAAGTTCCACTGAATAAGATAGAGGTTAAATATTATTAACCTCGAGCAAATGACCGACCTGATAAGGCGTTTTTCAGTACCTTCCTGGTTCTGATGGAAAACCCCGCAAAAGGTCATTTAGACATAAACAAACCTCTGATAGCTAGAGGAATCTAAAAATGCCAAATAAAAGGAATCCAAGAAGCGGATCAATGCAGTACTGGCCGAGGTCAAGGGCCAAGCGAGCTTACGCCCGTCTGCGCTCCCATCCAAGGGTCAAGAAAGAGACTAAATTATGTGGGTTTGCAGGATACAAAGTAGGCATGACCCATGTTCTCTATAACGATCAGCATAAGACCTCCCGTACAAAAGGGATGGATGTATCAGTCCCTGTGACAATCATCGAATGCCCTCCTCTGAAGGTCTATGGGGTCAGATTCTATAACAGCGATGATCTTGGCAACCAAAAGGTTGTCGGTGAAAGCGTCGCAAAGATCAATGATAAGAACCTCAAGCGCAAGGTAAGGGTTCCAAAAAAAGAGACCCAGCTCAATGTACCTGAGCACAACGATTTGCGCCTTTTGGTATATACTCAGCCAGGTATGACTGGTATTGGTAAGAAAAAACCAGAAATATTCGAGCTTGCAGTAAGCGGCTCACTTGAGGACCAGCTTGCCTTTGCAAAAGATAATTTTGGAAAAGAAATCAAGCTTACAGACGTGATCAGTTCAGGAGATGTCGTTGACATTCATTCCATAACCAAGGGAAAAGGGACCCAGGGACCTGTCAAGCGTTTCGGAATAAGCATCCGTGCGAAGAAGTCAGAGAAGACCAAACGTGGTCCTGGTTCTATCAGCGGTGGCTGGAAAGCACAAGGGCATATGATGTACAGGAACCCTTTCTCTGGTCAGACAGGATTCCAGCAAAGGATTGATTATAACAAATGGGTACTTGACGTATCAAATGACGTTTCCCGGGTCAACCCTGCAGGAGGCTTCGTACGATACGGACTTGTGAAAAACGATTACGTGCTGGTGAAAGGTTCAGTTCCAGGACCTTCAAAGCGCCTCATACAGATGACTTTTGGCGTAAGGCCAACCAGGATTCCACAGAGCGCACCCGCACTCAAGCAAATCAGTGTAATTTCGAGACAAAAATGAAGGTCGCAATCAAAGGAAAAGAAAAGGACACGAAAGGAGAACTTCCTGAGCAGTTCAACGAGCCTGTCAGGGAAGACCTTATCAGGCGTGCAGTCTTTGCTGCAGAGAACAATGCCCGTCACGCATACGGCAGTGACCCCAGGGCAGGACAGAAGCACTCTGCAGAACTTTCCCGGCGACGAAGAAAATACAGGGGATCATATGGTTTCGGAATCTCCAGGGTTCCAAGAAAGATCCTTACCCGGCGTGGAACAAGGTTCTTCTGGGTAGGCGCACAGATTCCAGGGACTGTTGGAGGCCGTCGTGCACACGCACCAAAGGCAGACAAGAAATGGGGCCAGAAACTAAACAAAAAAGAGAATCGCAAGGCCATAAGAAGCGCGATAGCTGCAACTGCTCTAGCAGATAGAGTAAGCGCAAGAGGCCACAAGATACCTAAGGATTACCCTTTCATACTTGATGAATCATTTGAAGGTCTCAAGAAGACCAATGAAGTGATCAGCTATCTCAAGACCGTAGGCCTTGATGAAGAATTGACAAGGTCACGACAAAAAACTATCCGCGCAGGAAAAGGAACCATGAGGAACCGCCGCTATAAGAAGCGAAAAGGTCCTTTGGTGGTTGTATCCGGAGCTTGCGAAGCGATAAGAGCGACAAAGAACCTTCCAGGAGTGGATGTGACATTAGTAAACGAGCTTAACGCTCGCGTCCTTGCACCAGGAACCATCGTTGGCCGTGCAACACTATTCACCGCGCAGGCAATCGAGCGGATGAAGAAAGAAAAATTGTTCATGTAAAATGGAAGTCATAAAGCATGCACTATCAACAGAGAAGTCATTGAGACTGATGGAAGCAGAGAATAAGCTAATCTTTGCAGTTGGAATCAGGGCTAAGAAACAGGAAATAAAAGAAGCAATAGAAACCTTATTCAATGTAAAGGTTGAGAATGTCAACACATTCATCACCGCAGAAGGGGAAAAGCGTGCTTACGTCAAGTTTGCTTCAGAATACCCTGCAATTGATATCGCTACAAACTTAGGCTTAATGTAAAATGGGAAAGCGAATAATATCACAAGCAAGAGGAAAAGGTGGTCCAAGATACCGTGCGCCTAGTTCCAGATATAAGGGCGCAGCAAAACACCGGAGTTATACAGAAGAACCTGTCTCAGGTATGGTTGTGGACCTTGTCAAATGCAGAGGACATAGTGCTCCCCTTGCTCTTGTAGAATACGAAGACCAGGAATACAGTCTTCTCTTAGCCCCTGAAGGGATCAGGGTTGGAGAGATGGTTTCCTGTGGAAATGCTGATGCACAGGTTGGAAACACATTACAACTCAAGGAAATCCCTGAAGGTGCTCTTGTATACAATATAGAGTCAGCTCCAGGCGATGGTGGTAAGTTCTGCCGTGCTGCAGGAACATTCGCAAAAGTTGTCGCAAGAAGTGGCAACATGATCACAATCCAGCTGCCATCAAAGAAAAAGAGAGATTTCAACGGTTCATGCCGTGCGAATATAGGAATAATAGCAGGTACAGGAATCAGCGAAAAACCTCTTGTCAAGGCAGGTAACAAGTACTATCGCATGAAAATCAAGAATAAGCTTTATCCACGCGTTTCAGGAGCATCCATGAACGCTGTAGACCATCCTTTTGGAAACAGCCGTTCATCAAGGAAGGCCCGCGCAAGAGTAACACCAAAGAGTGCTCCTCCTGGTCGTAAGGTCGGAATGGTCGGAGCAAAACGGACAGGAAGGAAGAAAAGGTAATCATCATGGCAAAGAAAGAATTCCGCTACAAAGGCAAATCTGTTGAAGAGCTTAAGCAGATGACATCAGGTGAATTTGCAAAAATCACAACATCCCGTATAAGAAGAACTATCAACAGGGGATTCACAGATGAAGAGAAGAAATTCCTTGATAAGCTCGCAAAAGATAAGGATAAACCTGTAAAGACACATTGTCGTACTATGGTTGTACTGCCTGAGATGATAAGCAAAAAAGTTAAGGTGCACACAGGCAAAGTCTTCCAGGACCTGGAAATCCTTCCAGAGATGGTAGGGCATACCTTAGGTGAGTTTGTGCAATCCCGAAACAGGGTAGCTCACAGTTCACCAGGAGTAGGTGCATCACGATCAAGCGCTGGAGTGCAGAAGAAGTAAAATGGGATACAACTATTCAGCTCAAAACATCAAAGAGAACACTGCTAAAGCTTTAGCTTTGAATGCAGGGGTCTCCACAAAACAGGCTATCGAGGTCTGTAACTACATCCGTGGAAAACCTCTTGCAAGGGCAAAGAAAGAGCTGGAAGAGATAATAGCACACAAGCGGCCTCTTCCCATGCGAAGGTTCAATCAGGAAGGCACAGGCCATAAGCCGGGCATAGGCCCAGGAAAGTATCCAGAAAATACCTGCAGTGCAATCCATGACCTGTTGGAGAATGCTGAATCCAATGCAAAATTCAAAGGTCTTGATACCACTAAACTTAAGATCATACACATCCTCGCAAACAGGGGACCTCAGCAGATGAGGCATGGAAGAAAGAGGGGTGTTGTAGCAAAACGGACCCACTTAGAGGTTGTAGTAGAAGTTCCTGAGGAGAAACCCAAGACAAAAAAATCAGAAAAGCCTGAATCAAAGGCAAAGACCGAAACAGAAGCTTCAACCCCAAAGACTGAATCAACCAAAAAATCAGAAAAGACAGAAACAAAAGCTTCAACTCCAAAGACAGAGTCAACCAAAAAATCCGAATCAACCGAAGCAAAGCCTGAAACAAAGGCTTCAGCTCCAAAGACTGAATCAACCAAAAAATCAGAAAAGCCAAAGACTGAAAAAACCGATTCAAAACCTGAATCAGCAAAGCCTGAGACAAAAGCTTCAAAACCGGCAAATAAAGGTGTAGAAGCAGAAAAAACAAAATCCGAATCAACCCAGAAGGCCCAGACAAAAAATGATTGAGAAAAAATTCATCGAACAACGAATGAAAGAGTTCATGATAGAGGAACATGTGTCAAGCAAGCTTAATAACGTAGGACACAGCAGTACTCAATTGAAAAGGACACCACTAGGTGAAAAGATAATAATCACAGCTGCTCGTCCAGGTTTTGTTGTAGGGCGAAAAGGTGAGAACATAAAGGCAATCACTGAATATCTCAAAGGCTCCTTTGAGCTTGAGAACCCTCAGATTGAGATAAATGAGGTAGAAAACGTCAATCTTGATGCAAAGGTCGTTGCAGAACGGATAGCATCAACACTTGAAAGGTTCGGGACGAATCGTTTCAAGGGAATCGGTCACCGTGTGATGGACGATGTCATGAAATCAGGGGCACTAGGGATTGAGATCCTTATCTCCGGCAAGATCCCAGGAGCAAGGGCCAAGAGATGGCGATTTTATCAGGGTTATCTCAAAAAGTGCGGAGACATTGCAGTAAGCGGTGTGCGCCAATCATTAGTAAATGCGAAACTCAAGACAGGAATAATCGGGATACAGGTAAGGCTAATGCCACCTGACATCGAACTTCCAGATAACATCACACTCCGAAAAGAAGAGGTCTTTGAAGAATCAGTAGAAGAGATAGAACCTGAAGCAACTGAAGAGACAGAACCTGAAGTAAAAGAAGAAAAACCAGAAGTGACAGAAGAGACAGAAAAGAAGAAAGAAGCAAAGAAGAAGAAGACCAAAAAAACTAAGAAAAAATGAAGGTAAAAGAACTCCATACGTTATCGGAAGGCGAACTCAAGGATAAGCTTGATGAAGCCCGGAAGGAATTGATGAAGCAAAACGCGCAGATCGCTACCGGCACTACTCCAAAGAGTCCGGGCCAGGTCAAACAATTGAAAAAGACAATTGCGCGAATAAATACATTGCTGCATTCAAAAACCAAAGGTACAAAAGTATGACAGATATATGTCCAACGTGTGGATTACCAACAGACCTCTGTGTCTGCGAGTCGATAGCAAAGGAAAGCCAGAAAATAACCATCGGCACCATCAAAAAGAAATTCGGGAAGGTGAACACGGTGGTAAGTGGCATCGATGGCAAAGAAATCGATGTCAAGGACATCGGCAAGAAACTCAAGAGCGAGTTCGCCTGCGGAGGGACCGTTAAGGACGGCAAGATCGAACTGCAAGGCAATCACAAGACAACAGTCAAGAAAAAGCTTGTTGATTACGGGTTCGCTCCGGACACGATAGAGATCAAATAAACCTTACCCACACGGTAAGAATGAAAAAAATAGATGCTGATATGTTTACCGATCTCATCGGCAAACACCTAAAAATCAAAAAGTCACAGAACACATCACTGGTCGGCCTCGAAGGCAGGATCATTGATGAGACCAAGCACACGCTGCTTGTAGAGACAGACACCGGCAGACGGCGCCTGATCAAGCATCAGAGCACCTTCACAATCAACAAGACGACAATCGATGGCAGTAAGCTGACAGGTCGTCCCGAAGAGAGACTCAAAAAATGGTTCAAAAAGAAAATAAGATTGGGATCAAAGTAGCATCACCACAGGAGACCTGTGATGACAAGAAATGCCCTTTCCACGGCACCCTTAATGTGAAAAACAGGGGAACCAAGGGAAAAGTAATCCGTAACAAGATGAACAATACCGCGGTTATCGAGATGGAAAGGCGTGTATATGTCCCAAAATACGAACGATATGAAAAGAAAAGGACGAAGATGAAGGTCCACAATCCTCCTTGCCTCAAGGTTGAGGAAGGTGACATTGTAAGGATTGCACTGACCCGTCCTATCAGCAAGACAGTCAATAATGTCATAGTTGAGGTTGTTGAGAAGCACAATGAAACCAATTAAAGCAAGCACAACAAAAGCACTGCCAGTCGGGGCACAAGTTTCAACCTGTGACAACTCCGGCGCAAAGGTCATAAAGATCATCAGTGTCAAAGGACACAAGACTGTGAAAGGAAGAGTTCCTGCAGCAGGCATCGGTGATCTGGTGCAGGCATCTGTTCAGAAAGGGAAACCTGAAATAAGAAAACAGGTTGTCTTTGCAGTTATAGTAAGGCAATGCAAGGAGTACCGCAGGCCTGACGGCACAAGGGTAAAATTCGAGGACAATGCAGCAGTTGTCTTGAAAGACCTGAAAGGAAACCCAAAGGGTACAATCTTCAAGGGCGCAGTCGCAAAAGAAGTATGTGAAAGGTTCCCTGGTGTGGCAAAGGTTGCAAATATCATAGTATGATTAAAATGAAAGCATTTTCAAACAAATGGATAAGGAGCAGTCAGACGCGAAAGCAGCGTAAGTATCGTGCTAACGCGCCTCTGCACACACGGCAGAAGTTCATGCGAGCAGCCCTCTCAAAAGATCTCCGCAAGAATGGGCAGCGAAGCCTGGGCTTGCGCACCGGCGATAAGGTTCGTATAATGCGTGGTCAGTATAAAGGGAAAGACGGAAAAGTAGAACGGATTTCCCTTCGTGAAGAGCGGGTATACATCACAGGCATTGAGATGGCAAAAAAAGACGGGAGTAAGACACTATATCCGATACACCCTTCCAATCTTCTGATTGAAAGTCCTGTCCTCGATGACAAAAAAAGAAAACAGAAAGTTGAGGCAAAATGAAAAATCACTTGAAAAGAATAGCGGCACCAAGAAACTGGAAGATCCTACGAAAGGCGAATGTATTCGTCACCTGCCCTAAACCTGGCGCTCACAGCATAGAGACAAGTGTACCTTTCACAGTCTTTTGCAAGGATTTGGCAGGGATTGCTGCTAAAACAAAGGATGTAAAATACCTGATCAATAATAAGACAATAAAGATCAATGGGCTGAAAGTAAAGGGTTACCGCCAGCCTGTAGGAATAATGGATTCAGTTACCATTGATGAGACCGGGCAGAAGTTCCGGATACTCCTGAATAACCAGGGTAAGATCATTGCAAAAGAAACTGATGAATCCAATCACATAGTTCAGATAAAGAATAAGACTAAGCTCAGGGGTAACAGGACTCAGCTCAACTTCAACAGCGGAGGAAATCTTATAGTCGAAAAAGACGAATATAAGACAGGAGATTCCCTTGTCCTTGAAGGAAAGAGCATAAAAGAGCACATCCCCTTACAGAAAGGAGCATATGTCTTCCTGACCGGAGGTCGCCACAAGGGCAACAGTGGTGTTATCGACGAGATACAGGATGACAAGATCATATACAAAAATGACGGTCAGCTTGTGGAGACAGACAAGCAGTACGCCTTTGTCATAGGCACAAAGAAACCGCAAATTACGATATAAGCACAATGAATCCCATGCGAAACATTCGGATCGAGAAACTGACCTTGAACGTAGGGACAGGAAAGGAACAGCAGAAGCTTGAGAAAGGCATCGCTCTTATTAAGCACATAGTAGGAATCGAGCCTGTAAAGACAATCACTTCCAAACGTATCGCAGGCTGGGGGCTAAGACCAGGTCTTCCAATAGGTTGCAAGCTTACACTTCGGGGAAAGAAAGCCGATGAGGTACTAAGACAGCTTTTGGGAGCAAAGGATCATATCCTTAAGCAATCATGCTTTGATGATAACGGCAACATATCATTTGGGATTGATGAGTATATTGACATCCCTGACATTGAATATAATGCCGACATAGGCATCATGGGGTTCCAGGTTACAGTAACCCTCGAGCGTCCTGGCTTCAGGATAAAGAGGAGAAAGCTCTTCAAGAAACAATTACCATCACCTCATAAGATAAAACAGGAAGATGCGATCCAGTTCATGAAAGAATCATATGAAATTAAACTTGGTGAAGAATAAATGACGTATAGCGATTATAAAAAGGTCTTCAAACAACTGAAAGCACGACCCTATGCCCTTGAGAAATTCAAGAAGCATAACGCTCCCAAAGAGCGTAGCACAGGCATAAACCTTTATCATTGCAGGAGATGCGGAAGGACCAGGGCGCATATAAGCAAGTATGGCCTTAACCTTTGCAGGCAGTGCTTCAGGGAGATTGCGACAAAGATCGGATTCAAAAAATATAGTTAGGTGTAAAATGGTATTAAACGATCCACTAGCAAATGCATTATCATCAATAGTAAACAGTGAAAACGTGAGCAAGAAGCAGGTGACTCTTTTTCCTGTCAATAATACGATCAGCAGAGTCCTTGAGATTCTCAAGGAGGAAGGCTATCTTGGGGTTTTCGAGGAGAATCCTGATAGTAAAGGAACTTCATTCACAGTGAATCTGATTGGTAAGATAAACAAGGCTGGTGCGATCAAGCCTCGATTTTCAGTCCAGAACGAAGGGTACGAAAAATACGAGAAGAGGTTCCTGCCAGCAAGGAATGTTGGGATAATGATTGTTTCAACCTCCCAGGGTGTAATGACTCATACCCAGGCCAAGAAGAAAAACATTGGAGGAAAATTAATCGCTTACTGTTACTAAAATGAAAGAGAAACAAATTCACGAGGAAATAGAAATTCCTGAAGGCGTAACTGCCGAGTACAAGGATAAGGAACTGGTAGTTAAAGGACCAATGGGAGAAGCCAAAAAGAAGATGATAGATCCTAAGGTCACGATTACTGCCGCTGATAAGATCACCTTCCAATGCGACAACTCAACCCGTCGTGAAAAAGCAAAGATTCATTCATATCGCGCACATGCAAGAAACCTGATAAAAGGTGTTACGGAAAAATTCACGTATAAACTCAAGATCTGTTCAGGACACTTTCCTATGAATGTCTCAGTCAATAATAAGCAATTCATAATTAAAAATTTCCTTGGAGAAAAGGTTCCAAGGGTACTTAACATCAAAGAAGGTGCTGACGTGAAGATTGAAGGGAATGACATAACTGTCGAAGGTACAAGCCGTGAAATCTGCGGTCAGGTCGCAGCAGACATTGAACAGCTCTGCAGGATAACCAACCGGGACAAGCGGATCTTCCAGGATGGCATCTATATCACAAACAAAGCAGGAAAGGAAATAAAATGAACCTAGAACTACGCAAGCAAATCAAGCTGAAAAAACCTGAATTTACTCGCCAGGATAATCACAAGAAGCCAAAGCTAGGTGATAAGTGGCGTAAACCAAAAGGTCTCCAATCAAAGATGCGTCTGCATAAGAGAGGGTATAAGCGAAGTCCTGAGAGAGGATGGGGCTCACCTCGTGACTGTAAAGGCCTTTCACCAGAAGGATATAATCAGGTAATCATATCATCTCTTGCGGATGTCGAATCCCTAAAAGAAGGTGATGGAGCAATCATATCTGCAAGGGTTGGAACCAGAAAGAAGATTGAGCTTGTAAAAAAGATTCAGGAAAAGAAATTTCCGATACTTAACCTTAAAGATCCAAAAGCATTCCTTGATTCAGTTGACAAAGAGATGAAGAAAAAGCAGCAGGAAAAGAAAGCAAAGGAACAGAAAAGAAAAGCAGCAGAGAAAGAAGCAGAGAAGAAGGCTGAAGAAGAAAAACAGGAACAGTCAGAAGAAAAATCAGAAGAAAAGGAAGACCTTGCCGACAAGCTCGATGAGCACAAGAAGAAAGAGAAAGAAGAGAAGGACAAGGTAATAACCAAGAAAGAGTGATCCTTATGAATTTACGAAATCAAAAAAGGCTGGCAGCACAACTACTGAAGTGCTCTGAAAGCAATGTGGTATTTGATAGCTCAAGGCTTGACGAGATCAAGGAATCCATTACAAAAATAGATCTGCGCAATCTTATAAAATCACATGGAATCTGGAAAGCGACAGAAGTTGGCCCTTCCCGTGTTCGTGCTCGAAAGTTTGCAGAGCAGAAGCGTAAGGGAAGAAGAAAAGGCCAGGGTTCCAGGAAAGGAAGAAACACAGCCAGGCTTCCCCGAAAAGAGGACTGGATGAACCGTATCAGGAAGCAACGCGCTCTCCTGAAAGAACTCCGGGAAAAAGGTGTTTTATCAGCAGAGGAATACAGGAAACTCTACAACAACGCAAAAGGTGGATTCTTCAGAAGCCTGCGACACCTTAAGATGTATATTAACGAGAAAAAATGACACGAAAAACAATCAAGACAATCCCTTACAGGCGAAAACAGGAAGGAAAGACCAATTATAAGAAAAGGCTTAGGTTGGTCCAGTCCCAGAGGCCTCGCCTTGTAATCCGCCAGTCACTCAAGAATATGCTGGTCCAGGCCATAAGCTTTGATCCTGTTGGTGATAAGGTTCTGGCTGAAGCAAAGAGTGCTGAGCTTAAAGATCATGGTTGGAAAGGAACCCTTGGGAATGTCCCGGCAGCATACCTTACTGGATATTTGGCTGGTATGAAATGCAAGAAAGCAGACCTGACAGACCTTGTGGTTGATCTTGGTTTTAGGACACCTACTAAAGGTTCCCGGATCTTCGCAGTTATCAAAGGCATCAAGGATGCAGGAATTGACATAAACTGCAACGAAGAGAAGTTTCCTTCAGATGACCGGATCAATGGAAAGCATATCGAAGCTTATGCAGAGAATCTATCAACCAAGGAACGCGACCCATCCCAGATGTCCAAGATGATTGATCAGGTAAAAGAAAAGGTTAGCAATATAAAATGAGCGAAAAACAAAATACTCAGGAGCAGGTTACCATCTTTGATAGTTGGACCCCAAAGACTGAGACCGGAAAAGCAGTCAAGGAAGGTCGGATTACAGATATTGATGAGATCCTAAGCCAGGGAAAGCGAATCCTTGAGCCAGAGATAGTTGATGCTCTTCTCCCTAATCTCGAGACAGATCTACTTTTGATAGGTCAATCCAAGGGTAAATTCGGAGGAGGAGCCCGGAGGGTATTCAAGCAGACCCAGAAGAAGACCCGTGAAGGGAACAAGCCAAAGTTCTCAACCTTTGCAGTGGTCGGAAACAGGAACGGTTACGTCGGTATCGGCTATGGGAAAGCAAAAGAGACAGTCCCGGCCAGGGAAAAAGCTCTTAGGAATGCAAAACTCAATCTTATCAAGATTGCCCGTGGATGCGGGAGCTGGGAATGTGCATGTGACGGTCCTCATACAGTCCCTTTCCGTGTAGATGGCAAATGCGGCTCAGCTATAATGACCTTATTCCCTGCGCCAAAAGGTAAAGGGCTTATTGTAGAGAAAGAATGCAAGAAGATTCTTGACCTTGCAGGCATAAAAGATGTATGGTCAAAAGGTCGCGGACAGACCAAGACCAAGACAAACCTTATTATCGCATGCATGTATGCACTTAGAAAGACCATCACAACAAAAGTATCAAATTCAACGATTGTCGAAGGAAAGCTTCCGGAGGACCTCAAAGAAGGTCTGGATGAAGAGTAAAAATGGCAGAGAAAAATATCGCGGTAATCCTGGTACGAAGCATAATCAATATTCGGCCGGATGTCAAGGAAACCCTTACTAAGTTGAAACTTCTCAGGAAGAATTCATGTGTCATAATCCCGGACACGCCTTCAACAAGAGGCATGCTCAGGGTTATAAAAGACTACGTGACATGGGGAGAACTTGACGAAGAGACTGAAAAGGCACTGAAGCAGAAAGGAGATAAATTCATACCCTTGCATCCACCACGCAAAGGATATGGTGGCATAAAGGTCCCTTTTGCAAGAGGCGGTGCCCTTGGTGACCGGAAGGAAAAAATCAACGATCTGATTAAACGCATGATTTAAAATGATACATAGCAAGAAAGTTAAAAAATACCGCGGATCAAAGACACACGGCTGCGGCTCCATGAAAAAACGAAGGGGAGCAGGTAACCGCGGTGGACGCGGTAATGCAGGAATAGGTAAGAAAGGTAAAGGCAACAAGCCGACAACCTGGAAAGCCAGGAAGCTTCTTGGAAGAGTAGGTTTCAGGACAGCAAAACCTGCACCTGCAATCGGTGTCCAGTTCCTGGAAACTCATCTTGACACTTTTGTTAAGAAAGGATTTGCAACCGAAGAACAAGGAACCTATACAGTAGATTTAAGAAAAGCAGGATATGATAAATTGATCGGTAATGGCAGCATCACAAAACCGATGAAGATCATCGTCGAGCAAGCCTCCCAGACTGCATCTGAAAAGGTGAAGAATGCGGGAGGAGACATACAGCAATAGGTTGGTTTTATGGCCTTTATTGATTCAATAATCCAGAATCTGCCCGAAGTAGCAGGCCCCACACAAAAAAGACTTTCCTTCAAGGAAAAGCTAAAGTGGACTGGGATAATTCTTGTCATATTCTTCATACTTGGACATATACCCTTATTTGGCCTGGGAGCAAACGCACTCTCGCAGTTTGAATATCTCTCAGTCATCCTGGGTGCAAGTTTTGGTTCGATCACCTCTCTTGGAATCGGTCCTATCGTTACAGCATCCATTGTCCTTCAGTTATTGAATGGTTCTGGTATCTTCAAGTTCGATCTTACCTCACATGAAGGTAAACGCAGGTTCCAGGGTTTCCAGAAAATCCTTGCAGTCTTTTTCATAGTATTTGAAGCCATAATCTATGTTTTTATGGGCGGTCTTGCTCCTGCCTCTCAGTTTGCAGGGACACCTCTATATCTTCAACTGGAAATGCTTCTTATAGTCCAGCTTATCATAGGCGGTATTCTTATCCTATTCATGGACGAGGTCATATCCAAATGGGGTTTTGGTTCTGGTATCTCTCTTTTCATTGCAGCAGGAGTATCCCAGACTGTCTTTATCCGGGCCCTGAGTCCTCTCAAATCCCAGCTTAACCCAGAATATGCAGCCGGTGCTATTCCATCACTTTTCCAATCTCTCGCAGCAGGAGACCCGATCACTGCAGGGCTCCAGTTTGCTGCAGTCGCATCCACCATCGTAGTATTCGTGATAGCAGTTTATAGCCAGGCCATGCGAATAGAGATCCCCTTGAGCTTCGGTCGTGTAAGGGGACATGGTATCCGCTGGCCTCTCAGTTTTATTTATACAAGTAACATACCTGTTATCCTGGTTGCAGCATTGCTTGCAAATATCCAGTTATGGGCCCGTCTTCTCCAGGGTTGGCTTGGACACGGAACATTTCTTGGTGAGTTTGTCGGTGATCAGGCAGTTTCAGGCCTTGCAGCCTGGGCAAATCCCCCTAACATCGTAGGAAGCATAATCAAAGGCAGCGTAACCCTTGATGCAGTTCTTCAGGCCGGAATCTATATGCTAATAATGGTTGTCGGTTGTGTCATATTCAGTATCTTCTGGGTCCAGACCGCAGGGATGGATGCACGAAGCCAGGCAAAACAGATAATGTCCTCAGGCCTCCAGATTCCAGGTTTCAGGAAAGACCAGCGTGTGCTTGAACGCTTGCTCCAAAGATACATCACACCTCTTACAGTTATGGGTGCAATCACGATAGGTATCCTTGCAGCACTTGCAGACATCTCAGGTGCTCTTGGTTCAGGGACAGGTCTATTGCTGACAGTAATGATCATCTACAAGCTTTATGAAGAGATCAGCAAGCAGCATATGATGGACATGAACCCGATGATGAGGAAATTCATGGAATAAAATGTCGATTATATCTCCTTTATTATCACCTTTATTGAAGCTTGACCCTTTTTTTGCAATCCTTATTCTTGCAGTCTTGATATCCACCATAATCACTCTAGCCTACAAGTTCTTTACAGACCAGGCAAAGATGAAAAGGCTCAAGAAACAGCTCAAGAAATATCAAAAAGAGATGAAAGAGCTCAAGGATCAGCCTGATAAGATGATGAAGGTCCAGCAGAAAGCAATGCAGACCAACATGGAATACATGAAGATGAGCTTGAAGCCTACCCTCATAACCTTCCTGCCTATCATTCTTGTCATCTGGTGGATGGGAGCAAACCTTGCCTATTATCCAATTGAACCAAACGAACCCTTCACAGTCTCTGTGATAGCAGAATCCGGAGAAATCACCCTTGACCCCAAAGGCCTCACACTATTAAGTTCAGCAACTCAGCCGGCAGACAATGCCACCTGGAGACTCCAGGGTCCTGAGGGCATGTATGCTTTGGAATTCTCGACAGGAGGGGACAGAGTAACCAAATCTGTCAAGATAACAACAACAAAAGAATACCTTGAGGTTGAGAAGGAATATGATGGGCCTATCAAGAAAGTGACTGTACACAATGAGCCAATAAGGCCTATGCAGGATCTTCCGCTTCTGGGAAGCGTCCCCTGGATAAGCGGCTTTGGCTGGCTTGGAACCTACATCCTGTTCTCTTTGATATTCGGGATTTCCATGCGCCGCGCCATGAAACTCCACTAGTTCTGAACTACATAAAACCATTCATGATTTAATCCTATATCCAACAGCAGGGCGTTCTCCCTGCGAAAGATTTAATAAATAGGACCTCTAAGATACTAATCAAACAAGGGGGTTAAATATGGCGAAATCAAATCAAGGACATACCGTAGCTGTTGTGAGTTATCTCACACTTATTGGCTGGATTATCGCGCTGGTGTTGCACCAGAACGAGAAGACATCGCTCGGAAGCTTTCACCTGAGGCAGACACTCCTGCTTATGATTATAGGAATCGGGGGAAGCATCATACCTATAGTGAACCTGCTGATGATCATTGTGGGTCCAATACTCCTTGTATTCTGGATAATCGGGCTCGTCTACGCGATCCAGGGAAAGGAGAAGGAAATCCCGCTGATAGGTGGATACGCCCAGAAATGGTTCCACATGATCTAAATTTTTTTTCTTGCTTATTAACCAACCGTGAAGCTCCTTTCTAATACTGGGCAAATATGGTCTTTTCTCTTAGATGTAAGTACAACTTTAATATAAGAAAAAATTATTTGAGGGGTTTCATCCCGCTCCAAAGATTCTCGAACATGTCAGAGAACGTCTGTGCAAAGAAAGGAGTCTTTACCCACACACCGCTGTCATAGCTTGAATGTGTCTTTTCCCCTTCAGAAAGCGTGAATGTCACATTCTTTCCGTCCACAAGAAGGAACCTTCCATTCATGTCAGTATGCCTTATCTCTGCAAGACAAGCAAGATGTGACAATTTATCTTTAGCCTCTTTTGAAAGGTTTGAAGCAATCCTTATTTTTGTTCCCCTTGCCTTTGCTTTCTTCAGTGCAGGCAGGAAAGCATTAGCCTTCCTGATTAATCCTTCCTCAGAGGAGACCAGGACAATTGAATGTTCAGCAGAATTTATCATGCTCTCGAAATGATTATACAGGTTCTTTCTCCCCTTAAGAAGTCCTGACATCTCGCTAGGATCTATCATGTCTATACCCTGGCTGTGCAACAGGTTCAACTCCTCCAGAACCTCTGAACTCCGGAGCTCATCAAGAATCTTTGTCTGGGTGTCAGCATCTTCCTGTATCTTGGATTTGACCCGCTCAACCACCTCTTCCGGAGGTACTGCTATGTACTTGATGGGCTTTCCTATCTTCATGACAATGAATCCCTTCTTTTCAAGCGATTCAAGCACATCATATGTCCTTGATCTCGGGACATTAGCGATGTCGGATAGTTCACCTGCGCTTGATATGCCTCTCGAGAGCAGCGATGTCCACAATTTGCTTTCATAGCTGTTCAAGCCAAAATCCTTGAGTTTATTTAAAAAATCCTGCTTAACTATCATAGTTATTTCCTCATGTAATACTCTCTTTTTAGGTAGTGGAATGAATAGCTGATATATAAAACTATCTCTTCTTTTATCATTATACAGTAACAAAAAAATTTATATTAGGATTAGAATCACCAGTAGAAATGTTGAAGCACGTTAACTCGACTACCGCAGCTCTTGCTTCCGTTGGATACTATGCATATACAGAGTATCAGGCTCACAAACAAGGAGAATTCAATCTTTTTGATATAACCAGTGTTAACGCAGTTGACTTCGTGGAAAAAGGAGGGGAAGCATTTCTGGAAAAGCCTTGGGTTCAGGAATTATGCACAAACCCGCAGATCCAGGACATAATAGAATCCTACAATATTGCAGGTTTCGCCTTAACTGAGCTTTTGACTTATGGGTTTGTGCCCATGGGTGCATGCATCATACCTCCTATTTGCAGGCGAATGTATAATAATCTTCCATTTAGAGCAGACATATCCCGAAAGCGTGAACGAAAGCAATCCTACCAAAGCCTCTCTTTCAAGGAATATCTACAGGTGAAGAAAACCACTATTCAATCTGAATTTGCTAGTCTGCCCAAAAAAATGCAGGTATTAGAAGACCTTGCAAAAAAGTACAAGAATGTTCAAGCGCAATTTCCAATCACTGACGTGTATCGTCGAAATATCCGCAAAAGTCCTGAAGCTATCACTCTTCCCATGTACAGGCAAGCCCTTTCTCGATTATCATCAACCTGGATTGAGGCAAAAATGAATGGAGGCATACCTCCAATTCTTGCACAACATTTTGGAAACCAGTATAAAAAAACCACTGTGCTTACCAAGAATGATCCTGACGAGATCCTGGAGTCACAGCATCTTTTCAATGCAGCCATGATATTCGACAGCATTGGTTTTATTTCATTTTACGAAAAGATGCTTGATGAGCGGGTTGCCAGGGAGTTTATTGATACCTTTGCCGAACCAGCTCTCTTAAAAGACCCTGATAGATACTTCAAGAGAATCAAGGGAAAAGCTGGTCGCTATCAGGAAAGATTCCTTTATATGATAAACCTGGCTGATAATATGGCCGCCCTGTCACAATCCTATCCTCAGATTACCAAGTTGCGAGACAAAACTCTGGAGCTACTATATCCCCTGGTCAAAAAGAACTATTTCGAAGGAGAAAACCTGGAACGAATAGGGCAGACAAAGAACGGGATGTACTTTATCAAAGGCGAGAAACAATGGCTTTTCAAGGAGTGCAGGTCACAGGAGGCAGTTGAGGAGGAGTTTAAATTTACCAGATACTTAGGTAATCTTCTCCGCAAAACCGAATATGATGTTCCAATACCTCTAACAACCTTCATGCACAGCCAACCTCCAGACTATTATCAGCCTGTACTGGTATTGGAAAATCTTGAAGGGGAGACACTTGAGAAGAAAATTCTGGACTCCGACCCATCCCTACCTGAATATTATGAGGGTATAACAAAGTGTCTTGGAAAGCTTCATCGTGAAGTAGAATATGAAGATGTAATTGATATGAGTAAAAAAATCAGGACTAAATATGATGGGGTTATTGGTGATTCCTTGTCTGAAGCGCTTACATCTCTTAATACTATAATTGCTGAGACAAATGATATAGTATACTTTAAGGATGCAAATATAGAGAATTGGATAATAAGCCCAACAGGAAAAATAGCTGTAATTGATTGTGAAAGGCCTTTTGGACAATATCAGGCAATAGATCTTGTTAAATTATTGTTATATTTTCCCTCTGATTTTGAAGAGCAGGAATATGGATTAATTCGTACCTACTTAGATTCATACAAACAAGAGGATCATTTAGAAGAAGACTTTATCGAACAATTCTATCTTTCTGTATTAAATGGTAAACTGCAGCAATTATTTGTAGATTATTCAGATTATTCTTCTAGGGATCAGAAGGCACATTTATGTCCTCATCTCATAGAGAAAGGTTTTAGTACTATTGAACAAATAAGAAACAATTATCCTTCTCACTACTCACAATACCAAGAAGATTATATTTCTTTACAAGAAATTTTGAAAGAATTCTAGAATGACTTTACAATTATTGCACCATTAACATCAAAGATTAAACAGATCATATTGAAAAGGATCAGATATACTTTTGCTTCTTTTATATGATTAAATATTTCTTTGCTTATCTTTTCTTTAGTACTTTCACACAATTGACCAAATTTTTCAAGAACTTCTGGTTTATAATCATAATATGCCATCTGTAATAATTTTATAGTTTCGTTGATATTCTGTAAAAGGTCTCTAGTTTTTTTACTTACAACTATGTCATCCTTATAGACTACCTTGCATAAGTCTTTGTAACAGTCACTTATTTTTTCTAGTTCTTCGCAAACATGGTAGACTACAAAAGACTTGTTTTTGTCAGGATAACCAAATTTATTCAAATTCCGTCGACAAAAATCTGTATATCTATTAATAACTTTATCTCTCATACTTATATTCTCTAGCTTTTTTAGATTATGATCTTTTAAAGCTTCAACAGTATCTATTCCTATCTCATTTATAGACCTGAATATCATGCGTAGAACATTCTCAAATTCCAGTTCATGATTACTTGAGATTTCCTTAATTAAACATCGAGTATTGCTTTGTTCCATCACTTCAAAACCGATGAATTGTAATGTTTCCTTATTGATTATTTCAAGTTTATCTGGCTCATCAAAAAACACTTCGACTTCATTATATCCTGCTTTATAGGAGGCTCCAAGAGTTCTTCTAGCCATCATACCAAGATTTGAAAGGTCAACTACTATCTTTTCTTGTTTTTTTGGTTTGCCGCTCCGGATCACCAACTGGTTGTCTTCTTCTAGTATGTCCAGTTCATCCCCTTTCTGTATCCCGAACTGCTTTACCCACTTGTTTGGCAGGCTCACCACCAGTGTTTTCCCCGCTAACTGGATTACTTTCCTCTGCATATATAAGGAGAATCCTTTCTGATATAAATATTTTTCTTAATTATATAATTATAAGATAATATATAAGACTTAAGAATTAATTATATATACTAAAAACTCCTTTTCAGGAATAGATTTTCAAGAATACTGGAGTAAATCCAATCAACTTGAAAATGGAGGTGTTTCCAATGAACCAAAAAGATATGCAGATAATAACGTGCTTGCGAAGCAATGCACGAGAATCCCTTACTAACATGAGTAAGAAGCTAAAGATTCCGGTCTCTACAATTTACGAGCGTCTGCGCCAGAACGGAGGCGGCCTGATAAAAAAGCACACATCTCTTATTGACTTCAACGAGCTTGGTTATAGTTTGAGGGCAAATATCATGCTCAAGGTGAACAAATCCTGCAGGGAATCACTCCGTGAATACATGCTCTCCCATCTCCATGTCAATTCCCTTTATCGCATCAATAATGGCTTTGACTTCCTTTGTGAAGGTGTATTCCGCCATCTGAAGGAGTTCGAGGAATTCCTGGAAAAACTCGAAGAGAAATTCACCATAGAAAAGGTGGATGTCCATTATATAATAGATGATCTCAAGCGTGAGTGCTTCATGAGCGACCTTCAACTCCTTGACATGCACAGATAATTTTAAATACTACTTGCTCTCAGGATAGAGCAGAGGTGAATCTCATGCGAAAAGGTCAAGGATTATCAATGAATGTTATTATCATCGCAGCTTTGGCATTGCTTGTTCTTGTTATACTTTCTGTCGTATTTATGTCACGGAGCAGTATATTTGTCAGCGACTCCAAAAGTTGCGAGAATCTGGGAGGGAGCTGTGTACCAGATGGCAGTGACTGTCCCGGCGGAATGATAGAAAGGAATATTGGAACAGCGGTATGCTTGAATAATGACGGAACTGTAAATGACGACATGAAATGCTGCATGCCCGGTGAGTCGATATGAGGAAGGCACAAAGTCTTTCTTTAAATACTATTATAATCGCCGCAATTGCCCTGCTTGTACTGGTGGTGATTGCGGTAATCTTTTCAGGCAGAAGTCAGATTTTTGGGACAGAATTGCGTTCCTGTGAAAATCAAGGTGGTGTTTGCAGGGAAGATGGTTGTAATTCCAACGAGGCAAAAGTAGGAGATTCATCAAACACCAATTGCCCATATGAATGCTGTATAGCTGTTTATAGCGCAGGGTCGTAACATTTATATATTCTCTTCTCCGGAATAAGCCTATGAAAGGGCAGCTTAAGAGCCAGACAATAATGATGATCGCAATGGCGATGCTCATGGTGATTGTTTTGTCCATAGCTGTCAAGATTTTTATGGGACTATGAAAGCACAGATTAATTCTCAGATGGTAAAGATGATCGCTATCCTTCTGACAGTAGTTGTCATGCTTGCCTTTATCAACGGTTTTACAGGAGAAGCAAGCCGGAAGGAACAGATTGAATTATGCAAGTTCAGCATCCTTGCCGCATCAAACACAAAACTATTAGGAGATAAGACTGCGATTGACTTTGATTGTCCCCGTTATGAGCTGGAGATTGAAAAGAGTGATGTCGAAAAGAAAGGCAAGATAATAAAGAGTGACATAGCCCGTCTTATGGCAGAAGAGGCCCGTATCTGCAACTACATGACTGGAGAAGGAAACTTAAATCCATTTAGACAGGATAGGTTCTCTGATTCCACCGCGTGCCTCATATGCGCAGAAATCAAGTTCGAAGATTCCCTGGCAGAAGAAGTAGATGAGATAGAACTTGGAGAATATCTTGAATCCACTCGCATGTGCGATAACTGTACAACTTATGCAGACTATCTCACAAAATCAGCGAAATCAGAGGGTTTTAAGTATAAAGAAACAATAGATCTTGATAGGGAATATTATCTCTTATACGGGTATGATAGTGCTGGCCGGTGGGTGGATCCTAACAATAACCTAGGTAAGGTAGGCGATTTCCTCACTAGCTGGGCTTTAGATAATGATGAGTATGCCCTTATTGATTTTATCCTCCCGGAAGAGTTGGATGATTATGGCTGTAGTTTCCTGGCTAACTGAAAAATGCATTTTGAACTGATACATAAAGTGTTTGCAATCGTCATGGTAATACTAGTCATATTTGGTTTCTACAATACAATCTTTGCCTCTGATTCTCTGGATCATGAAGACAAGATGTGCCGCTCCAGCGTCAGGACCATGGAACTCATGCATATCAAGGGCGCCCAGCTTGACCCCCAGGAACTCAAATGTCCCACAAAAGAGGTTGAGATAAAAGCAAAAAAGGAAAGCGACATAAAAAAAGCGATTGCCGACGAGATGGTCACATGCTGGGACAACTTTTTGAGAGGAGAACCAGAGATATTTGAAAAGAAACAGGTTTACTGTTCAGTCTGCTCCATCCTAAGCTTTAAAGAAGATAAAGAGATAACTGGTTTTTCAAGCTATCTTGCCCAGACCAAATACAATGATACCCTCACTTATATGGATTATCTCATGAATTATGAAAGCTCCCTTGCGCATAAATACATTGAAGATGAGGATGTTGCAAACATAGATGATAAGACCATAGATACAGCCAATGATTATTCTGTTGTATTTGTCTATGCCAAAGGAACAAGCACTATAGAAGACTGGATAAACACCCTTGGTAAAAAGACAACTACTTCAATTATAGGGATGGGTGCAGGAACAGGCGCAGCAGTAATAACAGGTTATGTATTGGTTACAACTATTACAGGAGGGGTTGGATTAGTTACAATAGCGATTTCAGGTGCAGTTGGCCTAATAACAGGGATTGCCAGTGGAATTGCAACCTATTTCGGTGGAGAAGAGGCGCATTTGGCAATGGTCCTCCTGCGTGAGCATACAGGCGAAAGTTTTAAAGAGTTAAGTTGTGATTACTTCCCCTCAAAGCAAGGTGATTGAATGGACAAGGGAAATATTCTGACTGACAACATCGTAAAGATCTTCTTTGTATTGCTGGGGATTGCATTCACAGTTTATATGGTCTGGAAATACACTCCTATCCTCATGCAGGTAGGCTCAGGCATATTCAGTTTCGGGTAGAATGAAGGGACAGACATATACTATGCTTATGTGGATTGTAATCGGGATAATGGTTATTGCTGCAGGAAGCTGGCTATACGGTAAATTCACATTTGATGTAGAGCCACAAATATCTGAGGCACAGGAAAAATATCTTGATTTGATGAAACAGGGTAAGAATCTCTATGCTGAGGCTGAATACAAAAAAGCGATCCAAATTTTCAAGCAGGTTGATGAATTATCCGGAGATACGTACCATGAGGCCAACCTGTACATTGCCCTTTCCTATTTAGCGCTTGAGAAAGAAGATAAGGCAGCAGAATACATAGAGAAACTTGAAGATTATCCAGAGGTCACCAACAATCTTGAAGAAGATAAAGGAGATTGGACATGTTGCAAATTCGAAGATTTTGACTGCATCTTTTCCCAGCATTGTGTAACCCCTTGTAATGGTCCATGCACCCATCATAGCCATTAACAGTAAATTTTATTAATGGCAGAATCTAAAGGTCTCCCATGAAGAAAGGAATATCCCTATCGATCAATTTCATCATCATAGCTATTGTAGCTATTGCGGTTCTGGTTGTAATCCTTTTCATATTTAATAGTAAAGCGCAGGTATTCACAGGTGCTACCACCAAATACTGCAGTTGTCCGGACGCACAGGCTGCCGCAGAAAACAACTGCCCGGAAGGGCAAGTGATCAGCAGCCGCCCCCTGGAAACACAGTGTTCTTTTGACGATGCCCCTTCTTCCGTTGGAAGCACAGCTGAAAGGGGAGATGTTGTCAAATGTTGCGTACCAATAGGTGATTACTAATGAAGAAAGGAATATCCATATCGATCAATTTTATCATCATAGCGATTGTAGCTATAGCAGTTCTGGTTGTAATCCTCTTCATATTCGGGGACAAGGCAAGGATATTCACAGATGCCACAACCTCCAAGGACTGTTCTTGTGATGCTTACGAAACAGCCAGGGATGGTGAATGCCAAGGGCAAATAAAAGTCATACAATTAAATGAACCCTGTGATGGTAATGATGAAGGAGCGTATGTAAGGTGTTGTGTAGGATGAATTCAAAAAAAGGTATAGGTCTTTCCATGCAGATGATTGTAGGGATGATTATCATGCTGGTCATATTGGCCTTTTCCCTGTACATCATGAATGATAGGTTTGGTCTTTTTGACAGTTCTACTTCTTATGAATGCTCTGAAGAGCAGACCTCAAGCGACTGTAGCCCAGGTGAATTATTGGTTCCAGGAAAATATACCGGTACAGATGAAGATAAGAAAGGCGACATAGTCAAGTGCTGTAAAGCCATAGGGTGATGTAATGGGTTTTGGACAGGTTGCTAAACTTATTTTGGTTGTAGTAGTGATTTTTTTCGCAGGATCCATGATAAAAAGTAAGGTTATAGATACTTCCTCTGTTGTGCTGGATCCTATCAAGGTCAAGAACCAATTGGATGGCTGCAAGGAATCAGAGATAATGGTCAATGACCTTCCTGATTGTGATGGAGATGGGTATCCAGATACTTGCGATCCATGTATCGATGGTGACAGCACCAAAGATAAAGACGGTGATGGCATGGCTGATGCATGCGAGACAGAAGAGACAAGAGATGACCCTGATAAGGTCTCCTGCAGGCATAGATTAGAGGGAAGGGAAAATCAGTGCGGTGTTGGTGAGAATGGCATGGATGGCTCTTGCGGGGATTATGTCCTTGAAGGAAGCGCGTGTGCAGATGGAAGTAACTCCAATACCTTTAAATTCATAGCAGGAGATTGTGATGGCTAAGGCCCAGATGGTAATGAGAG
>JAWOGQ010000047.1:0-11641 GCA_046496745.1 Candidatus Woesearchaeota archaeon | reverse complement strand
TTGTTGAGATTGTTGCGCCGTCCAGAGGTGTCTGCCCCTGGAAAGAGATCTGTGGAGGTTCAGAAGTTGAGCTTGTCTCCTTATAGGTTATCCCAATAATCCCCCCTTTATGTGAAGTGGTAGACCCGCCTGTAGGGACACTAGTATCAAGGTCTCCAGAAGCCCCGACATAATAAGACCCTTGTGAAGGGGGATAATCATTACAATCAGAATTCTCATCAGAACTCAGGTTGTATTCACCATTGCCCGGACCAATCCCAAAAAAGTAACTCTTCCCAAGAGTTATATCTACTGGATTCTGCAATTCTCCTGAAATCCACTCAGACTGCCCTGTTCCGTTTATAGTGACTATCTCGGATATCCTGGAATATGGGCTTGAACTGTTATATATTGCCATCCTGACACTTTCAGTATTGTCAAGGCTATCATCTATCTGCCAAAGCCATAGTTTAGACAATTCAACCTTTCCTGAACCTGGCATCGTCCAGTTACTGTACCATTCCATATTCTGTGCATCGGTAAAAGAAAAGTTGCTGCATGTTGTAGGTACTTTAAGATCAGTATACTCACTCTCGTAAGCCACTCCTATAATCCCTACTTTATGCGACCACTTAGTTCCGCCTGTGGCAACAGTACTGTCTAACCCCCCTGAAGCACTGCTTAGGTAAGATCCATCTCCTGTTGGAGGATAGCCTGAACAATCCATTCCATTGTCTCCTGAAAGGTTATACCCGTCAACTACTGTATTAGGGCCCATACCAAAAAAGTAAGATTCCCCCCTTTCAATTTCAACATATGAACTCAGGTTTGCAACAATCCATCCGGATTCACCTGTCCCCTCAAGGGTAACTATCTCAGATAACCTTGAATATGAACCAGAACTACTGTAAATAGCCATATCAATGCTTTCACTTGTATCCAGACTGTCATCATGCTGCCAATATAGTATCTGTGTGATATTGACTCTTCCTGTCCCGGGTATTGTCCAGTTTGTATATGCCTCCCAGGTATCTGCATCTGTAAATACCAGGTCTCCGCAGGTTGTAGGTACTTTGATAAGTATGTCATTATGTGCATATGCCTCTTGCCCTCCGAACTCGAACAAAAGATGATGCTTGTCAGCTGTAAGTACCTTGCTTATCTCATGACCTGTCTCATTGCAGGAATAGTCTTCAATGAATAAAGAATTACCCTTAAACTCATATTCTAATGTCTTATCACCACATCTTATATCAAGGAATTTAAGATCATATCCTATCTCTGAATCCTGTGACCATGTTGTTCCATCCACAGGGGTGATTGTAAGGTTTGCAGTTCCCGTAGTATTGAACATTACAGTCCAGTTCCCTTCAACAGTTGGATAACTCTGGACATTAAGAACATTAATTACCACCTCAAACGTCTGGTTGGAAAGGTGCGGTATCACCCACTCAATCTCATCGATAAGTTCATTATTGTTATGGTCATGGTATGTTATGTTTTTCATGCGCTTGCGCGATCCATTCAACAACCAATAAACCTTTATCGCCTCTTCCGGAACATCAGGAACTGCTGTTGAGGTGAGGATATTCTTATAGTGCAGATCAGATGAGACAACAACCTTTTTTCCTGAAGGGGTTTTGATTTCCTTCTTCTCAGGCGCTGGTGTTTCATAGCTTATCTTTGCATCAGGTGAGAGTTTCATGCCCTTTTCATATCTTGTCTCTTTTCCACCCTTCATAACCTTGACATTCTGGGCATAGTCAGGGATTTTTCCATTTCCTCTCACCTCCCACTTCACTGGCTTTCCGGTCCGTATCATCTCTTTTAGTATGGGCTCCTCTGCACTATCTCCCACATAGGTGATCTTGGATATATGCGCACTTCCATTATTCACCAGGACATGGATCTGTTTGGTATGCGTGGGATTCATGAGGCAGGTTTCCTTGCAGGAAAAATGAAGAGGAACACGGGGGTATTGTGCAGTGTGTTCCTCTTCAAAAAAAGAAGTCTGATTATTAGAAGGCAGGGTATTTTGAGTCTGGTCTGGTCCAATTGATTCTTTTGTGGTGTTTGAAAGATTTTTATCTGATTCGAGAGTATTGTTAACAGAATCAATGCTTCTGCTTGAGTTCAAAGTAGAATTCTCACTTGTTGTTGTATTAGTATTGGTTGTATTAGTGTTGACATCCTTTGTAGTGTTAGTAGTAGTGATATTATTGCTTATATTAGTAGTATTGGAGATATTTGTAGTATTGATAGTAGTGATATTATTGGTTATATTAGTAAGATTATTGGAGATATTAGTAGTATTGATATTAGTGTTATTATCGGTTATACTAGGAGTATTATCGGTTATATCAGTGATATTAGAATCAGTAATATTTGTATTATCAAGATTAGTATTACTGGAATCTTGTTCCTTGCTAGCATTGGTTAAATTCCCGGAATCAACTTCATTTGAACTTTCATTTTGGGTTAATTGTGTTTCGTTTGATTCATCTGTATCCATTTCAGTATTTCCTTCTGCTTCAGAACTTTCATTCTCTGGCGTATCATTTATGGCAGAGGCCTCATCCCCTGAAACATCCTCCCCTGTAGAGTTCTCACCTGAAACTTCATTTTCTCTTGTTTCATCCTTTCTTGCAGTCTCATTATCTGCTTTATCTACCTCTTTCTCAGTATCCTTTTCAATCCCCTCTTCAACCTTCTCTTCTACAACCTCTGCAACCTCCTCCTGCGTCCCTGAAACATCCTCCCCTGAAACTTCATTTTCTTTTGAAGCATCCTCCTCTAAGGAGTTCTTCTCTGAATCCACCTCATTATCGGGCTTTGTATCCTGAGCATCAGAAGAGGCATTTGATCCTTCAGTCTTATTCCCGACAGCATGTCCGGTAATCCCCCTAATGCCTTTTTTCTGTTCCGTTTTATAGATAGTCTTATTCCCGGAGGAGGTTTCAAGAATGATGGTGACATTACCTCTTACATATCCTGAGACTGTCACACTCGAGACATTCTCATATTCGAAGGGGATTGTGGAATCCTTAGAAAAAGTTTGATTGATCATGGAAGTATTGCTATCTTCCTGGGTAACGTAGCCAATATACCTTAATCCTGGCGCTAATATAAGCAATGCTATAAAAACAACTACAACTTGTTTCATAATCTAAACTTGTGAGAAAAACCCACAATACCCCCACAGACTTTTGAGGGATTAATATTTATAAATCTTTCCCTTAGAAAAAACGAAGTACTGGTTCAACTCTTTATAAGAATCTCCAGTTCCTTACCCTTGATTGTTGCTGTCTCCTCATGGTCTGCATGGATCTTTTTGTCATGTAGCACACTAGCTCCGACTTTCTCTTTTATGTGATCCTTCCAATCCGCGATTATTGGATTCAGCTCATCACTGATGAGCGCTAATTCGATCCTGTCAACCTTCTTCAGGTTTGCGTTCTTCCGTGCATTCTGCACACGCCTGATGATCTCACGGGCATAGCCTTCATTGATAAGTTCCTCATCAAGTTCAGTCTCAAAATAGACACCTCCTCCAGAGAATTCAGCACCTGCCCATCCTTCTGCAAGCTCTGGAGTCACATTCAGATGCTCCTCAGTGAGGGTATAACTGTTCTCACCTACAGTCACCGTATAACCACCGCCATCAAGCGCCTTCTTTATGATCTCTCCAGATTCAAGTGCGGCAACAATTGCCTGTGTATCCTTTTTTGCGACCTGGCCTATCTGCTTGTAGTCAGGCTTCACCGAGTAGGTCACCTGATCAAAACTCTTGACAATCTCGATTTCCTTGCAATTCACTTGTTTCTTTATTATATCCGCAACCCGGTCTAGATGGTCATCTGTCTCGATGATTAGTTTCCCTACAGGCCACCTCAGGCCGATCTGAGATTTTTCCCGGGCGCTGAGTGCTGCCTGGATTATCTTGCTTGCAATACCCATCTCTGCCTCAAGACCCGTATCTATGATACCTGAATCAAATTGCGGCCAGTCATAAAGATGAACACTCTCCTTCTCAAGCTTAAGAGGCTCTTTCAGGTTCAGGAAGATCTCTTCAGTAGTGAATGGGGCGACCGGCGCAAAAACCTTGATGACCTCTGTCATGAATGTAGCAAGCATGTTAACAACATCTTCCTCCATTATCCGGTCCCTGACAAACTGCACGTAGTTTCGTGAGAAATCAAGGAATGTCTCCTCGATTATGCCCGGCACTGCATATATCTGATATGAATCGAAAGCTTCAGTCACCTTCTTTATCATGGAATGAAGACGTGAAAGGGCATACTTCTCCTCGATTCTTTCTCCTTTGACTTTTCCTGGAACAACCCCGCTTGTCTCGATCGCGTCAAGAAGATACTTATGCAGGTTCCAGAGGATAAGCATGTTCTTCATCTTTGTCTTTGGATCCTCAGGATTATAGTTCATGTCATGCCCTGCCTTGGCTGCACCAACCAGATAATATCTCAATACATCTGCGCCATGCTCATCCATCACCTCATGAGGGCTTGTTATGTTGCCAAGGCTCTTTGACATCTTTTCTCCACGATAATCATTTATGAAACCATGCATGTATACATTCTTGAATGGAGCATTATCAAAGCTTAGAGTAGATATTACCATCAAAAGATTGAACCAGCCCCTTATCTGGTCCTTACCTTCCAGGATCAGATCCGCAGGATAATAACGCTCGAACAAGTCTTCTCTTCGCGGATAATCATAGCACAGGAACCCTGCGCATCCTGCATCAATCCATACATCAAAAATATCAGATATCCGATGCATATCCTTCTTACAGGAAGGGCATGGGATCTTTATCTCGTCAATCCAGGGTTTATGCAGGTTTTCAGGGACTTGCCCTGCTTTCTCTTTCAGTTCATCAACTGAACCTATCACTATCTCTTCTCCGCATTCACATTGCCAGATAGGTACAGGTGTTCCCCAGAACCTCTGCCTGGTGACCCCATTATCCTTGATATTCTCAAGCCATGATTCAAAAGCATTGAACGCAGCCTGTGGAACCCACTTCACCTTCTTGTTGAGCTCCACCATCCGGTCTTTCAGGTCTTCCACCTTGAAGAACCACTGCTCTGTAGGCCTGAACACAACAGGACCATGACATCTCCAGCAAGTCGGATAATCATGCTCGATCTTGGTCTTTGCAACCAAGGCTCCCATGTTCTCTATGTGCTCAATAAATATATGATCATCACGTTTTGCAACTAGCCCTGCAAACTTTTTCATCCTGTCACTAAATGTCCCGTATTGGTCAAGCTCATTGAATGCAGGTAATCCGTATTTCTTCCCTACTTCATAATCCTCTGGACCGCATCCTGGAGCAGAGTGTACAAGGCCTGTACCTCCTGACAAATCAACGTGCTCGGTCGAGAGCAGGACAGAGAATGCATGTTCGTATTCATTTTTCAATTCCCCATAGATATCAGCTTCATTATGGAATACATGCTCATACTTCATCCCTTCAAGCCGCTTTCCCTTGAATTCTTCCAGGATAGAATAATCCTTCCCAACAAGTCCCATGAAGGGTCCTACAAGCCCTTTTGCCACAGTCCATACTTCCCCCTCTACTTCTATTCGCACATAGTCCAGTTCAGGGTTGACCATGACTGCCAGGTTGAAAGGGATTGTCCATGGGGTTGTAGTCCATATGATAAGATATTCATTCTCATCAGTCTTGAATTTGACAAAGATCGAATCATCACTCACCTTCTTGTATTCAAGCTCGTGTTTTGAGACAGATGTCGCGCATCTCGGGCACCAGGTCATGACCTTTGCACCCTTGTAGAGCCTCTTGTTCTCATAAGTCTTTTTTGCGACATGCCATATCCCTTCTATGAATTCAGGTTTTATAGGCATGTAAGGATCATCAAAATCCATCCATACCCCCATCTTCCTGAAATCATCGATCATCAGTTGCATGTTCTCAAGACAGAAATTCTCGCATTCCTTCTGGAACTTGGCTACTCCGAATTCCTCTATCTCTTCTTTCTTTTTGAAGTTGAATTTCGCAGCAACCTTATTTTCAGTAGGAAGCCCGTGCATATCGAATCCAGCCCGATCCCACACATCGAATCCAGCCATCCTTTTGTATCGCATGATAGAATCCCTGAGAGCCTTTCCCCATGCAGTCCCCAGGTGAATCTTGCCTGAGGTGTATGGCGGCCCGTCAAGGTAAGTGAATTTTTGTTTTCCCTTGTTCCGGTCTTTAGCCTTCTTATAGATTAGATTCTTCTTCCAGTGATCAAGAACTTTTGTTTCGATTTCCCTGAAATTGTATGTCATACTCATGGCATTAACTTATATAACTTTATAAAACTTCCGAGAAAGGTATGTAAGTGTTTTTCAGGACGCTGCTGGAATCATACACTGTATATTCATAGAACTTGAATTCCGCCCTCAACCTGTCGAGCACATGGCGATATCCACTACATGATTCAAGCCGGATGAAAAGATTCTGTTGTCCTATCAGTTTGGTTATCATAGTGACCTCTGGGATCTGCTTGCAGAACTCAATGAACTGTCGCATTAGTTGCTGCGTGGGATTTCTTATCCTGATAAAGACATTACCCACCCCGATATGCAAGGCATCATTATTGAGCCTGACAGTATATCCCCTTATTATCCTTTGTGCATGAAGTTGCTGCATTGTCTTTGTTACTGTACGAACATTAAGCTCTGTTTCCCTTGCGATATCGACCACTTTCTTGGTTGGGTCTTCCATCAGGATCCGTATTATCTTCTTAGTGTTTCCTGATAGATCAGCTGGTTCCCTGTCCCCTGACAAGACCATCTCTTCTGAAGCCTTGCTCCTCCGGTATAAGTATCTCTTAGGAAAAAGGTGTCTTACAATCACTGGAAATATGTCTACCACCTTTACCTCCTGGCTGAATTGTTCAAGAAATGCTGTATGTGCCTTATTGAATGATGAAAGGTTTGGGACACTGTACTCTACTATAAGGTCTGCTCCCTGGCTTATCTCATCTATATATGTGACCTGTTCTGATTCTTTTAGAAAATCAAGTATTGCTTTTTGTGTGTTTTTGGCAAAATTAGTGTATGCAAGGACCACTATGATATTTGTCAGTCCGAAACGGGCAGGATCGATTATGGTCTCAAATGCAGTTATGATATTTTCGTTTCTCAGTTTCTGGATTGTATAGTTTGCACGCTGGGGTGAAATCTTTAGCTTTTTGCTGATCTCCCTTTGCCTGATTCGCGCATCCTGTGCCAGTTCAAACAAGAGCTTGTTCCTGTATTCTTCTCCCATGACTCCTCTTGATAAGAGACCTGTTTAAAATAGTTTTCCATTTTTGCCAGGATGGCCAGACGACCCATATGACTAAAGTAAGGTGGCAGAGAACTTTAAAAGGAGTAGTTTCAGAAAGACCTGGAGCTATATGCTGAATGTTTAGAAAGAACCCCCTAGCAAATATGCGAGTTTTTCGAAAAAATGCATCATCGAAGGCCGATTAGTGTCCCTATATAAGGTGACAGGGGGAGGTCCCTTACGGGGATGTCACCTTTTTTTAAAAAGGAATTCAAGCCGAAGTCGCTGCCGGAATTATTCGAAAAACTCCAAATATGCAAAAGATTTAAATAAACTGTTAGAAACTATGAATATATGTTTATGGACCAAGTGTTGAATCTTATGGTGATTGTAGGCCTTATCGGAGCTATTGTCTATCTCCGTCTGCAGCGCAAGAACAAGCAGGAGAGTCAGTTCCAGCAGTTCTATAATGAAGTCCTGACCTCAGATAAATACAAGGTCAAGGGCAAATACGAAGAATAACTTTTTAAATATCCTGTTATTAGTTGAGATGAATGGTACTTGACAAGCTCAGCAGTTCTTTGCAGAATACTCTAAAGAAGATAGCAAGTTCAGTCTTCGTAGATGAGAAACTGATAAACGAACTTACAAAGGATATCCAGCGTTCCCTTCTCCAGGCAGATGTCAATGTACGTCTGGTTCTTGATCTTACAAAACAGATAAAAGAGCGCGCATTAAAAGAAGAGCTTCCTGCTGGGCTTTCCAAGAAAGAACAGCTCATCAATATCGTGTACGACGAACTTGTCAAGTTTCTGGGAAATGAGAAAGCAGAGCTTGATCTTTCAAAGAAACCGGCAAAGATAATGCTTGTTGGTCTTTTTGGGTCAGGAAAGACAACAACCACTGGAAAGCTTGCCCGTTATTACAAGAAACGAGGCATGAAAGTTGCGGTTGTAGGTCTTGATGTCCACAGGCCTGCTGCTATGGATCAGCTTCGCCAGATTGCAGATCAGCTGGAAGTTCCTTATTTCATAGACAAGGAAGAAAAAGACCCCCAAAAGATTTGGGCCCAGGTCAAACAGGATAAATATGATCTTCTGATAATAGATACCGCCGGGCGTGATGCCCTTTCAGATGACCTCATCCAGGAGATAGAATCCCTTAATGATACAATCCAGCCGCAAGAGAAGATACTTGTCATCTCAGCAGATATAGGTCAGGCCGCACAAAAGCAGGCTGAACAGTTCCACAGTTCTGTAGGTGTCACTGGCGTCATAACGACTAAGATGGATGGAACCGCAAAAGCCGGAGGCGCTCTTACAGCCTGCGCTATCACCAAAGCGCCCATCAAGTTTATTGGTGTAGGTGAGAAATCTGACGATCTTGAGCCTTTCAATCCAAAAGGTTTTGTCTCCCGCCTTCTTGGCATGGGTGACCTTGAAGCCCTGCTTGAAAAGGCAAAAGGAGCAATCGATGAAGAAGAGGCAAAAGACCTGGGAAAGAGATTCCTTAAAGGAGACTTCAGCCTCATTGATCTTTATGAGCAGATGCAGGCAATGAAGAAGATGGGTCCTCTGAAAAAAGTGGTTGAGATGATTCCCGGCTTCTCGCAGGCGAACATCCCAAAAGACATGCTAGAAGGCCAGGATGAGAAGTTAACCACCTGGCGTTATATCATGGATTCATGCACCAAAGAAGAGCTTGAGAACCCTGATATTCTTGACATGAGTAGGGTTGAACGCATCTCAAAGGGTTCAGGCACAAAAACTTCTGATGTCCGTGAACTCTTAAAGCAATACAAGTCAGGCAAAAAGATGATGAAAATGATGCGTGGTAAGGACCCTCAGAAGATGATGAAAAAGATGGGTAATTTCAAGTTTACCTGATCTGTTGTATCTCCTCAAGAATTTTCTTGGTCACTATATCCTGCTCAAGTTGCCTTGTCTCAAGTTGTTCAAGACGTGCTAGAATCTTATTGAGTTCTGAATTGCCTTCAAGGCTACTAACAGTCTGTTCAAGAGCATATTGGATAATTTCGTCATCATTCAGGTCTGGCTTGAATGTCCTGATCTTGTCGAATAGTTCCTGTCTTTCCATATAATCCCCTCCTATCTTGTTAAATATGTAATGTATAGCATCATTAGGCTGATTGCTATTACCAATGCAGGTATCATAAAAGGTACTGTCCTGTGTTGCATCATCAGCAATAGGATGATCCCTGTTACCAGCAGCAATGCTCCTCCTATATTCCACCAGGACTTGGTCTCGAATGGTTCATAGTAATCCATTCCTTTCCTTGCAAGTCTTATATCATCAATGACCTGTTTTTGATAATAGGTCACATCTTGTTTCTGGACTTCAGGAAATATGAAAGAGGTATGCTTGCATGCAGCGCATATGTATGATTCTGGTGATCCCCTTTGTTTGCGTATTTCAGTCGAACCGCATTCAGGGCAGATCTTGACAAATTTTTTCATGGGCAAATGTTGGACCCTTGCCTTTAAAAAGTTTTCTGAGAAGAGCTGCAGTATCTGAAAGCTGACCGTGCAGCGATGGCTCCCTCTGAAGCAGAAGTGATGATCTGCCTGAGTCCACCACTGCCTGTTGTTATGTCTCCGGCAGCAAAAACCCCTGGGATATTAGTTTTCTGACCTTCATCCACCACAATATATCCCTCCTCTGTATTGACTCCCAGAGCACCTGCAAGTTCTGTTGGCGGGATTAGCCCTGTCTCAATGAATACCCCTTCAACCTCAAGTTCTCTTTCGGAAAGGACCACGGACTTCACTGTCTCTTCCCCCTTTATCTCGTAAACAGTATCTTTGACAAGTTCTATGTTGTCCTTATTGATCATCTCCTGCCAGTAGGGTTCTGCCTGCAATTCACTATAGACCATATACACCTTTTTTGCCATTTGCGATAGATGTGCAGCAGCGCTTGCGGCAGATTCATTCCCTCCGATAACACATACAGTCTTTTCCCTGAAGAAATATCCATCGCAAGTGGCACAATATGAGACTCCCTTTCCAAGAAAATCTTCCTCTCCCTTCACATTGAGCTTTTTTCTCTTTGATCCTGCTGCGATTATTACAGATTTTGCCTCATAAGTCTTTTCTCCCTCTATGACAAAATGGTCTTCTTTCTTCAAGATTCTTCTTGCTTCATCATTGACAATTGTTCCTCCAAGTGCCTCAACATGCTCCTTGAACTTCATCATGAGGTCCATGCCTGACAAAGATGGGAATCCTGGGTAATTCTCAACAAGATGTGCCTCTGTTGCTGTCCCCCCAGGGACCTTTGTGATTATCATGTTTGAAAGCTTATACCTCAGTGCATAAATTCCTGCGGTCATGCCTGCAGGCCCTCCTCCGATTATGATAATGTCTTGCATATCCTGACCTCCATTATTTTGTTATTTAAATCTACCGTGCAAACGTTTATATATTTTATTTATTTTATGGAATACATGCGCCGTAAAATAGTTCTTCGTGGAAAGTCTTCTCTCACAATCTCTCTTCCTAGGGATTGGGCTAATAACTATAATCTCAATAAAGGTGATGAGATTGAGGTAACTCCCGACGGAAACCGGCTTATAATCTCCAGTACAAAAGACATGGAGACCAAGCGTCGCTCAGTCGATATAAATGCCCTTATCAAGCTTACCCATCGCGCACTTGCTGCCCTTTACATAAGTGGATTTGATGAAGTGGAAGTATATACTCAGGACCTTAAACAGCTTGATCGTGTCCAGGCGCTTATCAATGATGAGTTCATGGGTTTTGAGATAATAGAGGTAGGCCGTAGTTTTCTCAGGGCAAAATCCATCTCGCCTCTAAACCATGATGAGTTCTCCAATATTCTCAAGCGGATGTTTCATATGGTAACCACTCTTTGTTCAGACTGCTATGAGGGTATTGAAAAGAAGGATCCTGAAATGCTTAAGTCTCTACAGGCGCAGGATCAGAACATAAACCGTCATGCTGATTTCTGCAGGCGTGCCCTGAACAAGCGTGACCAGACAGAATTTGGCAAGTCAAAAGCTCTTTATTATATTGTGGAGCAACTGGAGGAGATTGCTGACGGTTTCAAGCGCCTTGGGAATTATTCAATCAATAATCCGTGTCCTCCTGAGCAGCATATTCTCGTAAAGGAATTATACGGTTGCATACGTGATTTCTATGAACTATTTTACAGGTTCAAGGCAAGCAATGTGGAGCAGTACCTGGACCGCCAGGATAACCTGAACAAAAGATTTCATGAGGTCCCCATGACCTTCCATGTGGCGATCCTTTATTCGATCTATACGGATATCTACGACCTTGTGGTCCCTCTTCTGGTCATAAGAATGTGACATACAGAATGCCG
>JAWOGQ010000033.1:0-6277 GCA_046496745.1 Candidatus Woesearchaeota archaeon | reverse complement strand
CCTCTTTCTATCGAGTATGAGACCACCCTGCGCTGCAATCTCAACTGCGACATGTGCTACCAAAAGGAATACCGTGACAGATACAAAGAGAAAAACCTGGATGAAATGAAAGCACATGAATTCATTGACAACATAGGTGACATAAAGGACGTATCAATCACAGGTGGAGAATGCCTTCAAAAAGAGGATATCCTTGATCTCATCGACGGATTGCAAAAGAAAGGGATCCGCATGAAACTACTCACAAACGGAGCCACAACAGAAGAGACAATCAAGACACTCAAAAAATATCCTTTCGTCCAGATAAGAACCTCTATAGACGGACCAGAAGAGATTCATGACAAGATAAGAAAACCCGGCTCATTCAAAGCAACCATGAACTTCATTGAGGAAATGAAAGATAAGGACATTCGTGTCAATTCAGTCCGCCTGTATGAAAACCAGGGTATAGAAACAATTCATGAAATGCTCAATAAGAAGGGAATAAAAACAACAATCATCCCTGACGAGACATACACTGAAGAACAGATAGAAGAAACAAGAAGAAAACTGAGCTCAATAATAGAAGACCCAAAACTCCTTGTCAAAAAGGGAAAAAATAAAGAATCAAAAAGAAAAGGGATATGCAAGAACCTGATCTACCAGAAAGCACGAATTGACCCTGAAGGAAACGTCATTGCTTGTCGCATGATAAGAAACAGCTTCGGAAATATTAAGGAACAATCGCTCCAGTCCATCTGGAACTCAAAAGAATTCCAGGAATTCCGACACAAGCTCTCGCAACTGGACCTTCCCATCTGCCAGAACTGCCCCAAGAGGATGAAATGAAAGTATGCATAATAACCTTTGAATACCCCCCAACAAAAGGAGGGATTGGACTTGCCTGCCAAAGGATAGCCCGCACCCTCTCTGAAGAATTAGAGATACACATTATCACTACAAACCCTGGGAACCCCAATATATTCTATAATCAGGAAGAGATGAATACCATCGAAAAGGAGGGCAATATCACCATCCATCGTCTTGGCCCATCCTGCGGATTCCTCGTCAATGTGCCAGCCCAGGAACTCCAGAACATGTTTGACTATATCAGCGCACTTCAAGAAAAAGAACAATTTGATGTGTTCCACGGTTTCCGGGTCCATCCTTCTGGTTATATTGCAACACTCCTAGGAAAACAATTCAACAAGAGATCAATTGTAAGCATCCGCGGTGATGACATCGCAAAAGACATATTCCACCAGGGTTTCTTCTCCATCATAAGATGGACCCTTGAAAATGCCCACACCGTGACATCTGTCGCAACAGACATACTCAAAAGAGCACAACTGATTGCAGACATAAAAAGGCCAGTAACAATACTCAATTCCCTTAATCCAAGAGATTTTTTCTACAAGGAAGGGATAGGATCAAAGCAGAGCCTGGCTATCGGCACTGTTGGTGAGATCAGGCGCAAGAAAGGCTTTGCCTACCTCCTCAAAGCATTTGCACAGCTTAAAAAAGAGCATGACCCAAAACTCATGATTGTCGGATTTTTCCGACCAGAAGAAGAAAAGACCTATCTTGACATGATCAAAGAGGCAGGATGTGAATCTGAGATCATAGTCACAGGTAAGGTTGAAAAAAAGCTTATCCTGAACTACATCAAGAACCTTGATATCGCCGTATTCCCAGCATTATCAGAAGGGTGCCCTAATGCAGTACTGGAAACCATGTATTGCAAAAGACCCATCATTGCATCACGTGTAGGTGCAATGCCTGAGATAATAAACCAGGACAACGGCATCCTCATAGATCCAAGATCACCTGAACAGATTTATGAATCAATTAAAAGGCTTATTGAAGATCCAGAGCTCAAAAAAAAGCTGGCAGAGAATGCAAAGAATACGATAAAAAAGAATCATAAGCCTTCTGATGAAAAAAAGAAATGGTTAGAAGTATATGGATAAGACACTGATTTATGTCCAAAGCACCTATGGAATAGGCCATCTCATGCGGATGCTCTCTTTAGCACAGATCATAGGAAATGTGACGATTGCCTATGGCGGGCCAATCCCAAAAGGCCTGAGAATCCCTTCAGAAACAGAAATCATAAGGCTTCAGGAAATAACTGACGAAACCCATAATCCTGAAGAGATTCTCAAATCAAGAGAGAGAACCATAAAAAACATATTCTATCATGCCTCCCCCGAAAACCTCATAATCGAACATTTTCCTTTCGGTAGAAAAAAGTTCATATCAGAGATAGACCTACTCCTGGACCTTGCAAAAGAAAAGAATACACAATGCATAAGCTCATTCCGTGGTGCCCTTACAGGAAGGGAGAACAAAGGATGGATCCAGGAGCAGATCAAAAGATTTGACATGTTGCTTGTCCACAACGAAGAGAAAGAATGCAATGTAGCACGTGAACTTGAGCTTCCAAAAGAGAAAGTATTTCACACAGGGTACCTTCCACCCCATGACCTTGCAGATATCCACCCACCAGAAAAAGTGAAGAAGAATCTTGGAACAAAGCAGCTCATAGTTGTCAGCGCTGGCGGAGGCAGGGACGGACTAGAGAACCTAAAACCCATTCTTCAGGATCTGAAAGGAAAAGATACCCTGGTGCTGATCTCCGCAGGACCATTCATGAAAGAAGAGGATTACCAAGAACTCAAGGATATCGACAGCAGATTCAAGGTGACCCGTTTTAACCCCACATTCCTCTCGTATCTTAACGCAGCAGACCTTTCAATAAGCATGGCAGGTTACAACACCATCTCTGCCCTCATGTACACAGGGACAAATGCAGTAGTCATTCCAAGAAATACCGATAATGAACAGATAACACGAGCAAGATACTTTGAAACAACAACATCGATTGAAGATGCAAGACCCCTGCCAAAACCAAAAAAAAGATACATGGCATTACAGGGATTATTAAAGGAAAAGGGTCCTGTAGAAGTCAAGATAAGCATCATCCGTGACTGCAACAACCGGTGCATCATGTGCGGCCACTGGCAGGACCCAAAACGAAAAGAAAAGATAATCACCCTGGAAAACTTCAAGAGACTAGTGAATGATCTCAAAGAGCTTGGCATAAAAAAGGTCCGCATCACTGGAGGAGAACCCTTGCTCCACCCAGATCTATTCGAGATGATAAGATCGGTAAAAGAACAGGATCTCTTCATAGAGATCTGCACCAACGGAATCCTTGTCACAGAGGAGATGGCAAAAAAACTCGTATCTGCAGGAGTTGACCAGGTATCAATCTCCCTTGATGCAGGTGATGAGAGCCTCCATGACAGGATAAGAGGCAATAAAGGAGCATTCGAAAGATCAGTCCAGGCATTTCGTCATCTGCGAAAGCATGATTCCTTCCTCAAGCTACATTGCAACACAGTGATAATGAACGAGAATTACCGTAACCTCGATAAGCTGGTTGAACTGGCAGAAGACATAGGAATCTCCCACATAACTCTTGCCCCATTAAAGATGTACATCTCACAGCTTGAAAAACTAAAACTCACAAAAGAACAGCAAGAGGAATTCTACTTCAAGATATACCCTTCTTTAAAAGAAAAAGCCAGACAAGTAAGGATAAATGTCACACCAATCCTCATTGAAGGGGATACAGACCAACAGCTCAAAGCATTCACAGAAGAACTATTCGGTGAATATATCTACAACAGGTATTATTGCTTCAAGCCCCTCAGACGATTCGACATAAAATCAGATGGCTCGGTCCTTCCCTGCTGCGGGCTTTTGGATGATGACCTTATCATGGGAAACATAAACCAACAATCCATAATTGACATCTGGAATTCAGAAAAATACAGGCAATATCGCCTTTCAACAAAAATACCAAGGCATGAACAATGTCGTTACTGTGCAACATACCAGCATCAGAACCTAAGAGATAACAGAGCCACAAGAGACAATTGAGATGGGTCCATTTGAATGAACAGGATCTATCTTTGGAAGCACAAAATCTTTTCCGGCATACTTTTCAAGATTCCATAGTTTATAGAAATGCTGCTGGCTTTCCAGATTAGAAAACTTATCCATCTCTACAACAATATGAGTGAGATTATTCTCCCTGCAAAAAGACTCTACATCTTGTATATCTTCAGAGAAATAAGCCTCTAAAGACTCATTGATCCGTTCTTTCAAAGGCTCATAATAAGAAGGCCTATAGATATTGATAACAACCCTATTCACGAATACATCTTCCTTTGCATAGAAAGGGATACAATCCATGACAGAATTACCGCCAGGAAACCCCCCTATAAGTCCGGCATCATTTTCCCTGAAGTAATCTATTGTTGCTGGATAATCGCAAGAGTGATGGTCAAAACGGAGATGTGGAACATAGGCTGCAAGAACAATAATGCAAATCAGCAATAAGACATAGCCTGCATAGTTAGGCACCCTGTCCCTCAGACGATCATACAGTATTGAAAGGTTTTTGCCTACAACAAAAATCAAAGGCACCCATACAAGGTATTGAAAATATCTTTCAGGGTAAAAGAAATTAAGCTCAAAGAAAAAGAAGTAAGAAGTCAAGTAAATAAAGAAACCTAAAACTATATGGACCCATAAAAACCGATCACCGAAAGAAGAAACAGCTATTGAAGAAAGAACGAAAATAAGCAACAACAAAAAAAAACCATTAATCTCAAACCTATATCCCTCAACAGGATCATACAAATCAATACCCATAAAGTATTCACTCCTGGCATGGAATGCTCCTTGCCAAAAGGTATCGAAATGGAAGGGTTCGATTCCATGAGGACCATTCTCAGGTATATGAGGGTCCTGATATTCAAGGAAATCACCTAAAGTAATCAGTTGTACTGGTGATATGAAAAGAAACATAAAACCCAGGACAAATACTCCCGAAAGAATGAGGTAGGCATATTGCTTCATCCGGGGAAACACAAAGACAGCATAACTGGCACCTGCGCAAACCATTAGGATAGGATAAGTGATTCCCATCAGGAAGATGAACAAAGAAGCAATTTTGAAACGTTTCCTGACAAGAAAGTACAAGAATATCATGAAGAACATGAAACCCAGAGTCTGCTCAACCCCTGTAAAGAAAGTAGCAGACCAAAAGAAAGGAATCCCGATCAGGACAGTAAATAAAGCACCAGTACTCCCATAAAGATACTTAGCAGTATCATAAAGAAAATATGCTGAAACAATAGCGCAGATCAAAGACACAAGAACTATCGCCCTTTGCAATGAAAGAAAGTATGAGAGAAACATATAAAGATATACTACCGCAGGCATATTATATGGATAGCTTGGATAAAATTCTGAGATCAGCCCATCATCAAAGACCTCTTCCTTCATATCATGTATGAAGAACAATCGCTCAAGCGCATCATCATCAAGAAGATGGTATTCATTTATTATTGCAGGATACAGAGCAAAGTATGAAATACATAAAACAAATGCAAGACTTACGTATTTCTTCTTTTCCATTATCAAACCAATACCAGCAAGATTATTTAAAATTAAGTAAATAAGGCAAAGCCTTTTTTGAAGAGGAGAGATTATGCAGATGATAGGGCAGGAAACGCGTATGATTCCTCAAGAAACGCCACCTCAGATAAAAGGAACGATATAGATATTGCTCAGCCCTTTTTGAATCAGTTGAGTGCCCATAATGATATCCTCCCTTTTGATAATCAGTATATCTCGCAGTCTGGATAAGATAAGGGTCCATCTTTTCTATCAATGACTTAGTCATTTCAATATCTTCAGATTTCTCTCCTGGAACTCCAACAAGAAACATTGCAACCACATCAATACCCAGTTTCCTGGACATCTGACCCACTTCAACCGCCTTTTCAGGCCATATTTCTGGTTCATTTGTCTTTCGTATGTTCTTGAGAACTGAAGGTGAACCAGATTCCACACCTATTTTCAGGAGTTCACAACCAGCATTTTTCATGACCTTAAGCATCTCAAAATCCAGATCATCCACCCTTGCATGAGCCATCCAGCGAACCGGCGGAATTGCTTTACAAAGTTCCATCACTCGACTCCGGGAGAAAGTGAAATCATCATCCATGAATGTCACATAGTCTACCCCTTGCTCCTTTAGCCTTTGTACCCAATCCACAACATAATTCACAGAATGATATCTGTATCTCTTTCCAAAAGAGACCCTGCACATAGGAGAACAGAAAGTGCAGTGATGTGCACAACCACGACTTGTGAGAATAAACCCTTCCTTCGAGAATTTCTTTCGTGGATACAGATTATAATACCCATCAGCAACAAG
>JAWOGQ010000059.1:0-13700 GCA_046496745.1 Candidatus Woesearchaeota archaeon | reverse complement strand
GCAGATCCTTATTGAGATGGGATTTTGTGAGATGGAGAACAAGACAATGATACCTGCTGATGAGGTATATCTCCAGTATGGTCCTGAGGCGCCGGTCATCCTTGATCGGGCTTATTACCTTTCAAAACTTCCAAGGCCTGATATCGGGCTTTCGGATGAGAAGATCGGACAGATAGAGGGAATAATAGGGATTTTTGATACTGATGCTTTGCGTGAGATATTGCGTTCATACAAGAAAGGGGAGATCGAGGGAGATGATTTCGTGGAAGAGCTTGTCGTAAGGCTTGGAATACCCACAGACAAGGCTACGAAGGTAGTGGAAGAGGTATTCCATGAGTTCAAGGAGCTTTCACCCCAACCAACATCCCTTACACTAAGGACCCACATGACTGGCGCATGGTACCAGACCCTTGCGGCATTGCAGGATCACCGGGATTATCCGCTCGCGCTTTTCTCGGTGGGACCACGTTACAGGAACGAGCAGAAGGAAGACAGCGGGCATCTGAGGGTGCATAATTCTGCATCAATGGTCATAATGGACCCTAACATGTCTTTGGAGGCGGGAAAAGAGATTGTCAAGGATTTCCTGCTGAGGCTGGGTTTTTCGGATGTTTCATACGAGGTCAAGAAAGGGACTTCAAAGTATTATGCAAAGGACCTGGAGGAAGAGGCTTTTGTAAAGATCGGTGACAAGTGGCTTGAGATAGGGGACATAGGTATGTATTCAGTCATCTCACTTGCGCAGTACGGGATCAGGTATCCTGTGTTCAATGCAGGTTTCGGGGTTGAGCGTTTGTGCATGGTACTTAATTCTATCTCTGATATCCGTGAGCTGGTCTACCCGCAGTTTGGAAAGGAGAGCTTTACTGATGAGGAGATCGCTGATTCATTATATTTTGTGAAAGAGCCGCAGACTGAGAGGGGAAAGATGATTGCGGACGGTGTTGAGGCAGCAGCAAAGGCATGCAAGGATATGAAAGCGCCATGCGAGAAGGTTGCTTACGAGGACAGCACAATCTGTGTCAAGCTCCAGGAGAAGGAGGAAGGCAAGAAACTATTGGGTCCTGCATGCATGAATGAGTTGTACGTGAAGGATGGCTGCATATCATGCAGGGAAGGAATCCCTGTGAACAAGTCCATAATCCAGGCGCTTTCCAAGGCTGTTGCCAGGGAGACTGAGGTGACATCAGAGGATTTCACTTATAATGTGAAGATCGCAAAGTCATTGCCACAGGTGAACATGCAGATACCAAAGGAGGTCTCATTGTTCATACAACAGAAACAGCACACTATAGATGTTTCAGGACCGGTCTTCATGGAAGTCGTAATCCACTACAAGTGATTTTACTTTTTCTTTCACATAAGGGTCAGATTCCATGGCCCTGAACAGTTCTTGAGGATTCTTGTATCTGCTTTCTACTTCTGCATACAGGCGGCCGTCTTTTGTGAAGGCGTCAGGGTGCTTTTCCCTGAAGCGTTCTGCATCTTTCTCTGCATCCAGGGGAGGGCCTGTCTTGATGAATCGGTCCTTGGTCTCTGGCTTTACAACGTATGCGAGATAAGCCTTTTTGTTGAATTCCCAGGCAGAGTCTATGAGTGTGAAACCGTGTAGTTCCAGTTGTTTTGCAATGTACTGGTAGACTTTCCTTATCTTGCAGCCGATAACATCCTTCTTTCCTTCAAGGGGTTCTATTGTTATCAATGTGATATTGTCTCTTGTGGTGAGTCGCTGGGAAAGGGGTTTTCTGATGAACCATGACTCGTCAGGGTATTTGAGGTATCCACTTGCACAGGAGCGAAAAAGGTCATATTTTTCCTTGCTTAGGGATGCTGCCGCATTCCGGGATGGGTCGACAGGATCGATAAGTATAAGGGGGCTTATCTTTGATTCATTTATCTCATGGACCGGGTCTTTGTGATGGCCTTCTATGTCTATTATGGTCTGTTCTTTCCATTTGGCTGCTGCTTTCAGGAGGGGTTCAAAACCATTGTAATAGATGGTTAAAATCTCAAGACAGTAACCGGAAAGGCCTTGTATGTATGACTCTGCACCATAGATATCCTGGGCTTTTGCAAATGCTTTTGAAAGCCTTATCTCGTCAGCCATTTCCTTGTGCTTTTTGACCCAGGTAACATGAAGGGGACTTACGTCGGTTATGTTGTGTGCCTGGTCTGCAGAATCAATCCTGAGGATAGGTATGATCTCCACTGTATAGCCGTCGATTAAGACATGGAAATAATCCCTGCTTCCGTGAACACGGTAGTAGGTGAATCCGCATGATCTCAGGCTTTCTTCGAGTTTCTCTGAGAGGTTGCCGTCCTCTTCGAACCTGACAAAAAGGTCAATGTCCTGGGATTCACGAAGCCAGGTGTCTTTTGCGATGCTTCCGCCGACAAAGATGTCATGGTCTGACAAGGGCCTCACTATCTTCTGGATGATCGAATCAATCCTGTCCCTGTCTTCCTGGGTTGGGCGGAGTTTCTCTATCATTGAGTTCAAAAGGCTGCATTGTCTATAAAAAACCATCGAAACATTAATATAGAGATTTTCAGGGGAGAAGGGGTATGGATGTACTGGTGGTAAGCTCGCTTTCCTATGTTTTCGTGGGTGTTGTACTTGCGCTTGCTATAAGGAAGTTCCTGCTTTTACCTGTAAGGCTTTTGCTTCTCATGATAGGGATTGTGCTTGGGTCAATAACAATAAGAGGGATGGATCTTGTTACAATACCTGGCTCTGCAGTTGAGCTTTTTACCGGGATATTGCTCTCGATGCTTGTCTATGATATATTCTCAAGGGTTAAGGTAGCTTACCATGACAGTATACACGATCAGAGTCTGCTGATAATCTCAATGCAGCTTGGAGGTATCTGCCTTTTTCTTACCCTGTTTTTCATGATATTCTTTGATTTTGTCCATTCTCTCTTGTTTGCTGTTCTGTTCCTTTCAATCACGCAGTTTGATGTTGACCTGAAAAGGATGTACAGGCATTTTCTGCAGGAGGAGGCAGTGCTTTCAAATGTTGTCATGGTAAGCTTGTTCGTAATATTGTATCTCATCTATATGGGTGATTCATTTTACATCCTGATTGGTGCCGGGACAGGGCTACTGATGGGCTTACTTTTCTTTCGTCTCATGAGGATGTCAGGTCAGATGGGGACTTTGTTCCTTTTGGTGGTTGCAACATACCTTCTTGCTGAGACACTAGGGGGGATGGGGATTGTTGCTACAGCTGCGCTCGGGTTTTTCTTCGGGAATGTCAGGAAAAAGACTGAACTTGCTGAGTTCTCTTCCACGCTTTCTTATATTGTGGAGGTCTTGCTGTTTATCATTGCAGGGATAGTGATCCCTGTGGAATTTGGTCTCAAGCCTGTGCTCATATCTCTTGGTGCTGTGGTAATATATCACCTTGTCCGGTTCCTTATGATAAACATGACAGATTTTGAATTGAGGGAGAGGATATTCATGTCTTTATGCGCACCAAAGGGTACGTTCGTGATAGGATTGCTGCTTTTCTTTCCTTTGCAGTTCTCTGGTATTGGAGTTCTTGCTGTCATGTGGAGCCTTATCATCTCTTTTGTCGCTGTGGCAAATGAACGGAGGATTGTGGGATGAGAATCGGTGTCGCAGGATCCGGGGGAGATTATGAGAAGGCATTCTCATTCTGCAGGAAAAACGGGCTTTCTGCACTTGAGGTGGCTTTCACTCACGGGGTCAGGATGTCAAGGGATAAGGCACGTGAAATCGGCAAACTGGCAAAGGAACATGGAATCCGGTTGAGCGTGCATGCGCCTTATTACGTGAATCTTGCAAGCATAGACGAGGAGAAGCAGGTTGCATCTGTCAAGAGGGTGCTTGACTCGTGTGATCGGGCTTTCTATCTAGGGGCGCGGTGCGTGGTCTTTCATCCTGGATTCTATCAGAAAAGAAGCCCTGAGGAGGTCTATCCTATAATAAAGAGGAGGATAAAGGAGTTGATGGAGTCTGTGCCGGAGGGTGTTGTGCTTTGTCCTGAGACTACCGGTAAGGTCAGCCAGTTCGGGACACTTAAAGAGCTTTTGAGGCTGCAGGAGGAAACAGGCTGCGGCATCTGCGTTGATTTCGCGCACATGCTTGCAAGGGATGGTTCTGTTGATTATGCTTCAATTCTTGAAAGATTATCTGAGCCGATACATTCGCATTTCTCTGGGATAGAATACGGGCAAAAGGGAGAGATACGTCATATCCCGACAGAAAAGGAGGAGGCTCGAAAGCTTATCGAGGCTTGCAGGGGATATGATGTGACCATAATCAGTGAGGGGCCAGACCCGTTTGGTGAGGCTGCAATGATCAGGGAACTTGTAGGATAATTATGGCCATAATTGCATTCTCATGGTGTCTGAGGGTTCTGGCGCGGTTCCGCCAATACTTGCAGTGGCTTCTCCCCTCAGGCTGAGATTGAAGCGTGTGCCTGGTTTGAAGGGTGTCGGATCAAAGGTTATCATGAACAGCTCGTCTTTTTCAAGCAGATCGTCTGCGTCTCCTTCCAGGAAGTCAATCTTGTAGTCAGGGTATTCAAAGGTCTCGTTATTGAACTGTACTGTGAATCCTTTCATGTCAACCTTTTTTGAGCCGTTGAGTCTCATGAGTACCTCAATCCTGTAAAATTCATCGATTATATACCCTCTGACTTGGGTCAGATCGATTTCCTTGATCTCTTGATCAGTATCATTCCTGGTATCATTTCCAGTCTGGCTTTCCTGATCTGATATCTCAAAAGTGCAACCTGTGATCATCAAGGCCAATAAAAGGACAGTCCATCTCATGGAGATTCTTAAAAGGAGCGTCTTTTTAAATATTGTGATGGGCATTGAACCGGACAATAAGCTTTATAAAGGAACATATATCTCTTCTTGATGATAGATGAAAACAGTCATTTTAGACACCAATTTTTTGTTGATACCTGGTTATTTTGGTGTTGATATTATCGATGAAATCGATAAGCTGCTCGGGACATACGAGCTTGCTATCGTCGACAAGACGTTCAGGGAGCTTGAACAGGTGGGGCAGAAGGGCAAGGAAAAAAAGGCTGTCCAGCTTGCCTATAAGATCATTGAAAACAACAAGATTAATATAGTAGAAACCAACGATTTTCGCCACGTGGATGCCATCATTCTCGATATGGTGACAGAGGATCATGTGGTGGCTACGCAGGATCGTGCTTTCAAAGCCAAACTGAAAGCAAAGGGGATACCAGTGATCATTTTGCGGCAGAAACGCTATTTGCAACTTGTGGAGGCATAAAATGTTTTATCGGTCAAAGATTAAAGATCACATACGTGTGCAGCCAAACCTTTTCGGGTTTGACGTAGAAGAAGCAGTCTTGAAAAAGATCAAAGAGAAGTTCAGTGGTTACATAGATAGGGATATCGGTATCATCATTGATGTCATAAAGATCAACAATATCGGTGAAGGAGTAATAATTCCTGGTGATGGGGCTGCATATTATGAGGTAGAGTTTGAACTCATGACCTTCAAGCCTGAGTTGCAGGAGGTTGTCCTTGGTCGTGTCAAGGATATTGCAGATTTCGGTGCGTTCATCAATTTCGGACCAATCGAAGGGATGATACATATATCACAGACCATGGATGATTTCGTATCATTTGCAAAGGACAAGACCCTGATGGGTAAGGAGAGCAAGCGTGTTCTCAAGGTTGGGGACTTGTGCCGGTGCAGGATAATCGCATCATCATTCAAGGATGTCACCAACCCAAAGATCGGGCTTACAATGCGACAGGTAGGCTTGGGCCGCCTGGATTGGCTAGAGGAAGAAAAGAAAAATGGCAAGGAAAAAAGCGTGTAAGAAGTGCAAGGCATTTGTCAGTGGTGAGGAATGCCCTTTTTGCAATAATAATACATTTTCAACCACCTGGAAGGGCAGGGTCTATGTGTTCGATGCAGAGAAATCTGAGGTTGCTGAACGCATGGGTTTTGTGAAAGAAGGTGAGTATGCTATCAAAACACGGTGATTGTAATGGAACTTAAAGTGAAATCAGAAACAAGTGAACCTTTGTATTCACGTAAAATAGTGGAACTACATGCGACTTTCGAGGGAGCTACTCCTTCAAAAGACAAGTTCAAGGAAAAGGCAGCAAAGACCATAGGTGCAGAAGCTAATCTTATTGTTGTCAAGAAGATTGCAACATTATTCGGCAAGCAGGAAGCAGATTGTACTTTTTATGTCTATGAATCAGAGGCTGCGCTAAAACAGCTGGAAGGTGAAACAGATGGGAAAGAAAAAGCAGAAGGGTAAGAATCATCCTGTTTATGTCTATAAGATGTATGAGGACGGAAAAGCCAAGAACCGTTCATGTCCAAAATGCGGAGTAGGTGTTTTTATGTCAAAGCATAAGGACCGGATGCATTGTGGCAAGTGTGGATATGCGGAATTCATGAGTAAATCCTAATCATAGTGAGAATAGCTATTTTTACTGATACTTTTTTACCGCAGGTGAATGGTGTTGTAACCTCTACTGTCAATCTTGCTAAAAAGCTGGCTGACAGGGGACATACAATCCATATAATAGCACCAAAGTTTGCGGGAAAGACAAGATTTAATTATCCAGGGATACATATAAGAAGGGTAGTTGGAATAAAGGCAGGCTTTTATGAGGATTTTAAGCTGACTCCATTGTTGAACCCTTTGCTCTATAAGTATATCAAAAGGAAGAATATTGATGTTTTCCATTTCCAGACGCCCATGAACCTGGGGTTTGAGGCGTTTATACTTGCGCGTTTTCTGAAGAAACCTCTTATAGGGACATTCCACACCTTTTTTGCTGATAAGGAATACCTGAAACATTGCGGGTTCAATAGTGATGTCTTTGAGAGGCTGGCATGGTCTTATGCCACTTTCTTTTATAATCTGCCTGATGTTGTAACTTCTCCCAGTCATCAGACTAAGCGTGAGCTTGTAAGACAGGGATGCAAGGTGCCTATCAAGATAATCTCAAATGGGATTGAGTGCCAGTTTGATAATTCCAGGAGTGAAAAGGTAAGGAAAAAGTATGGCAGGGGCGGGCTGATGCTTGTATTTGTTGGACGAATGGCTCATGAGAAAAATCATCTCTTTCTTATGGATGTGATGAGGGAGATATATGAGAAGGATCCTTCAATAGTTTTATTGATGGTGGGTGATGGTCCTCAAAAGGATGAAATAAAGGCCAGAGCACCGAAAAACGTGATTTTTCTGGGAGCTATCAAGCATGATGCGTTTATCAAGTCAGGCATACTTGGCGCGTGCGATGTTTTTTGCACTGCTTCAAAGACTGAGAACCAGCCAGTCTCTATAATGGAGGCGCAGGCTAATGGGCTTGCTTGTGTTGGACCAAGGGCAAAGGGTATTCCTGATCTCATAAAACATGAGAAGAATGGTCTGCTTGTGAAGGCAGACAGTAAGAAAGGTTTTGTGGATGCAATCCTTTCATTGCGTGATGAAAAGTACAGGAAACACATGAGTGAAGGTGCCCTTGAGATGATAAAGGAACATGATATGGATCGGGTTGCTGATTCCTGGGAGGAGGTGTATAAAGGATGATCTTTTGCATAGGGTTATCAAAGACAGCGACTACTGCAGTTTCTCATGCCCTGGGGCATCTGGGATACAGGGTGAAGCATTATCCGCTGGATTGCTTTTACCAAAAAAACGGAAGGGTGCATCTGAGACCTGAACAGGTGGCAAAATATGATGGTATAAGTGATACCGTAGCTGCCAGATTCTTCAGGGAGTTGGATGTGAATTTTCCTGGATCATTTTTCATATATACTACGAGGGAGCTTGAGTCCTGGCTTAGGTCTTGCGAAAGGACTTTTTGGTATGGGCAATTGTTTAAGCAGAGGGATAAGGCTAATCAATTGCATTATGAGTTATACAGTGCGATAGATTATGATAGAAAAAGGTTTGAAGAGGCTTATAAGAAGCATCATAAGGAAGTATATTCCTATTTCAAAGAGCGTCTATTGGTGATGGATGTTACGAAAGGCGATGGATGGGATGTACTCTGTCCTTTTCTTGGAGTCGATAAGCCAAATATCCCTTTTCCAAGGGCTGATTGTTTTTGGGCTGGGTTTTTCAAGAAAGTGCCTATCCAGCGCTGGCGAGATGTATGGCCTTTTTATCTGAGAAGAATTCCTTCCTGGTCTATTTAGTTGTTTCTTCTGTTTCTTTCACTTCTTCTTTAGTCTCTGTCTCTTCAGGTGTTTCTTTTATTTCTTTAGGTTCTTCAGTTGTCTCTTGCGTTTCCTTCTCTTTAGTTTTTGTCTTTTTTTCTTTTGTCTCTTCCTTTTTCTCTTCAGGTGTTTCTGTTATTTCTTCTTTAGTCTCTTCCTGTTTATTTTCTGTTTCTTCAGTTGGTTTAGTTACTGCTTCTTCTTTAGTTTTTACTGGCTCTTCGGTTGTTTCTGGTTCTTGGTTTTCCTGTGTTTCTTCTTTTGTTTCTACTGGCTCTTCTGTCATTTCTTCTTGCTTTTCTTCAGTTGGTGTCTCTTCCTGTTTAATCTCTGGTTTTTCGGTTTTCTCTTCAGGTTGTTCTTCGGTTACTGGTTCTTTTGCTTCTTCTTTTGTCTCTACTGGTTCTTCCTGTGGTGCAGTCTCTTGTTTCTTTTCTGTTTTCTTTTTACGTGGTTTCTTCAACTCTATCTGCTGCATGATAAGAAGGTCTTCAGTTGAGAGTTTCGATCTGTTCTTTATCTTGTCAAGAACCTCTTCCTCCTTTGTCTGGAGCTCTTTTTCCATCTCTTTTCGCTTGAGTTTCTTTTTCTTTGCTGATTCTTTTGATTCTGAGGTCTCTATCTCACGGACATCCTTGAGTTTCTCTCGTAGTTGCTTGTTCTTCTCTGTGTATTCCTTTTTGAGTTCGAAGAATTTCTTGTAAGCATCCTGCTCTTTTTTCTTGAGCTCGTCAATCTGGGCAGAGACTTTTATGATGTTCTCGTGCTTTTCCTGGCTCTCCTTTGCGAACTGCTGTATCTTCTTGTGATTTGCGTCTGCGTCTTTTTTCAGTTTGTCTATCTCTTTGGAGAGGTCGTGGGATTTTTCCCAGATGTTGCTGACACTGCTTGCTTCATTGTATTGCTTGCGCAGGGTCTTTATCTTTTTCATGATCGCTTTCTCGCGATCAAAAGACATGGGTTCTGTTTCAAGTTTCTTTTCCAGGCTTTCGATATTCTCGACAATCTTTGAGGGGTCACCCTCAAGGTTGTACTTGGTCTGGATAGTTTTCTTCTCTTTCTTGATGTCTTTGATGTCCTTTATCTTGTCATTGATCTCTTTGTTGGCTTTTTCACGTATACCCTTGAGTTCCCTGACTTTGTTCGTGAGCTGATTTCGCTGTTTCTTCTCTTCTTTGATCCGGTTAATGGCGCTTGCTATCTCTTTGGCATACTTCTCTTTTTCTTTGAACCATTTTTCCTTCTCAGTATTAAGTTCATGCAGCTCTTCTTTCAGCTGCTTCAATTCATCTTTTACTGTATTCGCTTTGTCAGACATCTATCGAACCCTTTTTAATTAAAAAAAATTTAACCGAATAATGCGCCTAGACCGGCTGCAGCATTCGCTTCTTCTTTCTTCTTATCTCCTTCGTCGTCTTTCTTTTCTTCTTTTGCTTCCTTTGCCTCTTCAGCAGGTGCTGCTGGTGCAGCTGCCGGTGCCGGAGCGACTGATGCATTCTTGATTGCCTCTTCGATGTCGATCCCTTCAAGTGATGCGACCAGAGCCTTGATCCGAGCTTCGTCAGGTGTGACTCCTGCGGCTTCAAGAACCTTTTTGACAGTGGCTTCGTCTATTTTTTGTCCTGCCTTGTGGATAAGCATTGCAGCGTATATATATTCCATTTTGTACCTCCTAACTTTCTAATGCCTTTAGGGCGCTCATTTGTGCATGAGCTTTTGAGAGTAATGTCTCAACTGTGTCCTTTGTCAAAAATGCAGCCTCTAGGCTGAGTGCCTGGGCTTGTGTATGCGCTTTAGTGACCAGTATTGGTGCGTTGTCTGTTGTGATGTGCCCTATTTCAATGGAGAGCGAAAGCGCATCCTGTGCTGCGGTTGCGAAGTTCGCTTTCAGTTCATCCTCATCAACATCAAGCACACTCTTGGTGAAAATCGTTCCATCCTCGTAGATTGCAAGCAGGTCAAGTCCTACTGACATAGGTTTTATGTCAAGCCTGCCCAGGATCTCTGCGAGTTTTGGACTTATCTCTTCTCCTTCTTTGCAGACTACCTTGTCTTCCTTGATGGCTACTTTACCGCCTTCTACACCGGTTTTCATGCCAAACGATCCCAGTTCGCCTATGATCGGGCCTGGTGCGAAAGTGGTTGCGCCAGCTTTCACCTCAATGTCTTTTGGTGCAGTCTGTCCTGCTTTTGCAGGTGCACTGCTCTGGCTTTTCTTGATTGTCCTGTAAAGTGAGAATGGATTGTCTTTTGTGAAAAGCAGAGCTGGCATACCACGGAAATAATTTTCAAGTTCCTTGATATTATCCTTATTGACCTGCTCGAATGCAATTCGCATGAGCCTCTTCTTGGTCATGATGATCTCTACTTTACCCCTGAGTTTTTCCCGCATCTTCTGGAGTTGTGGGGCAGGGAGATTTTCCATATCAATTATACCTATTATGGGGTATTCCTGCATTAATTTACTAATCCTTGCAACAGTTTCTTTCTTATGGGGTGCTACATGTGCCATTTTTATTCTCCTATCTTAACTGGTTTACCCATAGTAAGCTTGATCATGGATCCTTTGATATTATTCTTCTCCAGGGGCAGGTGATGCATAAGCTGATCATAGAGTGACATTATGTTGTCTGCCATAATCTCATCATCTGAGTCTTCCTTGCCGACAATTGTCTGGTACATAAGATGCTTCTTGACACTGATATGTACTACTTTCTGAAGGCGTTCCTTGACTGTCTGAAGATTTGTGTTTGGTGGGACTACGCAACCTGCCTTAGGGTTTGGCATCTTTCCGCGTGGTCCAAATGCCCTACCGAAAGTTTGCGCGATCTTGCTCATCAGGTTTGCCTGGGCAACAAAGAAGTCATAGGAATTTGCGAATTTCTTGACATCCTTCTTTTGCGTGAAGGATTGGAACTCGTCATTGTGGACAGCATGGTCAAATGCTTCCTTTGCCTGGTCCCATAGTTCAGTCCCTACGAGCCCGCAGATACGGACTGGGAAATCTTTCGGATGCGGAAGATCCACGAAGAAATCAACCTGCTGGTCAGGTTTCTTAAGATTAAGATTCTTGAGTGTTATAATCAGATCTATGCTTTGTTTGAAATTACGCTTAGGCGTGTTTTCTTTTGCTTGTTTTAATGCGTTGAGCACTTCTTGCCTTTTCATACTCTAACCTCCACCCTTCTATCTGCCATCGCAGATAGTCTCTGGGATGAATCTGGGAAATTGGCTGTCCTTTATAAAACTAACTGTTTTGGATAGAAAGGAATTTTGTTTTCCACAAAAAGGCATTCCTGCACTCTTTTTATGCTGTTTGACTTTATTTGATTATATAAATCTTTATAAAATGACCTGGGTTCACCGGGGATAGGTGAATAAATTATGCGACGAACAAAACTAAACGGATTCTATGCTTAGTTGCATAACCACCTGGATAATTCTAGGAGAGCACGTCAACGCTTATTTTTCCCATGGAGGGATAGTATGTTATCAGTCAGGCATGTCAATAAATATTTCAGAGACGAGGAGAAGTCACGTTTGCTGGACCTCTTTGTAAAGCCGCCAAAGGATCTCCTTTTCCATTCAGTAAAGGATGTGACTTTCAGTGTCAGGAAGGGGGAAGTATTTGGTGTACTTGGCCCTAATGGGTGCGGTAAATCGACCCTCATAAGGATGATCACCACATTGGTCACTCCTGATACAGGGAGCATACGCATAAAGGGGATTGATGCAGTCAAAGACCCGGAAAAGGTAAAGGACCTCATAGGACGGGTGAGTGTTGACGCGTCATTCTTCAGGAAGCTCTCATCACTTGAGAATCTCTCTTATGCTGCAGGTTTGTATGGCTTGAATCCAGGCAAAGCACGTAAGGATGCTATCTCCATCTTGGAAGAGCTTGGATTATCAGGAGATAAACATGTCCTTCCTTTTGAGAAGCTCTCCCGCGGGCAGCAGCAGAAGGTTGCAATTGCAAGGGGCTTTCTGGCCAGACCTCAACTGCTGCTCTTGGATGAGCCGACCACAGGGCTTGATCCTGTATCAAAGATGGATGTGCAAAAGTTCATCCGCAGGATCATGAAAGAACATGGTGTGACTATTGTCATTACCAGTCATGATATGGATGAGATAGAAAAGCTGTGCGATCGCCTGCTCATAATGGATGAGGGAAGAGTGATAGCAGAAGGGACCTCAGAAGAGCTTAAATCAGCTTATTGCCAGGGGACACTGTATGACCTGCAGACCAATGACCTTGAGAGGACAGAAGAGGTCATGAGAAGGCTGGAGGGTCTCTCTAACCTGCGAAGTTTCATGGATGATAAGAAGCAGAGGCATCTTTATGTGGAGCTTGGTGATGTGAGCGGTGCAGCGGTCAGCATAACACGGGCTTTGCAGGACAATGGAATCATGTTGCATACTCTTGGGCAGGTAAGGCCTACTCTGGAGGATGTTTTCGTGAAAATGACAGGAAAAACACTGGGTGAGAATGATGGTAGTTAGAGTATACAGGCAGGTATTTGCTTTTGTGCTCAGGAATTTTAACCTCTCAAAGCGATACCTGCCATGGGAAGTAGTATTTTTGGTGTATCACATAGTCGGAGCTCTGGCGATAGGGTTTCTTGCTGAGAACATGAAGGGAGCGGATGCTGATTTCCAGACAATACTCCTGTTCCTCCTTATCGGAGAGGTGATGTGGGTTTATCTTGCAAGCATCTTCCAGGAGGTGGGCAACCAGATCAGTTACGAGCGCTGGGAAGGGACCATAGAGTATACTTTCATGGCACCCATGAAGCGATTCGTTCACTTGTTCGGGAACTCTGCCTATGCTGTGCTTTACGGGATAATAAGGACAGGCATAGTGCTGTTATTTGTCGTGCTGTTGTTCAATGTGGACATGTCGCAGGCAAACCCTCTAGCAGCCCTTACCATTGTTCTGGTCTCAGCACTGTCTTTCATAGGGCTTGGGATGATAGCATCCATTATACCTCTGATGAGTCCTGAGAAAGGTGCGCAGGCGTTGCATATAGTGGAGGCATTGCTCATGCTTGTCTCGGGTATCTATTACGAGATTGAGGTATTGCCAGGGTGGATGCAGTTCATCTCGCAGTTCAGCCCTGCAACATATGCGCTTGACGGGATGCGGCAGTCACTGATACATGATGCATCAGTCGGGAGCCTTGGGATGAGCCACCTCATGCCTTTGTTTGTGATGGGATTTGTGTTCGTCCCTTTGGGTGTCTATGTGTTCTCAAAGGCTGAGAAGAGGGCAAAACGCATCGGTTCCCTGAAAAGGAATGGTTAATTTTTTTTCTTTTTCTTTGAACAATAGAGTTCTTCGAAAAAATGCATCATTATTACGAAGGCCGATGTCCCTATATAAGGTGACAGGGGGTTGTCCCTTATGGGGATGTCACCTCTTTTTAAAAAGGAAGCCGAAGTCGATGCCGGAATTATTCGAAAAACTCCTCTTTCATGCGCTAATGTGTCTTTATGAG
>JAWOGQ010000057.1:0-12840 GCA_046496745.1 Candidatus Woesearchaeota archaeon | reverse complement strand
GACGAGATACATGCGCGGGGAAAGACCACTTTTGTCGTAAGCAACGGGCTTGAGCCTGAAAGGATCCGTTCATTGCATCCGCCGACACAACTTTACTTATCGATTGATGCTCCAAACAGAGAGCTTTATGAGAGGATAGATAATTCAGTACTCACAGATGCATGGGAAAGGTTCCAGCAGAGCCTGAAGATCCTTGCAACCCTTAAGGACAAGACACGGACAACAGTGAGGCTTACACTCCTGAAGGGTATAAACATGACTGATGTTGAAGGATGGGCTGAACTCATAAGAATGGCTGATCCGCTTTTTGTGGAGGTCAAGGCCTACATGTTTGTTGGAAGTTCCAGATTAAGGCTTTCAATAGAGAACATGCCTCGGCATAATGAGGTGCGGGCTTTTGCTGAAGAGATTGCTGGAAGCTCAGGGTATAAGATAATTGATGAGAAAACAGAATCAAGGGTCGTGCTATTGATGAAAGAGGATTTCGATGGACGGGTCATGAGGTTCTAGACTTCAAGGATTCTTCCTTTAGGGCCTGGATTTATGACCCGGGTCTTCTTGATCTTGTCCTCGGTATTATTGTTTTCGTGTATGTGTCCGCAAATCGCAATAAGGGGCTGGACTTCTTCTATGAATTTACGTATGCTCTCATTGCCACAATGATCGCCATCCCATATCTTGTCGCATTTGGTATTATAAGGAGGCGCATGGGTCTGGAGAATAAGTTTCTTATTTGGGTCGATTGCAACTTTCAGTGTTCCTGCGACCTGCTCAAAGTATTCGTCCTGCTGGAGAAATCCGTTACCTTCAATACTTATGACCTGTATACCGTCATGCTCGTAGATTGTCTCATCAGCGTAAATGAGATTCTTTGATTTCTCACAGAGTTTCTTTACTATGTGGGGGTCTTCGTGATTTCCCTGGATCATCAGAACAGGTTTCTTGAGCTGGTCGTATTCCTTCATTATACGCTTGATATCATGCTCAAAAAGGGTGAAATCTCCTGCAACAAGAATGAGCTCTGCTTCTTTAGCTTTCTTTTTGATCTCTACCATGGCTTTTGCATCTCCATGGGGGTCTGCCACTGCAAGAATCTTCATTATCCAGAGAATGCAAATTTAATTTAAATAGATTATATTGCTATAAGATATACCTTGAAAAATAGAGTCTTAAAAGTGGGTTTTGATTAAAGGCTGTGATAGTCCTCAAGGATTATCTTGTCAAGGTTCTCAAGGTCACGGAGGACAAAAAGCTTGCCTTCTCCTATTGAGGTTATCTTTTCTGCAAATGAGATAGCGTCCTTATCCAGATTAATTCCGATAAGGGATACAGTGATTCCGCTGTTTCTTGCAAGGGATACTGCCTCAAGGACCTCCTGGTTAGGGTCTTCCCCAACGGTTGGGACTGCATCTGTCAAGAGGGTAAGGTGTTTTGTGGCTTTTCCTCTGGGAAAAAGGGTCACTGCTTTCCGGATTGTGTCTGTCAGGTTTGTCTGCTTTGCAGCTGTAACAGGTGTTATCTTCCTAAGAATCTTCCTGAAGTCAAGGGTTGGTTCTATTGTCTCCTTTATCTCGGTTCCAAACACGATCAGGCCAACAGGATCGTTCTTTTCTATTGCCTTGAACGCAAGGGCGATGCCTGCTTTTTTTGCAGCCTCTATCTTTTTCCCTTTCATTGAACCGGAGGCATCCATCGCATAGATTATATTGATCGAGCCTTTGCTTTTCTTCTCGTCAACACGAAGGTCTTCTTTTTGCAGGTTTTTATGCTGTCTCTTGATTGCCTGTCTAAGCGAGCTTCGCATGGCAAGGTCACGGTAGGAATCACCTTTCCTGAAAAGCCGTGTGTTATCTATGACGCCGTCATTGTGTGTCTGCTTGTGGACTTTCTCACCAAATATTCCCTTAGGGATAAGATTGTCAAGCTCTTCGGTGTAGAGGATTAGTGATGCAAGATAGACACCTTTGTCAGTCATCTGGTTACTGGCATCGAAATATCCTTCCTTCTTGAGGTCCTCGGCTTTCTTCTGCATGCGCTCGTTGAGTTCACGCTGGAATTCCGGGATGTTGATGTTCTTCCTGACATAATTGGCATCATAACCTGTCACAAGGCGGATGAGCTTTTCACCATATATCTGTTTTGCGGTGGCAAAATCCTTCGTGAGAGAGTCAAACATCATATCAGGTGTGAATGAAGAGAAACCCTGGTTTAATACATCTGAGAGGAGCTTTCCATCTTTCACTGTATTATCATCATGCTCAAGCACAGAATGCATCAGCTTGTCTTCTTCAGCCTGGAACTCAAGACTGCCCTCTGCTTCCTCGGCAGCAGAAGAGGGCTGCATCTCCTGATCCCCTATATCAGGGATCATCCCCTTCCGAGCTGATCTTTTCCTTTTGCATGAAGTCGTTAAGCTCTTTCTTTACAAAATCGACAGGATCCTGGAGATACTTTACTGACGGTTTCATGGTGATCCTGTGAGAAAGTACTGAGACTATTGCGCGTTCGATGTCCTTGAATCTTACAGTGTCGCTTCCTGCAAGGTATGCATTCGCCTGGCTTCTCTCATAAAGACTGAGGGATGCACGGACACTGGGCACTTTCTCAAGCTTATCTGAAGACCTGAACTGGCGGATGAACCTGAGCATCGTAGACTGTAATTCTTCAGGAAATCTCACATCCAGGATATTGCCTTTCTTCTGGATTATCTCCTGCTCAAACTGTAATGATTCGGGATGAGTCATGTAGATCAGATCAACCCTGTCAAGGAATACATCAGATATCTTTTCCGTGGAAGAATCCTCTGGATTCATGGTTCCGATAAAAATGAAGTTTGCCGGAAAATCAATATCATAACCTCCAACGGTTGCGATCCCTTCCTCAAGGATCTGGAGCAGGGCGTTCTGGAGTTTTTCAGGGCAACGATTCAACTCGTCAAAAAAGAGCACGCCGTTGTTTGCCTTGAATATCTTGCCTGGTGTGAATGCTTCAATTGACATGGGACCGAACTGAAGGGCTTTTATAGGGTCAATATCTCCTATGAGGTCTTCGACGCTGAGGTCCGGGCTTCCCTGGATACGCACAAACCTATCCCGTCCTGGAACCTTTTTTGTCTTGTTCTCTCCCTGCTTGCAGAAGGGGCATACAGGATCATCAGGATGGCAATGATATGCACATTCACTGAGTTCAAGAGTAGGAAGGAGTTCTGCAACATTCTTTGCGAGCGTGGTCTTACCTATACCTGGTGTTCCCACTATTATCATATGATGTGACATAAGGAGAGCTGACTTGAGCTGCTCTTTTGTCTCGTTCTGGCCAATTATGTCTGTGAAGACATTATCTTGTAATTGCTCTTTCAAATCCATTGTTCTCACAAAAGAATATTGTTTTATAAAACTTGTGCAAGTTTTTCGAATAATTCCGGCATCGACTTCGGCCTGAGTTTTTTTTAAAAAAGAGGTGACAGGTTGCACACAACACCTCCCCCTTTCACCGTATAGAGAGACACTAATCGGCCTATGCTTATTTTTTCGAAAAACTCGCAAGGATAGGTGAAAAATATTTCTCAAGCTCTGGGAACTCCAAAACTGCAGGGTTCAGGTTTACGAGAGCCTGGACAAATCGCTTGTCATAAGGGAGTTCTGCAACCACCGGGATATTGTTTTCTTTTGCAAACTGATAGATATCTTTTGTTTCTCCGATGTCACTCTTGTTGATTACAATCATCCGGGAGATATTGAAATGATCAAGAAGATTATTTGCCCGCTGCATATCTGCAAAAGATGTGGGAGTAGGTTCAACAACCAATATAGCCTTGTCTGCTCCCTTAACTGATGCGATAACCGGACAACCCACCCCTGCTGCTGCGTCAATGAGCAAGATGTCATGTTGCCTCTTTTCTGCTGTCTCCTTAACTATATTTACAATCTTGCCACTTCCTGATTCTCCAATCTTCAGCTGGGCTGCAACGATGTCAATTCCATCAGAACCTATTGTGAGGATTGCATTCTCAAAGGATTCCAGGGTTATAGCTTTTGCTGGACACACTACTGCACAGGTTCCGCAACCCTCGCATTTTCCTGTTATGACAGGCTTGCCATCCCATTCTATGGCATTGAAATAGCATGCTTCAAAGCATTTCTTACAACCTGTGCATGCATCGCTTACGACTGCTTTCCTGGAGGCCTTTATAGGATAGGTCTCATCAACAGAAGAACCCAAGACAAGAGGGAGATTGGATGCGTCAACGTCACAGTCTGCGCACACCACTTTCTTTGAACGTGAGAGCAATACTGCAAGGGATGCGGTGATGCTGCTTTTTCCTACTCCTCCTTTACCTGACAAGACAACAATTTTCATTGTGCAAGCTTCTCGATATCAAATTCAGTCAGCTCATCGAGAAGTTTCTTTGAGGTCAGCCTGAAGAGATGGGACTTGCATCTGCAGTCTGAGCAGCCAAAGCCATTGGTAAGATAAGCATTCTTGCTTACCTGTCTTGCAAATGCACATTCTTCTCTTTTCTCTGTATAAAAGACCTTGTCCAGGACAACTGATGGATTTGCAAGGAGATAGTCAATGTGCCAGTAACGTTTCTTATCCTTTGAAAGATGACGCTTGATACGCTTGTCAAGGCCGTTCTTTGCAGAACCAACGTAGAGATAGGTACCTTTGCTGAATGGAACAATGCCAAGGGAACCAATCTTTTCCATTATAGGACGCTTGATTGTTATAAGAAGGCAATAGATCATACCAAACCCTCCAATTCTTTTATTTTCGTGGAATGTCCTTTTGCATAGCCCTTGAGAATCGATTCATCATAGGGCACACTTGCGACGATATCGACGTGATGTTTTGCGGCAAGTTTCTCAATAAGTGATGTATCTCCGATGTCTGCCTTGTTAATGATTATCTGCGCTTGTTTTTCCAGACGGGCACAGAGCGTAAGGATCAGATCAAGGTCATGGGAACCTAAAGGAGTTGGTTCAGCAACACAAAATACCTTATCACATAGCTCCAGGGCTGCAATCACGTTGCAGTGAGTGCCTGCAGCAGTGTCGATTATTATTGTCCTATCAACCTCTTTCTCAGCCTGATCAATGATATCTTTCATTGCAGAGACTACCCTTTCTGCATTAGGTTCTCCGATATTAAGTTCTCCGGAGAGCAAGCCTTCTCCTTTACTGACAGAACCGATAACCTTTTCTTCCCATTGGATAGATCCTTTAGGGCATCTATGATAACAGGCTCCGCATCCGTTGCATTGGGATTGAATGCACTCGGGTTTCTTGCCTGGTATCTGGATCAGGGCATTCTCAATGCAAACATCAACACATGCACCGCATGCATCACAACTTTCAGTTATGCTGGGCATCCTTTGCTTGACGTCCTGCACTTTCTCTAAAGAAAGGGAAAGGATCAGGTGATCATTGGGGCAGTCCACGTCCATGTCAACCAAAAGAGTGCCTGGCCTTGCCAGGGCGGTTGCTATGGTGGACTTACCAGTGCCACCCTTTCCTCCGGTAATACCTATCCTCATTTATCGAGTTCCTGATGGCAGAACCACCAGTCATAACAGGTGTACTTGTTAAGCCGATCCTTTGCGCTTTTCTCATCGGTTGGTGGAGGGATGATAGCGTGGTCCTGGATCAGGGCATTGTTAGGCCAGTCTGCCGGAAGAGCCACCTTGTGCTGGTCTGATGCCTGCAATGCTTTTACTGCACGGATTATCTCTTCAATGCTTCGTCCTATCTCCTGAGGGTAATACAGGATAAGACGGATGTAGCCTTTGGGATCAACTATATAGACTGCACGTACGGTATTTGCTCCTTTTCCCGGATGGATAAGGCCGAGCTGGTAAGAGACATTGCCAAGGTCATCAGCAATTATCGGGAAAGTGATCTCTTCACCGATCTTTTCTTTGATCCATTCAGTCCACTTCATATGTGAATAGACTTGGTCAACTGAAAGGCCAACAAGGCTTGTATCCAGTTGCTCGAAGTCACTGATCCTTTTCTGGAATGATACGAACTCTGTGGTGCATACTGGTGTGAAATCACCAGGATGGCTGAAAAGCACGAACCACTTTCCTGAAAGGTCCTTTGGTAGTTTCATAGGACCATGTGTTGTCTGGACTGTCACTTCTGGAAATTCATCTCCGAGTAATGGGAATCTTTTTTCTTCCATTTTTTATTCCTCCTTGCATGTTTTTGTCAGATCCTCTAACTCTGACATATGTTGTATCATCTCTTTCACTGTCTTATAGGGTCCTGTTTTCAGGCTGACCCCATACGCAGAGAACTGGTTTATTGCTCTTCCTCCCATGCCAAGCGCAAAGATTGTGCTGGGATTGACCAGTTCCATCAATTGATCTGCTGGTGATTTGGCGCTCTGGTGGTCCAGGGGATTTTCCTGTATAACCAATGAATCCGAATGTGGATTATATACAGCCATGTATGGTGCATGACCGAAGTGCTCTGATATCCTTGACCCAAGGTCATTGGAATCAAGAAGGGGAACACAAATCAATCCTGGGTCAACCAGAACCTCAAGCTTTCCTTCTTTGAAATCACTTATCGCGTCTTCTACCATACCATGAGCATGATATGCTTTTACACCCATCTTTTTTAATACTTCTGATGCCTTTGGGCCCACTTCGCCTGTTATCAGTGCTGTGGGGTTGAGGTTTGCCACCTGCTGGGCTGCCCGTATTCCGGCACCATGCTCTTCCTGCGCGCCTTCATTATCTACCAGGTCACGACCTTTCTCATCAACCACCATGAACTGGCGACATCTGCCGAATCGTTGATTCACCCGGGAATCATCAATTGTTATTACTAGCCTCATTTTTCACCTATCTTTTTTGCTATGCTATCTAACACTTCTTTTGCATAAGATTCTTCTTTTATAAAAGGTTTTCCACTTTCAGAATCTTTTACTATGGACTCATCAAGAGGGATTGTTCCAAGGAAAGGTATTTCATTCTCTTTTGCAACAGCCTCGATTGTCCCTTTACCAAATATGCTGCCGGACATGTTCTCCACAAGTCCAATTATGGGAACTTCCATGCTACGACAAAAATCTATGGAGCGAACCGAATCTGCAATTGAAACTTTCTGTGGAGTGGAAACTATAATCGCCCCCTTGCTTTGAATCAACTGGATTATGCTTATTGATTCATCACCTGTTCCAGGAGGAAGGTCAACAATGAGATAATCATTGTCATTCCATGAAACGTCCTCTATGAACTGGCGCAAAAGATTGTGTTTCATCGGACCACGCCAGATGACTGACTTTGATCTCTCAGTGAAAAAGGCGATTGATATCATCTCAAAATTGGGATTCACTTTTACTGGAAGTATCTTCTTATCCTTCTGCGTGACCTGGGAACCTGACATGCCTAGCATTTCAGGAACATTCGGTCCGTGAATGTCTGCATCCATCAAGCCCACCTTATATCCTTTGTCTGCCAAAAGAGTTGCCAGGTTTACTGCAACTGTCGTCTTACCTACTCCTCCTTTACCACTCATTATCAGGATCGTTTCCATTTTCTCCTCCGGCACATATGGCCTCCTTTCCATCCACATCCCTCTTCACAATAAGTGTAATGCCCGCCTTCAATCCTGATGGCCTTGCCTTCAACAATCGCTTCGCTAATCTTTTTTCTTGCACTCAAGAGCAGCCTGTGGAATGTTGGCTGGGAAACATTCATTTTAGCTGAAGCATTGGTCTGGTCAAGCGCAAGATTATCCTTCAATCGTATTGCCTCATACTCATCAACACTAAGGCCTATCTCTTTTATTTTTTGAAGGGGTATACCTGCCGGCTTGAAGTATTCAACAGCAGGCTTTTTGCATACCTTTCTTCTGCTATGCGGACGGGGCATTTTCTCGTACCATATACTCATCACAATGAGGGCATTTCTTTGTCTTGCAAGGGACACCGCGATCATGTTTTACCTTGTGGCCACATTTTGGACAGACACAGTATTCTGTATTCTTTGTCTGCCAGCCGTAGCCTCTCCCGAAAGGACCCCTGTAATAGCTTGTCTGGGTTTCTGTGTCCTCCATTGATATGGTGACATATGTCAATTCAGGTACCTGATCTATCAGTTTTTGCCTGAGATAATTCATCTGCTTGGTTGCCTTATCAACAGTCATGTCTTTTGGAAGGGAGATTGTAAGATTCGCGGTAAACTTGCTCCCTCTTTTCTGTGTCTTTAGTTCAGTTGACTTGAGACCTTCATTTTTCAAAACTTCACGAACCTTATCTACCTGTTCCTTGTCTGCTGCTACATCGACAAGATTCTCTGTTGCTTCACGTGCAAGCTCATAGGCTTCCTTGAGTATGTATATACCTACAAGCAATGCTACAATCGCATCGGCGTATATCCATACATTGGAAAGGAGGAGGCCGACCAAAACTCCTGCGGATGTAAGGACGTCTATCCTGGAATGTACTCCATCTGCGACAAGGGAAAGGCTGTTTTCCCTTTTTCCTGTGGTGATCTTCAGGCGGGACATTATCTCATTTGTTGCGGCTGAGATAAGCATGACGATTATACCGAGAATACTGAATTCAAGGGCTTCAGGGGTGATTATTCCAAGAATTGCTTTATAGATTATGTAGAGCGCTGAACCGAAGATGATAAGAGTGACAAACAAGCCAAAAAGGACCTCATACTTGTAATGACCATACGGATGCTTTTCATCAGAGGGCTTATTGGAAAGCCTGATTCCCATGTAATTCATGAAAGATGCAAATATGTCTGAGCCGGAATTGACTGCATCTGCCAATATACCATAAGAACCAGATATTACACCAACAACTATCTTGATCAAAAAAAGAAAAAGGTTGGCCCCAATCCCTGCGATGGAAACCTGCAGCTTATCCATTGAGTTCCTCCTTGCGTTTTTTCAGGTATTCACGTTCTTTTTCGAGCTCCTGCAGTTCCTCATCAATGAGTTCCTTCTCGTCACTGTTAGAGATTTGTCTCCTGCCAAAAAGACCTCTGCGGAAGCCTCTTCCTAAACCTCTGCCCCGAAATGCACGCCTTCCACCGCATGGACCAAGCCCCCTTCCGGTCAGTGGCCCATCTCCTAATGGGCCAGTCCTATCTCCTGCTGGCATAATATCACCTATAATGAATAAATATTCAAAACTATATAAATATTTTGCCAAAGTGAAAAGAGAGAGAGAAAACATATATGTTATAGAACAATTATTTTTTAAAAAAAAAGGGTTAAACAGATTTACACAATGGATTTAAGATATATAATGGGGATACTGGTACTTGGTCTCTTAGTAGGATGCCAAAGTAATCCTGCAGACTTTGAATCTACACCAGATCAGTTCGAGCAGGAAACACCAGAGCAGGGAGCGGAAGAAACACCTGAACAGGGCGAAGAAGAGACGGGAGATGAACTTACAGGTAATGTTGTCGCAACAGTCAATGGAGAGGAAATAACATCAGAAGAGGTCAGTGCAATACAGCAGACTTTCATGCAACAAGGACAGCAGGTATCCGAAGAACAGGCACTGGAGCAGGTAATCAGCCAAAAGCTACTGGCTCAAGAAGCACAGGAACATATGCCGACAAACGAGGAAGCTGAATCAGCAATAGAGATGCAACTACAGCAACAGAATGCGACTCTGGAACAATATAAACAGCAGGTTCAGGCACAAGGCATGTCCTACGAAGAACAACTTCAAAGGATAAGGGAAGACCTGGCAATACAGACATACCTGGAAGCAAACATGGACAATTTCACAGTGACAGATGAAGAAGCTGAAGCATATTATGATGAATACAAGGCATCACAAGCACCTAATGAGGTTCCGCCTTATGAAGAACTTGAGGCACAGATAGTTGCAACAGTCCAACAGCAGAAACAACAGGAAGCACGTCTAGCTATCGTTGAAGAGCTAAAGGAAGATGCAGAAATAAATTATAATTAAATTTTATTAATTTTTTAAGATCTTTACATCCAAAGCAACACCTTTCTTATCAATTGCAAAAGGATTTATGTCAAGTTCCCTTATCCGGGGGAAATCCTGCAAAAGCTGGGAGATGCGGCATAAGACTTCTTCAAGATGCTGAAGATCAACCCCTTTCTGACCGCGGTACCCTTTCAGCAATGTATAGACCTTTGTCTTTTTCATCATTTGACGTGCCCTTTGCCTGTTAAGAGGAGTCAAAGCAAGGCTTGTGTCACGGAATATCTCTACAGAGGTTCCGCCCATGCCAAACATTATCGTGTGACCAAACAGCTCGTCATGTTTTGCCCCTATGAGAAGCTCGTGTGTCTTATCCACGATCTCTTCCATCAGTATGCCATGGATATCTGCCTTTGGATGATGTTTTCTTGCACTACTTAAGATAAAATCAAATGTCTTTTCAAGCTGATTTGGGCTATCGACTTTTTGGACACCATTGACATCTGTCTTATGGATAATGTCAGGGGATAGAATCTTGAGCATTAAAGGATAGCCTAATTTCTCTGCCAGCTTTTTTGCCTCAGACTTGGTCTTTGCAACATGGTATTCTGCAACAGGAATCCCATAGTTTCTTATGAATTCTTTTGCTTCATACTCTGTAAGGGCTGTGCGGCCTTTCAAAGGATTCATTATCCTGGTATTTGCAGCTTTCTTAACAGAATACTTGGGGATTGGAGAATTGTCCTTTTTCATGCGACCCTGATGAAGGTTATGCTGCACAAGAGTCATATAACCATTTACTGCCTGTTGAGGATAACGGTATGCTGGCAGATGAGAATCACGAAGGACCTGGCGTCCACCTTCAACATCGCCCTCACCCATCCAGACAGCCATGATTGGCTTATTGGTCCGGAGCTTCTTTATGGTCTGTGCAACTGCAACTGAATCTGTCATTGCCTGGGGGGTGAGAATTATTATGATGCCATCAACATTGGAGTCTTTCTTCACGATATCCAATGCTGCACGATAGCGGTCTTCCCCTGCATCCCCTAATACATCTACAGGATTGTTGCGGGACCAGTTCTCCGGCAGCACCTTGTCAAGTGATTTTATAGTCTTATCAGACAACTGTGCAATCCTTCCTCCTGCACTGACTATGGTGTCTGTGGTTATCACACCAGGGCCTCCTGCATTTGTGACTACTGCAAGACGGTCTCCTTTTGGGAGTGGCTGGCTCAATAGCTGAGCGCAGTCATAGAGGGCATGACAGTTGTCAACCCTTGTGATTCCTGCACGCTCAAATGCTGCATCAAATGCTGCGTCGTTTCCTGCAAGACTTCCGGTATGTGATTTTGCAGCCTTTGCGCCCTGGGAACTCTTACCTACCTTTACAACAATGACAGGTTTTTTGGGAGTGACTTTACGTGCCACCTCAATGAAGCGCTCTGGCTCACTTATTGATTCCATGTAGATGAGTATGGCATTGGTCTCTTCATCAGAACCGAAATGCTCTATAAGATCAGGAAATCCAACATCCATCATTGAACCCACTGATACAAAATAGCTGAAACCCACATTAGTGGAGAGTGACCAGTCAAGGATTGCGGTGCACAGGGCGCCGCTCTGGGATATGAAAGCAAGCTTGCCTGGTTTTGGCATGCGGTGGGAAAAGCTTGCATTAAGATTCAAAGAGGGTCTTAGGAAACCAAGGCAGTTAGGACCAATGACTCTTATCCCTGCTTTTCTTGCAAGTTTTTTTGCTTCCTCAAAACGTCTTTCTCCTTCTGGTCCTGCTTCCTTGAAGCCTGCAGATATTATCACCATCCCGGAGACTTTCTTCTTTGCTGCATCTTTTATTATACCAGGGATTGTTGCAGCAGGAGTCGCTACAACAACACAATCCACTTTATCAGGCACCTTTGAGAGGTCCGGATAAGCTTTTATGCCAAGCACACTCTTGCGTTTTGGGTTGATAGGAAAGATCATGCCTGAGAATTGGCCTACCAGGTTTTTCATGAGAGAATTGCCTACACTGCCAGGCCTGTTGCTTGCGCCAACTACAGCAATTGATTCAGGATTGAAAAGAATGTCTAGTTTGTTCATGGGGTCACCTCTTTTTATACTAGCAGGAATATTATTTTTAAGTTTTACTCTTCTTTAGTTTTTCGAATGATTCCGGCATCGGTCTGATTTCTTTTTAAAAAAAGGTGACATCCCCGTAAGGGTCTTCCCCCTGTCACCTTATATAGGGGTGCTGGCCTTCGATGATGCTTATTTTTTCGAAAAACTCTATTCTGTTATGTAATCCTCAATGGTCTCAAGAATCTTGCCGCGGCTGAAGGGTTTAGTGATATAGTCAATTGCACCATTATCTATGCAGTCCTGCATCACTTCCTCGTCACCTGCAATGGAGGTCACGATGACAATGCTTGCGTTGGGATCATGTTCTCGTATTGCTTTCAATGCATCTATACCTGTGCGGCCATCATTCTGCAGGATGATATCCAAAAGAACCAAGTCAGGTTGCTCATTTATATAAAAATCAACTGCATCATCAACATTGGTTGCCTCGATTATCTCCAATTCCTTTTTCAACACAATATCATCAAGAATAGAGCGTATGAATGCGGAATCGTCAACTATCAACACTTTTGCCATGATATATTACTTAGCTATCCACTATTTAAAGTTATTGTATGGGCTTAAAAAATAAAGAGTATCAGATGAAGTCCTATATTTAGGAGAGACAGTGACAGGAGAAACCTTATTTCAAAGGACTAAAGAATGGTAAAATTTGTTCTACTAATTGGTCCATTTCACTAACATACTCAGTTGCTATGTGAACATCAAATGTTATATTGTATGGGATTGGAGATTGTTGATATGTAACACTATCATCTGTTATAC
>JAWOGQ010000012.1:0-3148 GCA_046496745.1 Candidatus Woesearchaeota archaeon | reverse complement strand
ATGAAGGTGGATTCTGACAAGATCACACCAAGGGAGATCTTTGCTGATAGCGGGAATTCACTGGTACTCATGATCGATATAAATGCTCCTTGCACGTTCCGACTTGAAGGTCTGAATATCGTCAGGCCATTGAAACCAGGACTTTATGAGCTTGAGTTCATGTCTCCTGAAACCGGGACATATCGTTATACTTGCACTAGTGCCGGGGATACAAGGGAAGGATACCTGTATGTCCGATGAAGTGCTTTATTTTTTCACTTTTTCTATAATTATTTAATAGGGTATGCAGAGAGGAATTATAGGTGATTGCATGCTTAAGACACTTGATAATATTGATGCAGCAGGAAAGAGAGTTCTAGTGCGTGTTGATTATAATGTGCCCTTGTCAGATGGTGTAATAAAGGATGACACCAGGATAAAACGCTCACTTGATACCATAAAGGAACTATTGAAAACAGCCTCCCAGATTGTCCTGATGTCACACTTGGGAAAACCTAAAGGTGCTGATGATTCACTGCGGATGGACCCTGTAGCAAAAAGGCTTTCTGAACTTTTAGGGGAGGAGGTATCAAAGGTTGATGATTGCATTGATGTGGAACTTCCAGATTCTAAGATCGTGATGCTTGAAAACCTGCGGTTCCATGAGGAAGAGACGAAAAATGATCCTGAGTTCGCAAAGAAGCTAAGCAAACACGGGGATCTTTTCGTGAATGATGCTTTCGGGACATGCCATCGCTCACATGCTTCTGTTGTTGGAGTCACAAAATATCTTGATTCTTATGCAGGAAGGCTTGTGCAGGCAGAAGTGGAGATGCTTGGTGGAGCGCTTGATGACCCTAAGAGGCCATTCATAGCGATTCTTGGCTGCGCGAAGATAAAGGATAAGATGAAGGTCCTGGAAAATCTCTTGCCGAATGTGGATTACCTTCTTTTGGGAGGTGCAGTCGTATTCACTTTTCTCAAGGCAAAAGGATATGAGGTGGGAAATAGTCTTGTTGATGAGAATCAGGTTGATTATGCAAAGCAATTGATGGATATCTATACAGAAAAGATTGTATTTCCTGAGGATGTGGTGATATCAACATCTCTTGATGGGACTGGAGAGATAAAGACTGTTGATGCCTCTGAAATCCCTAATGGATGGATTGGGCTTGATATGGGTGAAAAGACTGTCTCATTATTCAAGAGATACCTCAAATCCGCCAATACGATACTCTGGAACGGCCCATTGGGTGAGTTCGAGACAGATGCTTTTGGTAAAGGGACTGAAGCAATAGCTCATTTCCTGGCAGAGCTTGATGCAGTTACTGTTGTAGGTGGCGGTGATACCGCTTCAGCGGTCTATAAGTACGGTGTGGCTGAAAAGCTAAGCCATGTCTCAACAGGTGGGGGGGCATCCTTAGCTTTCATTGAAGGGAAAACACTGCCAGGGATTGTACCGCTGGAAATTAAATAGTTCTTCTCTTATTTTCATGGATTCTTTTTCAAAAATTGCTCAGGATGTGAAGAACTGCACCAGATGCGAGCTTCATGAAACACGAAGAGCCCCTCTGGTTGGTGAAGGCCCACACGATGCGGATGTAATGATTCTTGGAGAGTCACCAGGGTACTCTGAGGATATGTTCGGGAAGCATTTTATAGGTGAAGCCGGGAGATTGCTTGATGGGTTGCTTGGAATTGGGGGCATCGAACGTGACAAGGTCTATATCACTAATGTGCTCAAGTGTCATCCTCCAAGAAACCATAATCCCAGCCGTGGAAGGATTGATGCTTGCCTTCCATTCCTGAAGCGGCAGCTGGCACTTATTGAACCCAGGCTTATTGTTACTCTAGGCAAATATGCGACTCAGGTGATGTGTGAACTGTATCAATTACTTTTTACCAGGATAAGCCAGATGCGCGGCCAACTATTGACGGGTTCTGTATTGGTGTTTCCAACATTTCATCCGGCTTATGCGTGCCATCATCCTGAAAAACGGTATGTACTGGAGGATGATTTTGCTGCACTCAAAAAGGTTGTATCTAATTTCTGACCATGTTCACTGGACATCCTCAAGTAGGGTATTTAAATCATCAAGAAAGAGCAGATCCTGAGGTGATAAAATGAAAAACATTATCTCACGGATGTCCCGTGATCAACAGCCCTGCAATGTGAACAGCAAGTATTTCAGGAAATACTATGAGCAGTTGGAATTATTCCACCTGATAAATAACAGAGCTCATCTGTTCTTCAGGTCAGCGGCTTAATTTTAATAAATTTTATATACTTTTAATTCCAGAAGATTGCTTATGACGAAAGTTTTGATTGTTGATGATTCGCAGATGGTGCGAAAGGTCATAGGGAAGATACTTTGGAAGCGTGAATGTGAGATATTTGAGGCAGCTAATTCATCCAAGACAATAGAAAAAATCAAGGAAAATGACCCAGATATTGTATTCCTGGATATTGTCATGGATACCAATCGTTCAGGTATTGATCTTTTGATGGCAATTAAGAAATACAACCCAAACATCAAGGTTGTGATGGTAACGTCCCTTAGTCATCAGGACCAGATAATAAAAGAATGTGTAGATGCCGGTGCAGATGAATACATAAGCAAACCTTTCAAAGAGCATGAGATACTTGCGGCCTTTGATAATTACGCATGAGTTGCTTGTATGCGAAATCCATCAGAAACTTTAGATTCTTTATATCTGCCTTGTTGTATTCAATGAGCTTCTTCAATGAATTCTCATCTCCCTTCTGGTACCTGTGCCAAAGACGGACAGCTTCAAGTCCATCAACATCTGATATCTCATCATCACGTGCAAGGCCAAGGGATCTCTCTATCATCTTGAGTCCCCCACTATAGCCAAGGGTACGCATGACAAATCGCAGGTCAACATGAAGCTGGTTAAGATTTACGGATGGAAATTTTGATTTCAGGAAAGGGATGTCGAAGCATCTGCCGTTATAGGTTATAAGCATGTCGTATTGGTTTACTATTGATTCGAACTGGTCAAGGTTCTTTCCGTTAACAAGGATGTTAGTATCATTCCCATCATAGAGGCCGATAACAGTGACGTTATCCCTTTCTTTTGAAAGGCCTGTTGTCTCTATGTCCAAAAAGCCAACCTTCTTGCAATGGGGGTATGCGCGCCAGTGAAG
>JAWOGQ010000066.1:0-3530 GCA_046496745.1 Candidatus Woesearchaeota archaeon | reverse complement strand
TAAGGAAATAAGGGGTATGCATCTGAAGAAAGGCCTCTTTGTCAGCGGCTTCCTGGTATTGCTGGTAGATGGAGAATTGCTGGTGACCTATGTTGTACTCTATCTTCTCATCCTTTTTGCTTGCTACAGAGTAGATCTGAACCATTATTATAATTACAACTAAGACAATTGCTACGTGAAATATCATTCCTTTCTTGTTCATTTTACATACTCTACTCTGAGGGTCACATTTATTGGTATTAGTTGTTTTCCATCTTTTAGTAAAATCTTTTTTGATACTGGATCAGGTTTCGAAAAATACTTATTGCATGAGCCTTTGCCACTAAAAACATTTTCTGAAAATATCCTGCCTTTTGGGTGATCATGCCTACCAAACTCATCCGTGGGGTTATTTGGATCAAAAGAAGACTGGGGTTTGTTCTCATAAAATTGAATCATATATGTTCCGATGCAATCGATGAATTCCTTGTCTTTTGTAACTACGTCCCTGAATGTATGTTCAGAAAAATCCATTATCTCCTGGACTTTGCCCTTGAAATAAGTGATATTTTGCTGGCAGGCAGTTCCAGAGGAACATGCTTCATAAGTTGCTGCGTAGTGGTCCCTGATGTTCATTCCATCCACTTTTGTTTGAAGGATATTGTTAAGCATCATGTCAATGGTAAGATGCCTGGATTCTTTCTCAATATTGAACTCTATCGGGTCATCCGGGCTATAAAGCAAAAAGAAGATAATGAAGACAACTATGAGGGCAATAACTGACATCACTATAACTACTGATTCTGATACCAATTGCCCTTTCTTCATTGTTTCACCACTGTTATCGCCAATCTTCCAGGTTCTAATGAACCTGCCTCATTTACCAAGACATAAATGGACTGCCTAACTTTCGTGACAGAACCAGGGCCCTTCCCACTATATGATATTGGCTCAAGTTTCATGTAAGCCTCCTTGTTATAATAAATTGTCTCTGTTTGTCCCGAATTTTTCTTGATAAGCTCGATCTTAGCAGCTATGTGGTCCTGGAAATCGCTGCTGTAGTTTATTGCGGATTCATCAAAACCGCTAAGATCTATTATTCCAGGCCTTACCTTGTCAAGGCCAGGGTCATAATAGGAGATTCCATGGGGGGTATAGAGCAGGCGATGGATGAAAAGGGTTGCTTCCACCTCTCTTGTATCCGCGTCCTCAGTTACTGTTGAATTTAGAACCATGACCATGGCTACACCTATGATAAGTATCATCAAGAGCTTCCATATATAATATACCCCAGCAAGGGAGACATTACCCTTCGTAAAATTCAGTAATCCCATCTGCAATAGCTTTCCAGATCTCTTGTATTTTTTTGTCTAGTATTGAATTCTCGTTGCGGACATTGCCTACTTCAATGCTTACGAATGAAGCGCCAGGTCTCATTTCAATCTTGACCTTATTGGCCCCAATTTCCAGGTTTGCTTTCTCAAATCTTTCTTTCAGGATACAGGAGAGTTTCCTGGCCCTAGGATTAGTCTGATCATAGGAGATTATGACAGGAGTGATAGTCTCTTTATCACTTCCGGGCTTCATCTCAATCAGGAGATCGTAATTTTGAAAATTTTTCTTGTCCTTTGTGAGATCAGTAGAGGTGAGTTTCACATTGGCATTAAGATAGCCCTGGACATTTTCTGCCAAGATCCACATGATATCCTTATCAACCTTTGCACCATCATCTGTTTCATACGGGTCAAGCACAATGAGGTTTTGCTTCCAATCTGGATCTTTAGTATCAAGGGATTTGCTGCAGACAGAGGTTCCTGTATCCTCTGCAATATATACCCTGTTCTTGTTTTCCAGGTATATCCTGGATGGATTCTCCATTTCCTCTGCCCTGAAAGGGATATGATCGTTCTTTGCAAAGGGGTAGTATATTTTGGAGTCATCCTCTACTGTCACACGGTCTGTGAAAGAGAAGGAATAGCGTGAAAGGTCGATCTTACTAGGATCGTAAAGGTAACTTATCTCATAAGGGGAGGCAGAGATGGTATCTACCAGAAGAGCAAGGTCTTTTGAGAGGTAGTTCTTCTCAGCATAGGTACTATCCTCGTAAGCACCGATTCTTGCCAGCATGAAAACCAGCAATGCAGCTATGAGTATAAGGTCAAGAAGAAATGTTAGAAGCTCCGTATTATTCTCGCCTCTTTTGTCCATAAGAGAGAAGTGGAAGGCTTAGTTTATATGATTTTTGCTATTTGCAGCCTGAGTCTGTGCACTTGCCAATCCTACAGGCCTCAATGCCGTCAGAATGCTCACAGATGCACATGGTTTGTACATCCATCTGCTTAATACACATAGTGATATCACACATCTCTGAATCGCCGTATTCACTCTCGAATTTCTTGCATTTTTGATAGAGTTCTTCATAAAGGCTTGTTTTATCCTCATAGAGTTCATAGAGTTTCTCGATACCTTCATCAGTCAGCAAGATTAACTTTTTTGGATACCCGTAAGCCTGAACTTTAATGTATTTTTCTCCCTCTTCAGACCACCAGCCCAGATAATATTCTTCCTTTTCTTCCTCTAAAGAATTAATCTGCTGCTCAGAGAGTCCAAATAAACCTCTAATTATGATCAGGTCAGAATGCTCCATTGATGATTGGGACATTACTCGGATTATAACCTCAATATCATCTTCTGTAAGATCATTTATGGTGTCCTCAAGATCTGTGCCATCCAGATTCAACCAGAAGTCCTTCCAATTGTTTTCCCAGACAAAGGGTCTGAAATGTTCGTGGATGAAGGTCTCTTCTGATTTAACAGTCTCACTAAGAGCTTCTTCCAATTCTTCTTTAGGTTCTCCCTGACCATTTAACTTCTCATTCAATTCTTCAATCTCCTGGGTAAGCTTTTTTTTCTTGCCCTCTTCGTTATAGAGTTCTTTGCGGTATTCAATAAAATACTCATTGAAATCATCAGTCAAGTCAAGCGGTGCCAAAAGAATATAGGTAGTGCCCTGGTATTCCATCTTCTCCAGATAAATATTCCTATTTCCAAAGGGAGCAAACACCTTTTTTCCTTCCCTACTACCAGGTCCTTTAGTTCCATCCCACCAGCCATACTCTTGATGGCCTAACAAAAAAAGATAGCCATAAGAACCAGTCCATTCATCTGAGAAATCATCAAGAGCAATATCTTTACTTTTACCTTGATTCTGGGGAAGAGGTTTTTGAACCAGGTCATCAAATGCAAGATTCTCTTCCTGGTGGATAAGGTCCAGTATCCCATTTGTCTGGTCTTCAAATTGATCAAAAGTGTGGCCTGCTAATACTATTTCTTCATCGAAAACACGGCAGTTAAGTATTTCCTTTTTTTCAATAAGACATATACAAGCGCCATTACCGCATTCAGTAGGTTTTTCAACCTTGTTGTTCTTGATGAAATTCCAATCCTCACGATGCTTATTTTCTATAGGTGCAATTATCTGCTTAGTATCGTAACCTGTCTTAAAGGTTTCAGGAAAGAATTTGGCATTGGGATCATGTTCCTTGTCAAAG
>JAWOGQ010000072.1:0-3594 GCA_046496745.1 Candidatus Woesearchaeota archaeon | reverse complement strand
TCTGTCTCAGGTGTATCAAGCACAGCATTGCATGTCCCAGCAACATTGCATGAATCAGATTCCATTTCATTGCTTGTAGTGCATCCTGAGATAAGCATTATACCAAGAATCATTATTATCATTAGTTTTCTCATACTATCCCTCCAAAAATCAACCCTGCAATTGATGAATATACTATCACTAGGCCAACATAAACTGCTGTTTTCTTATTTCCAAGGACACCTCGCACAACCAGCATATTAGGGAGACTAAGTGAAGGCCCTGCCAACAATAATGCAAGCGCAGGCCCTGAATGCATCCCCTTCTCAATCAATGCCTGAAGTATTGGTATCTCAGTCAATGTTGAAAAATACATGAATGCCCCGAATACTGAAGCAACAAGATTTCCCAGAATTGTGTTTTCCCCGACAATATTTGTGATCAGGGATTCAGGCAAAAGAGGCATGATGAATCCTGCAACGAATACACCTATAAACAAGAGTGGAAGTATAAGTTTGGAAAATTTCCAGGTCTCCTCAAGCCATTGGTTCCGGACATCTTTTGAGAACCTGAATGCTGCTATGCCTGCAACACCCAATGCCATCACTCCCATTATGATATATCTTATCCCTGCACTTACCTGTAATCCATTGACAACCAGTATGCCCACCATCAGGGCGAAGAACACACCTAAGGTGACATATGATACTTCTTTTTTTGAATCCTGCATGAGCAGTCCTCCCTTCTCAGTCTTTTCCCTGAAGATTAATGCCATGCTTAATCCCACTAGTATGGATAAGGGCACTGCAAATACAATACGCCCTATCCCTATTTGCGGGCCAAGAACACTGATTGTCAGGAATATTGCCGCTACATTGATTGCAGGTCCTGAAAAAAGGAAAGCGATTGCAGGACCAAGACCAGCCCCTCTCTTCCTGATTCCTGCAAAAAGAGGTAGTATCGTGCACGAACAGACAGCTAAAATAGCACCAGAAACAGAAGCGATCCCATAAGATACATATTTTTTCGCATCTCCTCCAAGATACTTGAGAACCTTATCTTTCCCGATAAGAACTCCGATAGCCCCTGCGATGAACAGTGCTGGCACAAGGCAGGTCAGGACATGCTCTTTTGCATATTCACTGAGTAGATTCACGCCAGAGACAACTGAGCTTGTAAACCACTCACTTCCCTGTGGCACAAAATAGAATACTCCAAAGATAAACACTATCCCGATAAGCCATTGCCAATCCTTTCTCTCCATCACAACCACTGCTTGATCTCTTCAACATCAGCTACTTTTCCATAGCTCTTCACTTCACCATCAATGACTATTGCAGGAGTTGACATGACTCCATAATTGACAATCTCGTTGATATCCTCTACCTTTACTATCTCTGCATCTGCTCCTTTCTCTTGCACCGCTTTCCTTGCGTTCTCTTCAAGTCTCTTGCAGTTAGGACAACCGCTTCCTAGTATTTCGATTTTCATTTTATCACCTTGTAGCTATGAGTTTAAGGCTTGATACAGGCAGGCCACCGTATTGCCTTTCACTTATATCTGTATCCTCAGAGATGATCTCTACAGAGAAACCTGCTTCTTCAATCATCCTGATATATTCCTCCTTCAAAACAGCTCCTCCAACACAGCCTGCAATAAGCTCAGGGTCATTCTTCTGCTCTTCTGGCAATTCCTTCAGAAGAACCATGTCCGAGATAAGCATTTTTCCACCATCCCTTAGTACCCTGTACGCCTCTTTAAAGACCTGTGGCTTGTCTGGTGAAAGATTGATGACACAGTTACTGATTATGATATCAACCGAGTTATTCTCTACCGGCAGGTTTTCTATCTCTCCAAGCCTGAATTCCACATTCTCGTATCCATGCTTTGCAGCATTATCCCTTGCCTTTCTTACCATTTCCGGAGTCATGTCTATACCTATAACCTTACCAGCTTTTTTTGCAGCCAGGAAACAGTCAAACCCAGCTCCTGCCCCCAGGTCAACTACAGTCATCCCTTCTTCTATTTCACCAAGGGCAGTTGGATTCCCGCAACCAAGGCCAAGATTCGCATCAGGGGCTGAGTTGATTTCATCTTCAGAATAGCCCAATGATTGTGCAATCTCATCATTGCTGAGTTGGTTGCAGTTACAGGAACACCCGCATCCTGCGGCAGCATAATTCTTTTTAACAGTCTTCTTTACCTCATGATCCATCTTTATCAACCCTTACAACAATTTTTCTTCAGGATATGTCCTTTTTTATTGCCAACAGCCTTGAAAAGGTCGCACACAGTGAGATCCTTTAGACTATAATAGATCTTCTTCCCTTCACGTCTTGATTCAACAATCTCCCAATCCTCAAGCTTTCCGAGTTGAAGCGAGACCGTTGATTGTGTACGATCTACCTTAGGATAAATCTCGCACACACATCTCTCGCCTTCTATAAGCAACTCAAGAATTTTGTACCGCGTCTCATCAGATAACGCCTTGAACAATAAGAGTGCACGGTTCATATTGACGTATTGGCATGTGTCAATATTATATAAAGCTTTCGCCAGGAATAAAAAATTCTAACAACTGATGGAGGTAGAATGGGTCAAAGGTACTCAATGTTTAGGAATTATTTCTTATTTGCCTAACCCTTATTGACGGTCTTAGAAATATTTAAATATAATAATAATCAATAAGACATTATGAGGTACAAAATTATCATCTTGCTCACTCTAGCATTATTTTGTCAGGCAGTATCAGCAGATGTAATAATACCTGGAACAAAATCTGTTGATTGGTGTTATGAAATCTCAAATATTAATGATTATCCTGATTATGTTCTTGTTTTCCATGATGAGAGAGCAAAAGATTATGGAATGATTAATCAAGGCGATTGTTTCAGTTTTTATAAAATTGGTCTGACCAGAATTTATGCTATTAAAAAAGCAGAGTTTAATGAAGGCGAGTTAAACAGGGACTTCTTTGAAGAAAACAATTCAAAACTTATAAGATCAAATATTCAACTTAATGCTTTCAGTCCAGTGCAGGAGAATGATCCCCTGCAAAAAGCAGCCATAACTCTAGATATCCAATCATTGAGTGAAAATAATTTTGAGATTAAAAAATCCAAAATAACTTATACCTATACAGATGGAACAACAGAAGAAAAAGTTTTTCAATCTCAGGAAGTCATACCTGACCGTTCAAAAATAGCAATTCTACCCTGGTGGTTTGCTAGATTCTGGCACATAATTTTGCCAATAGCGGCAATTGCTATAATAGGCATAATTATTTTTATAAGAAAGAAATGACTCCTATGTATTGGCACATTATATCTTTGATAATAACTATTGTGGTGGAATTCTCTGTAATCTGGATTTTTGTCAGAAAAGATACACCAAAAATTTTCCTATATGCTATTCTGATAAATTCTTTTACTTTGCCTCTTGCAACATTCTCTTACCAGAATTTAGTTAACAATATTTATATCATTGAAACATTAGTAGTATTAGCCGAAAGCATTTTAATGATGTTATTATTGAGGACAAGATATCCAAGAGCATTATTGATTTCATTTGCTGCAAATCTTATCACGACCATGATAAGCTTGCTGTTTTTCATAT
>JAWOGQ010000016.1:0-15972 GCA_046496745.1 Candidatus Woesearchaeota archaeon | reverse complement strand
GTCTTGTATTCTTCTTTTTGAGCTTTCAATTCAGACTCCAGGCTTGAGATGTAACCAGGGATATCCCTGACATTCTTACCTGTTCTTTCAAGGTCCTGAAAGGCGGATTCAAAATATCCAATCCTTTCTGTAAGATCCTGGTAGTCTCTTTCCTGATCTCTTAACTGATCCTGAATCTCCTGATATTGATTCTTCCAGGATTCTTTCTCATGAGCCACTTTCTCAAGGTAAGCTGCAGTCTTTTCAAATCTTCCCTGAAGCTCCTGAAGGTCATTCTCATAGGTCTTCACTTTCTGGTCAAGCAAGGAATTGTCTGATTCCAATCTTTCAATGGTTTTCTCAAGTGCTTCTTTCTCTGACTTTAAGTTAGAATTTTCTGTCTCCAATTTGTAATTATCACTGTGGCCCTTTAAGATTTCTTCTTCAAGGTTCCATACCCAAGAAGGATAAAATTCCAGGTTATCGAATACCTCGCTACTGTTCTTGACAATCTGCTCCAGGATACTGACCTGTTCTTTGAGATTATCCACGCGTGGCCCAAACTTTTCAGAGGAGCTTTCTTCAAAGATTGTGTCAATCCGACTGGAGGGCCTCAACTCTTCCTCCTCTAAGAATTCACAATCATCATACAATCTCTCATCAGCCTTTTTTGCCTGAAAGATTTTGCTTCTTATACTATCATAGAACCGCCAGTACTTCTCAAAAGCGTGGAAGATAGTAGAACCATATTCATGCCTCTCAACATTTTCAGACTTTATTCTTTTATGTTCTTCCTGCTTTAAGGCAAAACTATCCATAGGGGCTGGAAAATAGATAGAGTTTATAAAGTTTACCCCTGAGTGGTGATAAATTATCCGGAAAACTATTAAATAGGAGGAGGCTTTCCAAAAAGACATGAAGCCATCAAATTACTATGAAGGCATACTGCAACTTAGGGATGTAAGCCAGGAATTGCTTGATTACTGTGAGGAGAATATCCCTGAAGAACTGGTTGCTTATGTGAAGAAGGCAAAGAATGGCTATGACTTCTATATGCAGTCAAACAAATTCTTAAGCAGTTTTGCAAAAACTCTCCAAAAAGAATTTGCAGGAGAGATGAAGAAGACCGCTACACTCCATACTAGAGATACAAAGAACAATAAGGACTTGTATAGGCTGACTGTGCTTTTCAGGGAGTATGACATCAGGAAAGGAGATGAGATAGAGGTCAAGGGAACGGTCTATGAGGTCCTGGGGATCCATAAGAAACTTTATCTGAAGGATACTCATACAAAAAAGAAGGTGCATATGCCTTTTGATGATTACCGTAAACAGAAAGGTCACCTGGTCCGGCGATAATCGTCCACAATCTGTCCTATGAGGTCCTGACGGGCAAGGGTTTTCCTGAAGCTTTTGGTGTCAATGAGCAGGAAAAAAGGATGGTCATTGAGAAACTGAATCTCTGTTTCTGGTATGAATATTGCGTTCAGGGTGGGTCTTTTGGATGCGATCACTGTAAGGTCAAGGGAATCAAGGGTTTTTTTGGTTGTCTTGCTGATTATCCTGGGGTCTTTCACGAACAAGACGTCGCCCTTTGATATCTGAAGGAATGATTTTTCTTTGAGTTCTTTTGAGCTAAGATCTTCAAGAACCTTTACAAGAGTATTATGCTGGGACTTGACAAGTATATCAGTGAGAGAGTCATTAGCAGATTTTAATGTGTGTGCCTGGTTTTTCAGGTGTGCTTTTGATTTTTTGAGGTTATGGATAGTCTTCTCTTTCTTGCGTATCTCTTCTGCCTTGTCTTTTCTGGCCAAGCTCTTGTTTGTCTTTTCAAGGATTGAGATTTTATCATGCAACCTCTCAAGTCTTGACCTGAGGGACTGGTTCTCAAGCCCGAGATCTTTTATCCTTCCATAAAGGGTGTTGATTGCAGGTTCACGTTTCTGAGGCTGAATGGCTTTACGGACAATCTTTTTTTCAGGCTTATCAGGCGAATTCACAATGTCTGTAGCCTGGCGGATGCTGAAGTCATGCTTTACAACCAAAGTGATAATCTCAGGATCCTCTGTTTGCTTGAGGATTTTTGTAAGTTGGCTCTGTATCTGCCTATAAGCATAATAGGCTGAAGCAAGGGCATCACGTTCATGATCGTTCTTGCAGGAACCTGCAAGCTCACGTTTTTCACTAACAAGTATGTCATTTTGAGGTGGTTTGATACGGGCACCGGTCTTTGCTGCAAACCTGCTGACAAAATCAGGAACATCTTTTTTGTCGCATCCTACAACAAGAGGTATCCCGAATTCAATCACACGGGATAGGAGGGTATCAAAACCCATCTTGCGGGCTGATTCAAGCAGAAGGATTTCCTTATTTATCGACAGAACAGCGACAGCAGTGGTTGTTCCGGGATCGATCCCAACAATTATCGGACGCTTCATCTACTAATACATGAATTGAAAATAAGAATTTAAATTTATGCGTTCAATCGAGATCAGACATGCGAATGTCTGTCTTGAGTTCCATTATCTCGAAGTTTATATCCTGGCTCTTGACGCCATCCAGTGAATCGTAGCTTGCCTCAGCCTTGTTTATGAGATCGAATGCTTCTTTGAAATTTCCGTCGTTGATCAATTCACGGGCCTTGTAAAGGAGCATCCGGATATTCTCTTCATCTGGGCGCTCTTCTTGCTCCTGTTCTAAAGGTTCGGACTCGTTTTCCTTGATATAACGGAATATACCTTCATCCTTAAGCTTCTCAAAAGCTTTCTTGCTGTTTGTGAGTTTCTGTTCCTTGAGCTTTATTGCTTCCTCTTTAGTCTGTATCTGCTTGTATTTCTTTTCCAACTGCTTTTCTTTATCCTTAATATCACGTTCGAGATCTTTCAGGAGAACATACTTGGAAACTGCCTCATCATTTATTGAACGCATCTTCTTGAGGATCTGGTTATGCTTCTCCTTAATACGGGGATTGTCAACCTTGAGCTTATGCAATTCATCTATCATCGATTTAAGTTGCTTTTCTTCTTCAGTTGCTTTCTTTCTCTGCTGGACAAGACCGTCATAGTCCTGGTTTATCTGCTCTTCAACCTTTCTTAAGTCATTCTCTGTGTGCTCAAGGACCTTTATCCTTGAAAGGATGGCTTCTTCCTGCTTCTTGAGCTCGTCACGCTTGCTTTCAATCTTTGAATCTGTTGCATGGATGTCCTCTTCAAGCTCTTTCATCTGCTCAAAAAGCTGGAATGTCTTTTCGACCTTATCATCAAATGCCTTGAGGTCATATTTCCTCATAAATTTCCTGAATTCCTTTACTTTCTCATCAATCTTCTGGAAATTAAGCTCGCGGTTTTCATTGAATTCATTGAGACGTTCAGAAAATTCCTGGCTCTCTTTTTCCAGAGAGTCTTTCAATGATTTGAGATCTGTTCGCGCATTATCTATTTCCTGAAGCTGTTTTGTGATTGATTTTTCTTTTGAGGAAATCTTCCTGAGCTTGTCTGAGACTCTCTGATTCTTATCCTTTGCAAGCTTGGTTATGGACTCCTTATCCTTCTTTACTTTCTCTGAAAGCTTCTTCTGTTTCTCACGCAAAAGCTTCTCTTTTTTTGTCAATAGATTTGTATTTGCTTTTCGTTCCTTTTCGATCTTGTCAAGTATCTTCTTATACTCGCGGATTTTCTGGTCAACTTCTTTTTTTGTCTTGCGCTTGTATTCTGTTATATAGCGCTTCTCTTTTTGAAGTAGCTTTTTCTTCTCTAAGAAATAGTCATCTACCTTTTTTAGTTGGGCACTCATTTTCAGACTCCACTCCTTTTTGGCCTTGAAGAATGCATTTTGACGTTGAATATCCTGCTCAAGCTCGTTGACCTTGTCCTGCAACGAAATTTTGAGCGTGATAAGGGCATCCTTACGCTTTTCGAATTCATTGAGGCCCACATAATAGATATTATGCAAGCTTGCCTCTTTTTTCTCCAGTGCATGCTCTTTTTCTGCTATATCATTAATTCTTTGTCTTAGTCCTTTATAAAGATTTTCAATTTTTTCTTTCTTTTGCCTGAATTTCTGTTCCTGGAATTGAAGTTCTTTCTCTCTTCGTGATATTATTTTCTGATTGTACTCCTTCTCATCTATAACCTGCTTGAGGACAGCATTATGATTTTTTATTATGTTCTTCAATTCAAGGACCTTCTCCTGCTGGGTTGTACGTATGATGCGTGAGCGATTGTCCAGAAGTTCTTGCTTTCTGGTGAATAATTGTTCCAGGCGCTCAAATTGTTTTGAAACATCTCTCTCCCATTCCTTGTTCTGATGATAAAGCTTGCTGCGTTTTTTTACTTCTTCTTTCAGGTTGATGATCTCATTCTCAACTGATACTTTCAATGCAAGCAGAGCATCTTTCCTTTTGTTGAGCTGCTCCTTGTTCTCATAGAATTCCTTTGAAAGCTTATCCTCGCGCTTGTTGAGAAAATCATTCTTGGACCTTATCTCTTTCTCACGCTGAGCGATATCCTGGGCCATTGACTTGAGTTCTGTATCCTTATCAGCAAGTTGCTTGTGATAATTCTCAAGCCGTGTCTGCTGGCGAAGAAGTTCCTGCTTATTCCTTGCCAATTCATGTTTTTCTTTTTCAAGATTCTCACGCAAATCTTTGTTCTCTTCCTCGGTCTTTTCCTGTTCCTGCTTGATTGTTGTTACTCGCTCATCCCATACCTGGATAAGATTGTTGAGTTCTGCCTGCTTTTTCTGGAGCTCCTGGCTGGTCTTTGTGCTGTGACGTTCTATTTCTCCTTCACGTTTCAGAAGAGAGGTCTCTCTTCGCATTATTTCCTCTTCTTTCTCACGAAGCTGTTTTTCCTGTCTTTCAATATTATTAAGGCGATCCCTTGCATCTTCCTCTTTTACCTGCAAGGCTGATTCTCTTGAACTTATGTCTGCATCCCGCCTCTGGACCTCCATCTCACGATCATGAAGGGAGGAGAGCTCTTTTTTCTGATTCTCAATATCTTTGACTATGTTTTCATTACGCTGTATCTCGGCGGCTATATTCTCCTGCTTATCTTTCAACTGCTTCTCGAGGTTACGAAGATGCTCCTCTTTTTGCTGCATATCTGTCTGGGTACGCTTCTCCTTGATCGAAAGTTTATTCTCACGCTTTGTTATCTCATCCCTTATTTCCTGTATCTCATCACGGACCTTCCTTGCCTCGCGCAGTTTCTGTTCAGAATCAGCTTCTTTTTGGTCTAATTCTTTTTTTTGCTCCTCAAGTTCACGGGATCTATCATCAAGCTTGTCCTTATCATGCTGCATGTATGAGAGGTGAGATTCGAAACTCTCCTTGAGCCTGACGATCTCCTGTTCCCTATTGAGAATATCCTGTTCCTTTTGCTTTACTTCCTTCCACTTGTTTTCGATCTGCTTTTGCTGCTCTGATTCACGTTCCTGCATCTCCCTTCTTCGGCGATTCATCTCCGCCTCAAGGGCCTGCTGCTTTTCTGTTATCTGCTTCTCTTTAGAATTGAGTTCCTTTTGATTATCCTTGATGGATGCTTCAAGTCTTCGAAGCTCATGAACCTTATCGTTTATGTCTTTTTGCTCATGCTCAACAGATTTGACGAAATCAAAAAGCCTTTCCTGCTCGGCTTTCTTTGTGGAGAATTTCTCGTCCATAGAACGGACATAGGATTCAAACTCTTCTTTCAGATTGAATAAATCACGACGGGCCTTGGTCAGCTCCGATGATTTCTGGGCTAGTTGCTCCTCGTAATGCTTCTTTATTTCCTTGTCAGAATCTTTCAATCTAGACAAATCCAAGCAATGTTCCCTGCTTATTGTTTTACCCCCTTTTGGCGGTTGAATGACAACCATTACGCTACCCCTAATGGGTTACCCTTTTTCCCATTTATATATGTTTGTTATTCTTGTCGAGTGATAATCAAAAGTTGAGCCACTTTCGCTTTTTCTTCTCCTGCTTACCACCAAGCTCATTGACAAGCTTTGACATCTTCTCTTCATAGACTTTCCGCTTGGCTTCTACTGAATCATGAGCGGTCTCAATCGCATCAATCTCTTTTTTTACAGTGTCAGGGTCTGCTGAAGCATTGAATGCCTTTGCTTTCTTTATCAGATCCACCAGTTCCTGCTCAAGACTGTCCTTTTCCCTTGTGACTTCTTCCAGGAGCTTTTCCATCTCCTGTTTTTTTGCGAAGAACTGCTTGAACTTATCCTGGGCAATCTCGTTTTGTTTCTCTTTTGTCTTGTTTTCCTTCAATTGATTGAGAAGGTCTTCCTGCATCTTTGTTACTTTTGCTTCATATTCCTTGTTCTGCTTGATCAAGGAATTCAGCTCATCCCTTTTCTCCTTCACTTCACCATGGAGTGTTTCTGCATATTTGCCCAGTTTCTTCAGGGATTTTTGAGTTCCAACAACTTCGTTATCATTCTCCTTGAGCATCTTCTTTATCTGGGAGATGTAATTTACGAATTCATCAAGTTTCTTCCGGAGTGCTGCTTCATTCTGACGAAGAGAGAGTGCTTCATCAAGCTCTTTTTGGAGTTTCTTCTCTTCTTCACCTATGGAATTGAGCATCTGGTCAAAACGGTCCTGCTCACGGGCAACCTCATCATTGAATGACTTGATGCGATCCCTGAACTGTTTCTCCTGCTGGGCGATCTTATTATCGATGTCTCCCTTGAGGGATTCATACTTTTCCAGTTGCTTGAGATCAACTTTCATGCCCTTGAGCTCATCGTTTATGTCACTTTTTATCTCATCAAACTGTTTCTTGAGAGTGTTCAGAACTTCCCCGTCCTGGTCCAGACCAGCAACAGCAACCTCTGCTTTACGAACAACCCCTTCCCTTTTCTTGTTTATGTCGTCTGCTTTCTTTCCGAGGGAATCCTCTTCCATATCTTTAAGAACAAGAAAAGTCTTTGTTAGCTTGAATTCCTTTTTTACGTACCCCTCGTCCTCAAGAAAAGAGGTCCATTCTTCTATAAGAGTTGATGATACACCCAGGAGTTTTGCTGCTTCTGTAGTGGAAATCTTCTTATGCTTTTTTAAAAGATTAAGTAACCTGTCAACACCTGTCTCGATCATATCAGCCATATAATATCCCTTTGTTCGCTTGATTTAAAAATATTTTTATTTCCAGGGGTTTTTCCAAAAATTTAACATCGACTTGGGCACCCTTTTTAAAAGGAGATAAGCTCCTCATAAGAGATACCTTGGATGGTATCCAATTATAAACTCCGTAAAACTTCTTTTTATAATATCCCTATTTCCAGACTCTTGCTTCAGCCATTGATGGACCCCAAAGGCTTGGCACATAACCTACAGTAGAGGTTCTTACCTGGAGAAAATCCCTATCCAGTTTTATTACAAGACGTTTGTTACCTTCAACGTCAAGCTGTGAAAAAAGCTGGTAAGCTGCCTGATCAATGCTATCATTGATATCATATGTCGCGTTATGATAATAACAAACCTTTGACCCAGTGTAATCTTCTGGTATCGGGATTATTGCACTTGTCTTGTCAAGATATGTCACATTCCATGCGCAACCTTCTGCGGAAGGATTGACTGTGGGAGAGATACCGAGGCCTTCTACAACAAAGGAATAGAAGAAACGGTCATCAATCGAGCCATTGAGTTTTTCTGTGGCGTTCTTTCCTGTGTGGATAAAAAACCTGTTAGTCTTGTTGCGGGCAAGAGAATGGACAGGGATCCCTACCCTGTAAGGGTCTCCCAACCTCTTGAATACATTACCGTAATCTCCAAGATAAAAGACCGTATTGTTGGTTCCGTTGTTCAGTATGACCTGGCTTGTCCAGTGATCTCCAGAGAATGATGAGATACCAGCATCAAGAAGTTTCTTATGTCCTGCATAATGGAATGAACCATTGGTAAAGGTATTCTGAAAGGGTAAAGTGTTTGCTGAGATGAAAATATCATCATGCCTGGGCCTATAGGATGGTGTATAGTTAAATTCCAGATATGATGTGGGCTTTAGCTCTGATTTGCCGAAATCATCGCCTACAACAAGGCTCTGACGAGTGAAATTGCCACTGAAATCTTCAAGCATGCGAGTAGCAATTATCCTGTAGATTTCTGAGATACCTGAATAATTTGAGCTTTGATAGAAATTAGATTCGTTGTCGCATATTGTTGCAGTCATGTTCATCGCATGTATACCTGCAGGATCATCTCCGAACATCACTGTATATATGCTGATATTATAATTGTCGTTTGCCCAGCATGCCATCCCCAGCGCCTGTTCAGCCTCATCATTAAGACTGGGATAATCAGGGCAGGGTTGATTCAGGTTTCCATCATCATCCGGACAACAGGGTCTTCCAGCACAATCATTACAATAGAAGGAACTTCCATGAAGTGCACTGTTTGCACAGGATGTTGCAACTCCATCACTCATAAGAAGAACTGCTTTTCCTCTTTTTGGATCTGTATAATTGACTGTCAGTTCCATGTCAAACTCGGCCTTTTTGGTGATATTATTATTAAGACGGACTGCCACAAGATTTTCCCCTTCTCTAAAGTATGACTTTGAAAGGTCCACCTCGTCATTCCAGTATTTTCCAGTTTGTGGTGTATTGTTGTAAACCTTTATCCCATTTATGAAAACATCTGCTGAATCATCTGTCCTAAGACGCATCACAGGATCTTTATAGTAGCTTAGTGGGGGATAGAAACGCACCTTTTTCTGGAAATAATAGGTGCCGGGGTTGGTTGTGTGCTGATGGCGCAGGTTAATATCATCAAAAGTCACGCGTGCACCTTCTGTGCTATAGGATGTATCTTCCAGTAGCAGGCCAAAATCAAGATAATAACTGCCTTGATTATCGATGTAGGGTGTGAGATCAATTGTAACATTACCACTATGATCGCCCATCGAGTCCTGGCACCAGACTGCAGGCATCGTATTGAAAGTGAAGGGAGCGACTTCTTCTCCCAGGTAAATGCTTTGTTTTGGATCAGAGAGGCGTGCAATTACGCAGGCCTCTTCCTCAAGATTGTCATCAAGGTCATCAAAGTCAAATGAAAAGGAGAGGATGGTCTTATTGTTGAATTCTTCAACATAGAACTCATGTCCCCATGAGCCGCTTACCATGCCTGAAAAATACTGCGGCCCGCACTGCACATATATCCCATCGCCATCGTATCCATGTTCGCAACCTGTGTCATGTGATGCATAGGTGCTGTTGTGCTTGTCCCACCCGTCAAAAGTATCAGAATACAAATTGAAATCCGTGATATGTTCACCAGTGCAATTGAGATATCCTGATCGGGGGATATAGGCTCCACCTGTACCTGAAAGTATGGTGTCAGAATCAAGCGAACAGTTAAGGGTGCTATCTGAGACTGCCTCAACATATCCCTCTGAAACGTGTGCCCCGAATGTTGCATTAGCAAGGGACTTTTTTTCAATAATCACATGATCAAACCGTGCGTCATCCATACCCCATGCGTATGGCGCTACACCCCCCCAGCTGAAAGTTGGATCATTTACAGTACCTATAAGGTTTGAGCCACGATAGAACTCAAAGTGGTCCCCTCTTGCCACAATCTTTAGTATGTGCCAGTCTCCCTCATCAAAGCCAAGGTTTGATGCCTCATTTGATGTGAGTATTGTCCTAACACCATTCTCTATCTTCTCAACCCTAACGAAATCATCTGTATTGTCAAACCTGAAACGATAATAATTATTCTCATCCTGATACCTGAAAAGAAGACCCATCGTGTCATCATCCCCAGGGTAGATACGGGTTGTCACATTGTAGTCCCCAAACCCTTCATAAACCATGTAAGGCCCAAAGCCTTCCTCGCGGTTACCGGGGATCGTATTATCAGTATGGCGCAGCTGGTAATCATCTATGTACCAATTACCTACATGTTCTTCATATCCTGTGTAATCATTGTCATGCCTGTTGAAATAATCATAGAAACCGCCTGGTCTTTCCAATTCAAAATGATCAAAATGCACTTCACTAAGATCTGGGTCATGTGAGGTTACAGAAAGCCCTATATCCTGCACTGAAAGTGCGTGGCTGCTTGCGCATGAGCCAAGGTAATTCCAGTTGATGCCATCATCAGAGTAATAGGCTGTGAAGATCTGGTCTTCTTTTTGTAGTCTTATCCAGTCAGGAGGGTTTGATGCAGAAGCAGTTGTGCTCGAATCCAAGAATCCATCGTCGTTACTGTCATGCTGCAGGGAAAAGCCGTTTCCAGGAGTCATTGCCAAAAAGACATAACCCTGGGATGAACCTGAGCCTTGCATTGAATTCTTGACCATGATCCCTGCTTTTGACCAAGGGTCTGAATTCTCCTGATAATCTATCTTTACGGTTGCTTGGAAATCACCCTTTACCTTCCTGAAAACTGAGGCATACTCATCAGCACCCATCCATGTATCATCACCACCTGCAGAGAGAATAAGCTTGCCGTTTGCAGAAACCTCTGTTCCAGCAGAATCGTCAAGGTCCACAAAATTCCAATCCTTAAGTTCTGAAAAGTTTTCGGTTAGGCGCAAATTTGATGTGGTCCATTCTCCGTTCTCGATTGTGAACTGAGACAATGATTTATTCAACTCATAATGGAAGGTGGAACCTGACATGTTGACTCCTGAAGAGAAATCTATTGTTGAGTCATTACCGCCCCATAATGATATTGGTATCTCAGAGGTATAAAGGAGAGTATTAACATCACCGCTACCAAGGATCGCATTACCTGTCTGCCATGATTCATTAAATCTTGTTGTCCAGGATGGATCAGGAGTAAAATTCTCATAATAAGACCATTCATCATTCCTTGAGATCATCTTTGCAATTATCGAGTTTGATGACTGGAGTAACGTCTGAATTCCACTCCAGATACCGCATGCTGTACAAGTCCCTCCACTTGCCTCATATTGCTCAATCCTGTCTTTCAATGGAGAGTATTCGTCATTCAAGTCCATGCTACCCAAAAGATTGCTATCATAACTTGCAAGCCCAACCCTGTTGTAAGGTGAGGACAATACCATGTCAGAAGAGAATTCCTTGTCCACGCAACGGGCAACATATATCCGGGATACGTCAGGATCGTTGAGCCTTTGTTCTGTGCATTGCTCGTAGGATACATCCCTGTAATTACCATTATCATTGTTCTGGTAAAATACCCATTGCATACTTCCGGATCTGTCAGTTACAAGGATCGCATCTCCTGCTCCGGAATGATTCGATGATTCAACAACATACGATAGATTAGAATAACCGACACGATAAGGAACCGTCTCAAAACCCATATCTGAAAGGTTTATCTGCGAAAAATTTGTTAGAGTCTCCTTGTGATGACTGAGGGTAAAATTGCTTGAGCGATATACTGTAGTATTTCCTATATTGAAAAAGAGAGAGCTTGAATTATCTGCCGAATGCTCGGCTATATAATCAAAGTGGACTTTCATGGAATTTATCTCTCCAGGAATATAAAAGGAATCATAGAGGTTGATCGCCCCACTAATACCTGATAAAGGGATCCTTTTTATTGCATCTCCTCCTTTGAATCTTGTGTAAGGGTCTTTCTTGTTTCTTGTCTCATATGTTATTTTCAGGTAGCCACCACCTATGTAACTCTCATTCATCTGGCCCAGGAAATCAAGGGTTATAAGATTATCCCCTTCAACAAACCAGGAATCGTCCAGGGAAGGAGATGTAGAGTCATTTATTATCCAGGTATCTGCTTCCTTGTAACCTGCGGCATGATTGAAGAGACCTACAAGATTGCCATTGACATACAAGAGAAAATCACTTGCCACATCAAGTTCAAGTTCCATACTTATTATTTCTGAATCTGTAAGGTTTTGAAGGGACATGTTTGCAGTTACATTTCCCTGCCCTACGAAACCACCGAAGTAATGGTATAGGCTGGTCTGCTTTGAATGGATATCAGTAAAGGATACTTTTGTCATGAAACCATGTGTCTTTTTTCCTTCTTCAATACCTGATACAAATTTCTTGTAAACCATCAGGTTATCCAGATTTATTGTGGAATCATTAAACAATGATTCATTGTTATCTGCGAAGAACCCGAACCTGTAGTTCCCTTTCAGTTCAGGGGTCAAAGTTATGTTAAGTAAGGTTCTTGCAATTTCTGGTTTTCCCTCTGCCCAGAATATCAATATCTGTTCAAGCACGGTATTGTTCATATGGTTTGTGGTGAGATTTCCATCTGCAACCAATGAGTCGATATAAGGGTCTTCTATCTCTCCTACTTTTATTTCTGAAAGAACATCTATTGCGTCATCTGCAAGAAGGTTGATATCAAAATCCGCATTCTGTGAGAATAAGTCTGAAGAGAATGCCAATATCCCGAAAACTATTATCATAGATGCGGCAAGAGCATCCACAGAGAAAAAAAAGGCTTTAGCTGAAAATTGTTTCATTTTGCGTATTTGTTATATGCATGTAATCCTGATCCAGCCTGAACCATGAGAATCTGTTCGTAACGTTTGCAATCTCTGCAGTTGGTACACTTGCCTCTCTGAACCAGTAGTGGTCGATCACACTGATATCTTTGGTGTTATTGCTGCTTGTCTCTGCTGAATCCAGGTTTATTATTGTAAATATCCCGTTCTTGTCCGGACCTGTCTTATTCTGGAGACGATCAAGGAAACTAGGCGCATGGGTGGAATTCATATATGTCTTGTTTCCCATCATCCAAACAACTGAACTGTAATTGAGATCAGTGATATTTGTCTTTCTAATCTGTCTCATTACACCACCTGTGTGCATTGCATAATAAGGGTCTATCCAGTCATCAATCTTGATAACTGCTGTTACCTTACCCTTTCTTTTCCAGGAAGCAACTCCTTTTGTGTCGTTCAGGGTATAATTTATCATCATGCTTGTCCTGATATTCCAAGGGGATATATGTTCCACTGTAACATTATAGAATGTCATGTTAACTTCCAGATCAAGTTCATCTGCAAGATTTCCAACCCTACTTACCCAGTCATCAAGAGTCTGATTATCCATAAGAAGGGTATGGGTATTGTTGCCATACAATGTCCCGTTTATTATAACCTCCTGGTATGTTGAGTTTATGGATGTTATAGAATCTGCTTCAGATATCACGTAATTGTTCATTGTAATAAGGGAGCGATAGCCTGAGATATACAAAGCCCTTTCAGCATCCTGCTCAAGGCTCTCTATGAAATCTTCCATCATGTTTATCCGTGAACTTATACTTGAGAACCGGTTCAATTCCTCATAAGCGATGTCAGACTGGTATGACAACAGGAAAACATCTATGAAAACTATCGCAAGTATTGTGAAAAAAAATCCTTTCTTTAATCTCATTTCCAAACCCTCGTCTCAGTTATTGATGGACCCCAAAGAGAAGGCACGTTGCCCACTGTGGAGGTCCGCACCTGCATGAAATTAGGATCAAGTTTTACAACCAGTTTCCGGTTACCTTCAATATCAAGCTGACTGAAGAGATCGTATGCTGCTGTATCTATACTATCATTACGGTCATAAGTTGCATTGTGATAATGGCATATCTTGGAACCGCTATAAGTCATGGGGATATCTATATATTCAGATGTTCCATCAATATATGTCACGTTCCATCTGCAACCTTTTGCACTACCACTTACGCTTGGATTCATGCCGAGGCTATCTATCGAGAAGGTGTAGAAGAATCTATTATCCATTGAACCGTTGCCTGTCTGGTTGTGGTATAATCCTGTATGAATCTTGAATCCAGTTGTGGTATTATGCTTTATATGCTTTATCGGGATTCCCACCCTGTATGGGTCACCCATCCTCTTGAAATCCTTGCCGTATTCCCCAAGAGTGAATACTGAGAAGTTGTGAGTCCCATTATTTACTGTCACGTTGTTTGTCCAGTGATCACCCGAGTATGAAGATACACTTGACTCTATTATATTTCTTGATGAGCCCATGAAAGTGAAATTGCCTTTTGTGATATTATTCCCGAAGGGAAGGGTATTTGCAGAGATGAATATGTCATCGTGGCCAGGGTAGGCACTGGAAGGGACTGTATAGTTGAATTCAAGATAAGAGCTTGGAAGAAGTTCTGACTTACCAAAATCATCTCCTATAGACAATGACTGCCTGCTATAATTTCCCTGGAACTTTTCTATCATGCTTTTTGCGATGAGTTCGTAGATATCCGAAAGGCCTGAATAATTCTGGCTGGTGTAGAAATTGCTTTCATTGTCGCATAATGAAGCCGTGAGGTTCATTCCAAGCTCACCTGCTCCTGAATCACCGAATGCAACTGTGTAGATACTTATGTTATGGACTTCATTTGCCCAGCACGCCATACCTATTACCTGCTCTGTAGCTCCACCTACACCCCCAATATTTGGGCAAGAACCATCCAGATTAATACTAGGGTCTGCCAAATCAGGGCAATCATCCCATCCACCGACAACTCGATTTGCTTCACCATCACTCATTATAAGTATTGCCTTTCCTCTTTTTGGATTAGTATAATTTGCCTGAAGTTCCATATCAAACTCTGCCTTTGGTGTTGCATTATTGATTAGTTTTACTGCAATTGTGTTCTTGCCTCCCTTGAAATGAGAACTTGGTATTGACAATTCTTTGTTCCAGTACTGGGCAGTCTGTGGGGTTGTATCCTTATAGACTTCATCACCATTGATAAATACCTGTGCATTATCGTCAGCCCTTAGCTTAAGCAAGAAGTCACTATAATAGGATAAAGGAGGATAAATATTAAAATCCTTGCGGAAATAGTAAGAATCCTTTGTGTTATTTATGTATAAACCTGACAATAAGATATCATCAAAAGTGAATGAACCGTGCTCATTGTTAGCTGTACATAGCAATGATGCGCCAACATCAAGATAATAAAATCCAGGAACATCAAAAAGATGATTGACCTTAAGACTTATATTCCCTGTTCTGGGAGAGTTCAGATCTCCTATGTAATCAAGTTCTTTTCCAGTATTGCCATTAACAGAACTTATATGAGAACCAAGTTCATAAGAGTGGAGAGGTGTCATTAGCCTTCCTTTTATGTAACCAGCATCCTCTGCCCCTCCGGTTGTCTCGAATTCGTTTGTTGCAGGATTCCAGGAATAGCCAAAAGATAAGTTGATTGCTCCGGATTTGATCTTTTGAATAAGTGAATCATTTACGTAAAACATAACACCCCATGCTCCCGAGCAATCGTTATTATTGCATTGATTGTCAGGGGTTGAAAAGTTCAGGATTACCTCTCCGTTGTTATGAGTATATTGAGCATCATCATCAAAGCCGTAAGGTCCTGAGCCATCCTCATCATCCCAATCCCATCCATCATCCTTGCCATATGAGATTGTTATGCTAAGGTTGTCAAAAGCAATCATGCTTCCAGAGCCCATTTCTGCATTACATGTGATGTTATAATCAAAACTGTCTGAGGTAAGATAGGATATTATGCTTTTTTCTACATTAAAAACTCCTTCTGGATTGGTTGCCGAATCCCAGGATTGGCTCCATAAAGTGGTTGATCCCCCAGGGTGAGTGAGATTGCAGCTTGCATTACCCCAACTTGCAAAAAGTGAATCGTTTATCGCGTAGGTGAAGGAAAAATATGCATTTGCAAGAGCTCCTGAATCACGATTAAATGTCTTGTTGATCGTTGCGTTGGTTGAGTTTATGTATATGTATTCTGTCAAGCCAAAAGGGTCACTGGGTTTTGCTATTATTTCCACATTATCAATATACCAGTTATCATTATTTGACCAACTACCATGATTTAATAAGCGTATCGTAAAATCAGGATGATAAGAGGCAGCAGGCAGGTTTATTTGATCCTCAAAAGACTCTCCATTACTATAACCGGATGCCTGGTATGTTTTCAAGGTTTGCCATCCAGCCCCATCATGATACTGTATCTCAAGGTCTTCACCATCTTCAGGTTTATCTCCACAACCACCACCACCTTTCCTTACCCATAAGGATAAAGTT
>JAWOGQ010000058.1:0-13929 GCA_046496745.1 Candidatus Woesearchaeota archaeon | reverse complement strand
ATGACTGCCAGAAGACTGATCGCCCCTGCTATAGTTCTTGCAGGTTTTGATTCACCTAAGAGAGGGACGCTTGCAAAAAGCATCTTCAAAAGATTGTAGATAAGTATGTAAAGGATAACAAAGACCAAGGCAAACATTGCATCATCATTGCGCAGTATGTCTTCCATCATGTTGCCAATATCACCAAGGCTGTCGGCAAGTTCAATATCTCCAAGACTGCTGGCGAAAATAGCTGGAGCTAGCAGAAAGAATACAGCAATCCACAGCCTAATCTCTAGCATTTTCTATCTCCTTGAGAATTATGTTGCCTTCAGTGTCCTCAACAAACCTGACCCTGGTGTTTTCATCCCATCCCTTGCTCAGCATGATATCTTTTGGGATGGTGATCTTGTACTGGCCCTTGTTGTTGACTATCTTTACCATAGTACTAAATTAGTATATTTTTATTATCTTTAGATTACTTTAATAGTACTATTTCTTCAGAGTTTTTAAAATTTCCTTAAGATAACAGGGAATCTAACAGAAAAACCTAAATCATTCACAGTAATATTTATAAATGGAACCCGGTTCCAGTCTACCCATGCCATCAGGAAAACACAAATCAAACGCAAAGAGAAAAGTATCCAAGAAGACACCAGGTGGCCGTCTTGCTGTTCATTATGAGGAGCGAACCCCTTCAATTGCACACTGCGCAATGTGCGGTGTACAGCTCTCAGGAGTTCCAAGGGATGTAAGCAAGTGCACAAAAACCCAGAAGAGACCTGAAAGACCTTTTGGCGGTGTTCTTTGTAGTTCCTGTTCTAGAAGAGTGATTAAGGAAGAAGCGCACTCCCAATAGTACGGTGACGGCTATTAGAGAGAGGAGATAAAAAATGATTGATATAGGAAGAATATGTGTTAAGCTAGCAGGAAGAGACGCACGGATGAAATGCGTGGTTCTTGACGTGCTTGAGAATAACTACGTTCTGATTGACGGACAGACCCGTCGTAAGAAATGCAACATGGCCCATCTTGAGCCACTGGACAAGACAATTGAGATAGAGAAGAATGCAGACCATGCAAAAGTCGTCCAAAAGCTAAAGGATATTGGTATAGAGATAACAGAGAAAAAGGCTAAACAGGTTGCAGAAAAACCAACTAAGAAAAGAAAATAACTTTATTTCTTTATTATCATATATAATCCTATCAGGATAAAAACGATATCAAAAAATTTATGTGACAGTGCTATTCCTATAAAAGAGAACACATTCAAAAAATCCAGCAGTGCAACCGTAATCAGAAACACTGCCACATACTGCTCATGCTTGCGTTTCATACATATCACTCATGTTAAGCTCAAATACCGCCACAGGCATCTCAATACGCCAGTTTGTAAGAACAGCCGGATGAAGCTCTCCAACATACGCGACCTTTTTGCCGTTCACTTTTACCCTTGCCACCCTTCCGGGTATGAATGAGGGGTGTTCGGTCTCCTCGAACTCATAGGATAGGTCAAGACTTCTGCAGAGATAATCAAAGACCTGCTTTATTGCCGTGAAATCAGCATCTTCCTTGCATATTGCAACTCCTAATCTTTCATCCTCTTTGACTCCGGTCTCAGTGCTTTCATCCAGCTTGAATATTGATCCGAAACCGAATATCTCCTGGGGATACTCATTATGCTTATTGTTCGCAAGTGTCTCGCAAAGCGTCGGTATCATCCATGCACGAAGTGCGTTATGTTCAGCAGATATGGCATTCCTAAGTGTTACGAGCTGAATCTCAGCATTCATCCTCGTGCATTGGTGCTCACGATTTGTGAGATGATGCGTATTGATCTCTATCATCCCAAGCCCTGCTATGATCTGTGCAGTCTTTGCCTTGTACCTCTCAAAAGGGTCTTCCTGTCCTACAGTTCCTCGTTCCGGTATGACCACATCAAAGTTCTCGTATCCATAAGCGATTGCGATATCCTCGACAAAATCAACCATGTGCATTATGTCAGTCCTGTAGGAAGGAACAAGCACTTTTCCATCCTCAAAACCATAACCCATTCGCTCAAGCAGTTCCTTTGCCTCTTCAAGGTTCAATGATAAACCAAGTCTCCTGTTGATATATTCAAGGTCAAATTCATGCTTGCTAGGACTCAGGTCTGGAGTGACATGCTTCTCTTCCGGGTATTTGAGTGTAATGGATTGTATTTCTCCTCCCATATCTGCGAAAGCAGTGACTATTATATTCAGGCACCTTGAAAGGATTTTGTAATCAAAACCTGAACATTCGATAAAAACATCCTTGGTATCAGTATTAACCTTTCCGGTGGTATGGCTGTTAACGATTGGCGGCATCGAAAGTATCTGTCCCTTTGCATCTATGAACAAAGGATACGCATTGTATCCTTCAAGTAAGAATCCATAATCCTTCCCGGTCGGGTGGTTTTCAAGGATTTCATTTGCGCTCATTTCAGAATCTGCTTCAAGCGGTCTGAAAGATATCTCTTCAGGCTTTTTCCCGCAGAAAGTGATCGGAAAATCTATTGCCTCCATGGGATAGATCCCTATTGCCCCTTTTTTACGCTTCCGCAGTTGTGTGACATGCAATTTCTCCTGTATCTGGACAATCTCTCTTATCTTCTCGTCAGTAAGTTCCAGGTTCCTTACAATAGCGCATACTGTATAAGGCCTTACCTCCCTGACAGTCTTATCTATCACTACTTCCTGCCCGGATTCCCTGACTTTGTATTCCCTCAATCCTTTCTTCTCTCCGATAAAGCTGGAGAAAGCCCGCGCAAAACCCTGTTCAGAAAGCATGTCCGGCCTGTTCGGGAACACCTCTACCACTATCTCATTTCCCTCAATACTCTCAAGATCAGTTCCCAGCATGCTGATCCGATCCTTGAGTTCCTCTAGAGGTAGTGTCTTTCCCACAAGCTTCTCGAATTCCTTTTTGTTTAATGTGACAGTTGGCATTTTAGAGTACACCTAATCCAATTATTATTACTAGAGCTAAAATGGACATGAATAATATGAAGCCCAATATTAAAGGTATTACAACAACTGCTACAACAGCCCTCCCTGTGGTCATCTCATGCAATACGCGTGCCCCTTTGACCTCAAGGATAAGCTGGATCACTACTGCAGCAATCAGGCCCACCCCTAATATGATCTGTCCAAGTACAGGTATGATTGTAAAAAAATTTAGGATTGCCAGGAAAAGGAAAGGTACAGTACCATAACATGAAAGTTTGAATGTCTGAAGATAATCTCCTTTTCCCCCGAGCATCGTTATGAATAGGTGCAATACTCCTGCACTGATGAAGATAGTTATTAACGCAATCATAAAACCAAGAACACCTGACACGATTGTTATTGCAAACATCCTTATTGGAGGTTCACCCTTGATTCCTGCAAGGATAATTTCTCCTATCATGCTTGCAACAAGGCTTGTCAGGTAGAAGATCCCGATTACTGCTGCATAGAATAAGAAAGGTTTCAGTATGGATTTTTCTTTTTTTACAGAACCAAAAAACCTGTCAGGATTGATTAGCAGGTTTTTGTATTTGTTCAGATCCATGCTTTCATCTCACGCAACTGTTTGAGGTCATTCTTGTACAAGTCCCTTATATCATGGATATCATAATAATCGATTATGACCCTGTCAAAACCAGGTCCCCATGCAAGCACAGGGATATCTGCTCCAAGCAAAGGGATGACAACCTCTGGTCTGAACATGCCTGCTCCACCAAGCTCAAGCCACTTCTTATGCACAGGATGCCATACATCTATCTCAACCGAAGGTTCAGTGTATGAGAAAAAAGCAGGCCTGAATCTTGCATCAGGAAAACCCATCTTCTTGAAGAATTGCTTGAGGTAACCAAGCAGGTTCCGAAAGTTCGCATCAGGGTCTATCACTATCCCGTCTGTCTGGTTGAACTCGAACAGATGTGACCAGTCCACTGTTTCATTCCTGAAGTTACGGCCAAGCATGAAGTATTTTCCAGGCTTCACTTCCTTGAGAGAAGCAAGAGTCTGTACACTCAGCACTGTAGTATGTGTCCTGAGCACGTTCTGTTTTGCCTCCTCAGGATCCCATTCATACTGCCATCCTGTGCTTCCTTCAATACCCTCTTCATGGGCTTGTTTGATAGCATCAGTTACCTTGTCCGGAAGCTTCCCTTTCGCAGGGTTCTCCAGGAAAAATGTATCCTGCATCTCCCGCACAGGATGGTCCTGCGCAGTAAAAAGCGCATCAAACACCCAGAAACTGGTCTGCACATATGGCCCTGTTATCTCCTGGAATCCCAGGTCAAGCCAGATACGTTTTGCGTATTCGATTGATTCATTCATGAAATGGCGTCTTCCGCCATTGATCTTTGGAACGTTTATTGTGACATCATATCTCCTGAAGGTCTTGTCCTTCCAGCTTCCGTCTTTTAGCATCTCAGGCGTGAGCCTCTCAACAAAATCCTGTGAAGAGATATCCATCTCCATGAGCTCTTTTCCTAACTCAGTAGGGTGAGCCACCTTCTCTTTTGTCTCCTTAATCTTTATTATCTTCTTCCTTTTCTTCAGGCTTTGAAGGGCAGAGATTTCATCTTCTGAAAGATCATTTTTGGAGATTCCTTTGGAGATTTTCCTGAGAACCTTTTCTTCCCCTGTCTCTTTGAGTCCTTTTCCTTTTTCAGTAAGCTCGAATTCCTTGTTCTCGAATTTGATTGCCCCAATGGATTTCAATACACCCATTGCAACCCCTGCTTCCTGTTGCGATATCCCTTTTATATCTTTCAGGCCCTTTGCGCCCTTCTTGATCTCCTCAAGCAATATCCTTTCAGGAAGTCCTTCATTTGCATATATTCTCCCATTCTCATCAAGCTCTATTATCTCTTTTGTCTGTGTCTCGATGGAGAGAACTTTCTTGTTTTCAAGCCATTGAAGACCGCGCATTATCTCGACCTGTTGAAGACCAGATTTCTCGGCCAGGCCAGAAAGAGTGCAAACATTCTTGAGATGTTGTATTACTGTCCTTTCATAAAGGTGCAATGAAGCTATCAGTTTCTCATGAGTCATATCGTCTACAAACCCCATAGATTATAAAAAAGTTGCTATAAAAGAAAAAAAACTATTTTTTTGCAAATTTTGGCTGTTTCATGCTCTTCCAGCCAAGCTCGAACAATTCCTCAAGCGCAGATGCAAAGAAAGGCGTATTTATCCATATTCCCAGGTCATAAGTAGGATGCACCGACTCATCATCAAGAACCATGAACACAAGCTCCTTACCATCGACCACACAGAACCTGGATTTTATATGTGAATCTCTCACTTCAGCATACTGTGAGATCTCATCCACTGATTCCTTGCATTCTTTGGTAAGTGGCGCTGCGATCCGGATAGTGACACCTCGCTTGTGTATTGCCTGGAACGTAGGCTTCAATCCATCAACCTTTCTCAGGAATCCCTGTGTTGTGGTTACCAGGGTAACTGTCTTTTCAGCATTCCTTATGGTCAATTCAAGATGGTTGTACAGGTTATGCCTTCCCCTCAGGCTTCCTGAAAGTTCAGATGGCTCAACAAGCTCAACCCCTTGATTATGCAAAGTATTCAACTCCTCCAGAATTTCTGTTTCCTTAAGATTTTCAAGCCGCTTGATCCGGTTATCCGAATCCTCCTGCATGTGTTTCTTTACACGCTCTATGACTTCATTTGGCGGAACAGCAATGTATTTGATGGGTTTTCCGATCTTCATGACCACAAACCCTTTTTTCTCCAGAGATTCCAAAACATCATAGCTTCGTGACCTGGGGACATTAGCTATATCAGACAATTCTCCAGCTGTAGAGACTCCTCTTGACAATAGCGCAGTCCATACTTTGACCTCATAAAGGTTCAAAGAAAAATATCGCCGTAGCTTGTTCAAAAACTCTTCTTTCACAATCAACTTGTATCCTCCCCCTCTTTTTTATTTTTAAACAATCCGACATATACTACTATTAATATGTTACGGTTTTTTACCGCTTATGAGTTAAACCGTTTATAATCTTTGTAGGTTCATCGTAAAGTATAAACAACAGAGTATACTCTTTTGATAGTAACATCTTTCACCTATTTAAGTTTTTGTTTTTGTCAGTATAAACCTTTATAAAACACAGGCATATCTTGCACTTCATGATTGAGATAATAGGCACATCTCACATTGCTAAGCAAAGCATTGATGAGATTACCTCCCATATTAAAGAAAAACAGCCTGATATTGTTGCTGTTGAGCTGGATAAGAAACGCCTTTATGCCTTAAAGAATGAGATTGAGACAAAAGTAAGCTTCAAGGACATCTCCCGCATCGGTTTTCAGGGCTTCCTTTTCACCCTCCTGGGTTCCTGGGCCCAGAAAAAACTAGGAAATATTGTAGGCATAAAGCCTGGCTCAGACATGCTTGCCGCAGTCAAAGAAGCCCAGAATATAGGTTCAAAGATAGCTCTTATTGACCAGGATATTGAGATGACCTTGAGAAATTTTTCAAGAAATCTTACCTGGAAAGACAAGTGGCACATGTTTCTTGATACCTTCTCAAGGCAGTATCGCCAACAGCTGAAGCAGATGGACCTCTCCAAGGTCCCTTCAGACAAGTTAGTGGAAACGCTACTCAAGCAGGTAAAGGACCGCTATCCTTCCATCTACAAGGTCCTGATTGAAGACAGGAACCATCACATGGTCTCCCGCCTTAAACGTATACAAGCAGGCAATCCCGATGCTCATATTCTCGCAATTGTTGGTGCAGGTCACAAGGAAGGGATGCAATCCCTTCTGGACAATCAGGACAATCAGAAAAGCTATACCTTTACATACTCGCTATGAGCTCTTTTATTATTGCAATCCCTCTTTTCAGGGTATTTGTATCTGTTGCAAAAGATACACGCACATGGCTGCTCTTCTGTGAGAAAGCGCTTCCAGGTACAACCAAAAGATTCTTTTCAAGCGCAGCATCAACAAAACGCTTATCTCCTTTTGGCACTGGCAGGAAAGCATAGAATGCGCCTTGAGAGGAGACACCAAGCTCTTGCTTTAGCAGTTTACGGTTTGTATCGTATAGATGAAGTGGCACATCAGCCTTCTCCTTGGCAACAGCAGCCTGTGCAGCAGAGTTTGCGCATACATATGTGAATTGCTGCAGTTTGCACATCTCATTGATTATACTCTCAGGACCCACTGCATAGCCCACTCTCCAGCCTGTCACAGCATGTGACTTGGAAAAGCTTCCTATTGTTATGGTATTCTCATGCATCTCTCCTATTGAGATATGCTCTCCCTCATAGACATAATTCTCATATACCTCATCAGAAATAACCAGCAGATCATTCTCTTTTGCAATCTCTGCGATTGTTTTGATCTCTTCGCGAGTATAAACTCGTCCAGTAGGATTGTGAGGGGTATTGATGATTATTGCTTTGGTCTTGTCATTAACAAGTTGCTTCAGTTTCTCCTCATCAATTCTGAAATCAGGATAGGTGTCAAGCAACCTCACCTTTGCCCCGCACAGGGGCGGTATTGCTGTATAAGCAACAAAATACGGATCAGGGACAATAACTTCATCTCCTGGATTCAGTATGGTTCGCAGTGCAAGATCAAGGGCACCTGCAGCCCCTGCTGTGATTATCACATCTCCTGATGGCTTTTCAGCCTTTACAGCCTCTATCAGCTCAGGCCTTCCTTTAGTAGGAGTATAAGCATTGTTTCCATTTTCTATGGCCTCACACACCCTACGTTTCAGTGCTTCACTTGCATCAGCATGAGGGATTCCTATGGAAAGGTTTATCGGTTCTTTCAGGCTTGCAGCCTTCTCAAACATCCTTCTTATTGGCGACATGTCTATTTTCTCAAGTTCTTTATTAAGCATTGTATCTCCCGTAGCTTCCAATATATTTGACCTCTGCGATCTTAGCAAGCTTGTCCAGGTCAGGTGTAGTCTCCATCTCAATATAAAATATGTAATCCCCAAGCTCCCTTTTCGAAGGTCTGCTCTCTATCTTTGTCAGGTTAACATCACTCAGGATCCCAAGTATCTCATATAAAAGACCTGGCCTGTCTTCCTTTGGATCGATTATTATGCTGGTTTTTTCTCCCTCAAATCCTTCTATCCTTTTCTTGCTGCATACGATGAAGCGGGTGGTATTGTTCTTTGTATTCTCTATATTCTCGACCAGAAGCGGCACACCATAAATCTCAGATGCGATTCTCGGAAGTATCGCGCTTCCCTTATTCTCCTTTGCAAGCTGCGCTGATCTGGCATTGCTTGAGGTCTCGATCACAGCAGCATGAGGCAGTTTTGAAAGATAATCCTCGCATTGTGCAGCGCTCTGCGGGTGTGCATATATATCTGTTATCTCCTTCAACTCAACAAAACTGCAAAGGTTGTGATGTATTGGGATATCAATCTCTGTGATTATCCTGACATCTGAAATCCTGTAAAGATTATCCACTGTCTGTCCCACTGAACCTGCATCCGAGTTCTCCAGAGGGACCACAATCACATTCTCCATACTAAGCCTGTCAAAAACCTTTGAGATAGTCTTCTCAAACCTTATTGGCGCATCAAAAAGCCTGGCAATATCCTTTGCTGCCTTATGAGCAAAAGTACCTTCAGGGCCTAGTGTAATGATCTCTTCCATTTATGAAATCCTCGCTCTCCTTTAGTGCTTTATGCTTGAAATCCCTGAAAAAACCTGCAGTTTCCCGGAATTTTTTTATGAAACCGTCAATATCTTTATCCTCTATTACCCTGAATAGCTCTCGTGAAGTCTCCATGTGTTTTTTGAGAATCTCTTCTCCTTTAGGGTTTCTCATCTGGATGTTTCCGTAAAGTGAAGCGTCCTGCGCAAAAATCCTTCCTATCATCCCAAGCTCCATCCTGTATATAGGACTTGTGAACTCAAGCGTCTCTTCTATATCAAAACCCATGGCAGCCATGGTATGCCCCATGGCGATAGTATTGAAATGCACTAGCACTTGGATAAGCCCCATCATCTCATCGTGTTTTTCAGGCGTGGTTCTCTTGCAGCGCATACCTTTCCCTTCAAGATAAGTGATTATTCTTTCAGCCCATTCTGCGCTTTCAGGTGTCACTACAACCGTCTGCCCCTCCACGCTCGATACAGAAGGCCCAAACATGGGATGCAGTCCTATCACCGAAGCCTTGCTCTTTCGCATAGCTTCCATAGGGTCGCACTTCATTGAGGTTATGTCCATTAGCACCTGTTCCTCTCTAAGAAGCGGCGCTATCTCTTCAATCACAGGAACTGTTATCTCGATTGGAACAGAGACAATGATTATATCAGACTCCTCAACAAGCTCCTTGTTTGATAGCTCAGTATCAATATCTGAAACAATAACAGTAAAATCCTCTGAAAGAACCTTTCGTATAAGCTTTCCCATCCCTCCGTTTCCGCCGATTATTCCTATTCGCATTGTTTTTTTCGCATCTCCTGCATTATAAGTTTATATAATTCCTTTACGAACTCAGGCTCCAACCCTAACTCCTTCCCTTGTTTCACATGCATTGCAACAAGGCTCTTCTCACGTTCAGGCTGGGTTATTGCAAGTCCGTTTTCTTTCTTGTATTTTCCGATTACAGGTGCAAGTTCCATCCTTTTTGCAAGAAGCCTCAAGATATCATCATCAATGGATTCAATCTCCTCACGTATGCTATCAAGATTCATCTTCCTGTGTAAATCACCTTTTTTTATAATTGTTCTGGCTTTGAAACCGGAATTAAAAACACAGGCATAAATTATTTAAAGCAAACAACCCAGAAAACCCCTAATGAACAATTTTCTTGAGAACCTAAAGCGATATGGCATCTTCAACCCAGCAGAAGTCAGAGCCATACTATTGACAATCCTTTTCCTTGTGATAATTGTCGCTCTCAATGACGGCCGCCCCGAGTTTCAACTCGCACCATGGCTTTCAAACTTATTCCTGATGACAGCAATTGTGGTGATATCTGTCCTGGTAAGGCAGGCAGGCTATCGCTTGGTAGGGATACATTATGGTTTTAGGGTCGAGTACAAGCTCTGGTGGTATGGTATAATCGTCAGCCTGGCAATAACCCTCCTTAGCGGAGGGACAGTTTGGCTGTTGATTCCTGGCGGGATAATCCTTCATCACATGAAGATTCAACGTCTTGGAGAATTCCGTTATGGCACAAACATAAGGACGCTTGCTATCGTATCAGCAGCAGGGCCTTTGTTCAGTGTCCTTTTTGCAACAGGTGTGAAATCATTAGGTATGATGGGGCTCCTCCCTTCTTTGATTGTGGATAAGATTTTCCTTTTCAACCTGGCATTCGCTGCATACAGCATGCTCCCGATTCCGCCCCTTGATGGAAGCAAGGTCATGTATGACTCACGATTGATTTACACTTTTGTGACAAGCTTCATAATTTTGTACGCAATCCTTGCATATTTCGATGTCTATTCCTATCTTATAGCCTTCACCGGCGCAATTGCAGTATGGTTGCTCTACTACATATACTTTGAATGAAAATGGAGATAACAAAAAACATATACAAATTTTCAGGCCAGTCAAATGCCTATCTTATCCTAGACGAAGAACCAAAACTGATAGATGCAGGGGTCCGGGAAGAAAAGGATGACCTGCTGCGCATGATAAGCCAGATAATTGATAAGGACAAAATCAAGCACATACTTCTGACCCATCTGCACTATGATCATCTTGGAGCCTTGGATGCCTTCCCCAAAGCAACAATTCATGCCTCAAAGGAGGCAATCGAGGACTTCCGCAAAAATCCCTTTCACTCAGTATTCAGCCAGCGTGAGGTTGAGATGCTGCAAAAAAAGAAGTTGTTTCCTGTTTCTGACATGGGTGACTTGATAGTAATTTCAACGCCAGGCCATACCCGTGGTAGTGTTTGCTATTACCACAAGACCAAAGACATTCTCTTCTCAGGTGATACCCTTTTTAGGAAGGGAATACTTGGAAGGACTGATCTTCCCACATCTGATGCAAAAGCGATGCAGGACTCCATAAAAAAGCTCAATACCTATTCTAGTGCAACCCTTTGCCCTGGTCACGACTATTAAGATGAGATACGACAAGAAAAGATACCAGGAATTGGTCAAAAAGTTGAATGATACCTTCTCACAGCACAAGAAATTTTGGGGGATGAATAAGGATGTTGAGTCCTTTAAGAAGGAGGCGAAAGAAGTATTTGATGAATTATGGGCAATGGGTATAAGGAACAATTATGAAGAATTGGTCCTCAAATTTATTGATCAGATTCTGAATTATGAGCCAAAAAAAAAGAACGTGGATAATATCAGCTTTATCGAGAGCAATATAAAAGGTATTGCAGGTGTGGCCCCAAAAGCGGTAAAAGAAAGGGAACTAAATCCTGACGCTGTTTTTGAGTGCAGATACTTCAAGAATAAGCCTGAACTCACATTAGAAGAATTTAAGTCGATTATCGAGAATTCCTATAATAAGATTAGCGAGATAAGATCCCTCAGCAGTTTGGGTGTATTTGATGATTTCATACCAGAATGGGAAAGGCTAAGAAATGATAAGACCGGGTGGCCCCACAAGACCCATTCCTTCAGGATTGATGAGCATACCTTTATTGCCCTTTCATATCTGCAGGAAAAAAATGAATTTCTTAACCTGCATGCAACTTATAGGAAAATCGTTTCTTTGGCAATCCTGTTCCATGATATAGGAAAACAAGGGGGGCCTAAGCATAAGAGGCCTAAGACTAATGATCCTGAACACCCTGTGACTTCAGCCAGGATCTGCAAGTCACGCCTGAAAGAGATGGGTTACCCTGATTATGTCATTGATATAGTCTCAAAACTTGTATATTACCATGATACTCTTGGTGACCTTGTCTTTAAGATAGATACAAGATATAAGGATCAATATATTGATAATCTGATTTTTAGCCTTAAGCATAAAGTATACTTCCAACTCCTCAAGATCATTACTGAAGCAGACATTTATGCAGTCAAGAAGAACGGTGCTTTCTTGTCAGGAAAAATCAGGATTGGTGATTCTGAGCTGGAAAAGACTCAGGCAATCTCTCTTGAATATAGTCGTATCGTAACCCGGGCCTTTCCAGACGCTTCTTCTGATGAGAAAAAGTTTGTCATACACATGATCTTTCAGGACTATTTGCCTTTCGGGCATCAGAGACTCATGCTATATTGCATAAACCACTGGGAGGAAGTCTTCCAGATACTTGGTTTCAACAAGGACCGGGTCAAGACCATAAAATTATTGGTGAGCTTTGAATCTTTCATCTTAAAAAGAGGTCTTCATGAACTGAATAACCTCAAATTGGCCACTTCTTCCAATTTTGTTTTTGTCATGCAAAAACTTGAAAGGATTCTTCCTTTGCTAATTAAATATGGTTTAAGGGATATAATTGATCTTATCCGGATTTGTGGCAAGGACCATTTCAGGAGTAATGGAAACCTGTTTACTGAATGTATCCTTCCCCGGATGAATCTGTTCCTGAAAAACGAGTTTCTCTACAAGTCCTTGCTTGAGATTTTCAGGTTGGGAAAGCAGGAATCAGGTATACCTCCTAAGCTTTTGACGAGGATTACTAATATCACTTTCGATCACTTCTTCAGGGTACAAGGAAAAATCATCGGATTTCCTCCAAAAGAAGAGATATTGCAGAAGATGATTGAAGAAGCAGAAAAACAAAAGAAAAGCACGGATGTATCCATAGATTCTTTGAAAGACTCTTCAAAAGAGGTTTTCCTAAGGAGTCTTGGTACCAAGTTGAACCTTAATGAGGTCCAGGCCATTATTGAAGGGAATATTCCACTTTGCTATTACCATCTGACTTCATTCGATTCTTTTAAGCTGATCCTTGATAATGGGTTTTTATCTCCTTTGCTTTTGAAAGCATATAACAAAAAGATTCAATCCCTCAACCCCAAAGACTCTTTATATTCCCAAAAAAAGGAAGAAATCTTCTCCAGGATAAAAGACATGAAAGAGACAGATCTAAAAAGGATTGAATCAAAACCTCATGATTTCCATGGGGTACGCTCAAAATTTTTCAAAAGAGAGATGAAATGGCTTACTTTTCTTGGTGCCCCTCCTCCTTTTAATGCAAAAGAAAACTTCTATACCCTCCTCTCAAATTATGCCACAAAAGAAAGTGTCGTGATTGAGCTTTTGCCTTCCTTATATCAAAAGATCATGTGGAACCGCATGCTGTTAGGTGGGATATTGGCCTCTGAGGAACAGTTGATTCATCAGAATAAGCTTACACGGGATTTGGTTATAGATCAACCTGTCCCTGTATCTTATATAAACAAGATATTTTGTTTCAATGAGATGATCCCCTACGTAAAAGAGCTTGTACAAGGCTTACCTGTCAGAATCTTTTCAATAGATGATTATGCTACAGCATATCAGGAAGAGATAAATGAAGCCTATTCCGCAAAAGAGCAGGAAATGACTAGAAGAGGACCCTGACTACATTATCAGGAGTTTCAGGAATGTTTAAGGGTATCTGATCTTTAGCAGTGTATACAGTCACATCAAAACCTGAAAGATGATTTCCTATGCTATCTAATATTTCTTCCATATTAAGCCCACCATTATGACATCCCAATGGAGTTATTGCAAGAGATGAGATCCCTCTATCGCTCATTTCCCTTGCAAGTTTTTCCAGGCAGCTAGATACATGATGCATCTTTGCGTTTCTACCTGGCTTATTCTGGATTGCAAGATTGTAAAGTATTGGTTTTCCTGGTTCTTCATAGGAATATATCCTGCCAGGTCTGAAGAATCCTGACTCGCATTTGTGTCGATAATGTAGGAACATGTCAATATCATAGAATCTGCTTATTCCAAAAGCAGGACGTTTCCCCATGATGCGTTTGGCATTACATTCATGGGTTATAGCTTCTGCATTGGTTTCAACGAT
>JAWOGQ010000103.1:0-6657 GCA_046496745.1 Candidatus Woesearchaeota archaeon | reverse complement strand
CCGTCTAAGAAAAGGTCAAGAGTCTCGTTCAGGTACTGGTTTTCCCTGGCAAGCAGGTTGCCTTGTTCATCAGTTGTTATTGTCGTAAGATTGCTTGTGACAGCTGCCTGCCTTTCAGCAGCTTCCGGTTTCAGGGCAATACTGAACCTGAACCTGCACATGTGCTCCTGATCATCGATCTGCGTGCATGGTTGGCTGGGATCAATCCCTGAACAGTCAGAAGAACGGCATACATAAGTTATATCTCCTGTACCACCCTGGAAAACAACCTTGCCTCCTATCTTTGCCTCAAAATTACCTTGTTTTGAAAGAAGTTCTCTTACCTCTTCCTCGTTTGCTCCTGCAATCTCTACTATTATATACTGCTGGTCAGAGAATATGTCGCCTGCCTTACGCACGACAACATCGCTCAGGCCATAGATATTAAGCCTTCTTTCCAGATTTGAGACTAACAAGTCAATAGTATCATCAGGCAATTTCTCCTCAGGACTAAGTACCACCCTGGTACCACCTTCAAGGTCAAGACCCTTCCTTATATTGGAATTAGGTGCATCATATACAGAAAGACCCAGGTCTTCCATCCCAAGACTGCGCTTTTCAGTCTTGTTGACAACAACAGTCTTGTTCCTTGTCTTGTTAACCAGAGTTTGATTTATGGTTTCCTGGTATGTTTCTTCCACAACCTTTGTTGTGGTTTCATTCAATGTGATTGTCTCGAATTCCTCCCTTGTTGTAAGGGTATAGACATTATCATTTGTCTGCAAAGTTATTGTCAGGTTTGGTCTGAGATCATTTACTACCTCGTAATAATCTGCAAGATCCTTTATTGGCTGGTTATTTATTGCAATAATCCTCTCCCTGGACATTGGAGGAGAGTTTGGGTCAGGGCTTTCGATTCCAGCCTCTGCAGCGGAAGTGTTAACATTCACATTCCTTATGGCAACACCCTCTGCAGTAAAATCAGGATATATAGCTACTACTGCAAGTACCAAAAAGACTAGCAGGATCAATACACGGACATTTGTGAATATTTTTTTGAGTTTCATCGTTTCAGAGGTTTTCTTTCCAGATGCCACCTGAGGATTCCCACATTCTGGATCCAGGTGTTTATCATGTCAACAAGGAGCCCTACAAAAAGTATAAGCATGATCTGCTGTATCACCGCTGCACCTGAGAACAGGTAAGCTATTGAGACTGCAACAAGGGTTGTTATATTCATGGTAAGGCCTGTCTTCAATGCTGAATATACCTTATCCATAGTGCTTCCTTCCCTGTTCTTCAATACCCTTACCGAAAGCAGGATATCAGTATCAACCGAATAACCTATCATCATAAGGAAAGCAGCAATACCTCCTGTCCCGATCTTTACACCGAACAGGTTTATTATCGCAAGACTCACAACAATATCTGAGAATGCTGCAAGTATGACCGCAAAACTCGGTGCAAGTGTCCTGAAATAGAAGAACACGACTGCTCCCATGAATATGAATGCCATCAATATTGCTTTTATTGTTGAAAAAAAGAACTGTGAACCAAGAGTGGCACCAACTGTCTCAGTGCTTGAGTTCTCATCATCCAGTTCCATTCCGAGAACATTTCCCACCTTATCCTGCAAATCATTTATTGTCCCTGTATCATCTACAGCGATATCAGCCTGGATTATGAATCCAGATATCTGGCCTCCTGAACTGATTTCCCTTATATCATAATCATAGCTCTCATCATCCAGGGCATTTCTGATTGCATCAAGATCGAAGTCTTCTGCCTGCACAGAAAGCGTCACTCCACCTTTCAAAGAGACATCCTGGTGAAATATTGTACCAGTTGTTGCAAACTGATATCCAATCTGTCCAAGAGAAAGGACAAGCAGGATCATAGGGATCAGGAGCAGTTTCTTGTAATGCTCCTCATAATAATACTTGACCTTAGTCGCTAATGGATGCTTCTTGCGAGACATTAGCAAAGAAAAACTGCAGCCACCTTATAAATCTTACTATACACATGAGTTTTTCGAATAATTCCGGCATCGACTTCGGCCTGATTTCTTTTTTAAAAAGAGGTGACATCCCCGTAAGGGACTTCCCCCTTTCACCTTATATAGAGATACTAATCGGCCTTCGATGATGCTAGTCATTTTTTCGAAAAACTCTATACACATCTAAAACATCACCCATGATTAAACATCACTCAGATTAAGCAAAAGGTGAGAGGCTTTGAGATCAACCTCTTTTAAAAGAACTACTGATTTCCAGGACATACACTTCAGCCACCAAAAAGTTTATAAACCAAATAACCTCAAAACTTCCCATGGCAAAAGGGAATGTAGGCATCGGTACTCTCATACTATTCATAACAATTTTGATGGTTACTGCAGTAGCTGTCATAGTTCTCATGCAAACAAGCGGGGTCATCAGTCAGGGATCCCACCAGACAACAGAACAGACAAGAAAGGATATAGGTACTGGTCTTGAAATAAACGAGATAATCCTTGAAAAAGAGAACGGTGAATACACCCGGCTCATCAAGACAATCAAGCTCGCTCCAGGTTCAGAGATCATAGAGTTCAATGACACCATCATAACAATCGGCCTTGACGATACTTCCACAAACCTTCAATACAGGAAAGGTGGCCAGAAAGAAAGATCGATCAACGGCTACATCACTCCACGCACTGAAAATATAGAACCACTGGGTTATTATCATGAAGAAGGAGGAAGCATCCTGCTGGGAAGCTGGACAAGCCTGGGAAATGTTGATCTTGACCTTGATGGAAATCCGGATTATGTCAAGGTATGCAACGGTGAATCCTTCTGTTCAGGTTACGGAAGGGATTACCTGGTATTCAACCTCTCATCAGAATCATTCACTTTCGTCCACCTTGAGAACATCTCAGGAGGAAGTGTAGACCCATCCTCTTCAAGCCATGGAGGAGAGATGGACATGGACAAGCCCATTGGAGACTACGGCCGTATAACAATAAACGGTACACCCTGTGATGTATGTGGAGATCTTAGAGATTCAGATGTAGATATCGATTATTATAACAACAGGGCAGAACTGGCAAATGACCTGGACAATGATGGCAACCCTGACTATGTCCACATCAATAACACCCATGCGATATTTACTTTCTCAACCGGAACAACAACCAACATATCATTCGGAGATATCAGCTCAGCCCCCCAGACCCTGGATGTGACAACATCTGTCCAGGATGCAACTCTGGATATAAGCGGAACAACGCAGACAGATTATGTCCTTGACAATAATGTTGATATGATGATCACACCTGAAAACAACAACGGGTACTATATAGTTGATTACATCAAGAGAGGAAATAATTACCAGGAAGGTATCCTTGGACCAAGAGATGTGGCAACATTATATTTTGAGACTCCTGCTCCAATAACACATGGAGATACAATAAAGATCTCTATAATACCTCCTAATGGTGCAGCTTTCACTAAAACGATTACCACCAAAGATGCCTTAGAGGAGAACTCGATTTCTCTCTATCCATAAGAGAATACCAATCAAGGATATGTTAAGGATTATCCCCCATAAAGGGAAAGAATCCTTTTCGTTTCCATCTACCTGGACCTCAAATACCCTTTCTCCCTGCAATCCATTCACAGAAGCGCTTACATTGATCTCATGTATGCCTGGCTCAAGATCCCTTATTGTAAGAGTATAACTTCCATCCGGGGCAAGTGCCGCATCATGATTAACTCCATCCACCAAGACTTCGACATCAGCCTCCGGAAGGCATGGTTCCTCATTGGGAAAATGGATGCCATTATACAGGCTGCTTACATAAGCAGTAAGGTGCAAGGAATCTCCCGCAGAAAAACTTTGCTCATTCAATGCAAGATCCAGGTACAAGGGGAATTCATATCCCTGGATATCACGAAAAAGATTGATAAAAGCCTCCCTGTACTCATCAGAAAACACAGATTGTGTTCTCATCGCATCCATGGGAGAAGAACCGCTTCCCACCTGGATCCCATAAAAATTATCAAGAGAAAAATCCGGAGTATCCCAGGACTTCCCGTCTGATATGAATATCACGGGAAAACTCTCATTATATGACTGGATCAAGTCAAAAACAGGACCATAATATGTAGGCCCTCCAACCCTAACCTGCTCAATCCTTCTCTTCAGAACATTCGCATCAGAAAGGAAAGAAGAAAGGACACTCACCTCATCTGAGAATGTAACAAAAGAGATATCATATTCCCTGGTAAAAAGGTCAAAAAAATAAGGCAATGCCTCCTTGATTTCGCTTATCTTCCTTGAACCCATGCTATCAGACGTATCAAGCGCAAGCATCAGTTTTCTGGAATTCCTGAAGTGTGAATCAAAATAAGAACCTGAATTAATAGTTTCATTCATTGCCGAATGATTGAACTCGCACGTCTTCCTGCTCCCATTCACATCGATTGTCTTGAGATACACAAAATCATCATACACACAATCTGATTCATTCCCATATTTTACTGATACATTGGCAAAAACAGAATATTCTCCCGGAGGCAACCTGATAGTTCCAGTGTATGAAGACGTGAAAGATAAAGGAAGCACATGTTCTTTGTCTGAATAGAAATGCACCGATAAGTTAACCCCGTCTGCGCAGAATGCCTGCGAATCCCTGATAGTATACCCTGGCACAACATGATTGTTTCTCCTTGAAAGCACATCAAGGTCAACAAATATATCTGAATCCTCATAATAAGTATCCCTAAACATGCTCTGTATCATGAAAAAATTATCACGCTGATGGGATGATTCATAGATCTCCTGGAAAGAATCAAACAATCCCTCTGAATTCTCTGACTCGTAAAACCCCTTCTTTCCAAGCATGGGCCCATCCATTGAAACAGAGGCCATCTCCTCAAGAATACCTGATGATTCAGCCTCAGATTCCCCGAACCACACACTTGACACACTGACCCCTCTTTCCTTCAAAGGCTTTGTATAATTGAGTATAGTAGAATCTTCCTCTCCAGGCTTTCCGTCACTCAAAAATATCAGCTGCTTATTCTCATCTATATCCTCAAACAAGGAGTATGCTTTCATCAATGCAGGCACATAAAAAGTGGTTTCTCCTGTCCTTATACGATCCATGGAATCATAAAGCACTTCCTTATCTGAAGTAAAATCCTGGATGATATTAGCCTTCGTATTGAAAGAAACGATTGCCGCCCTATCCTTCTCATCCAGCAGATCAATCAGGCGTCTCACAGCAGTTACAGTCTCATTTATCTTACTTCCTTTCATGGAATCAGAGACATCGATCACGAAAAGAAGGTATATTGGATCCCTTTCCTGCTGGGATGACCTGACTGAATCCACAAATTCAGAATCAAAACCAAGATATTCTCTTGCGATCTCGCATGAGGATACCTCGCAGGAATGCCTGTGCTCATCGACAACCTCCTCAACTGACTTATGCTCGCAATTGAAAGGCAGACCAAAACAGACCTCATGATCCAGCGATCTTTGGGACGAGAAACCTATGCATCCGCATTCCCTTATATCATCCTCGATACTGAATTGAGTCTTGGGAAAATTGAGGAATAACAGCAAAAGCAAAAATATGAGATACCTTTTCATGAGATACCTTTTCATTTTTTCTTCAGATCCTGGAATTGCGTGTGTATATGTGAAAGAAGATCCTTAAGAAATTTTATGTTCTCCTCTAATGAATCCATGCGTTTTTCAAGCGATTCAAGCTTTCCGTCAATATCACCTGAACTCAAAATCAACACCTTTCTTTTTCAGCCAGCGGTTCGAATCATTTATGAAATCATTCGTCTTCTTCACAAGATGATCGATCTCATGCTTCATGTGCTTTTGGCGTTTCTCCAGTGCAATCAACCGCCTGCGATATGCCTTATCTTCCTTTGATAGGAAAGGAGTTCTTAAATATTCTGGTTTGAGTATGAAAAAGAGTATAACAAGGAAAGCCCCTGCTCCCAGATACCAGAAATCAAAAGACTCAGAAGCCTTTGCTATTCCATCCTGCTTTATGGTGAAATCCTTCCTTAAAGTATTGGTCAAAAGCCCGTCATTGTAAGAGAAAGTGGCATTAAGATGATATTTCTCTTTTTCCAGCCCTGAAGTATCATACATCAAAGAGACTGTCTTTGATTCAAAAGGCTGGACCATGATCTCAGACTCATAGATGATAGTATCGATCTTACGGGTATCATTATAGACTTCTATAAGAGGCTTCGTTCGTGCAATGACATTGCCCGCATTCTCAAGCTCCACATATATTGCGATAGGATTCGTATTTGAGATATCCATTTCAGCTATCCTCAGATCAGGCCTGGCAACACCAGGAACCTCAAAAGACAATGTGAAATCATCTCCCACACTTGGCTCAATGCGTAGCCAGTGCTTCTCAGGAGAAAGGTTCCTGGGAAAACTGGTCATTATCTTCACATTCTTTTTCTGGTTCGGTTCAAGCACAAACTGGTATGGCTCGATATTCACATGATCTTCCAGATAATCCGTATCATCACTTATCTCCAGGACAATATTCTCCGCCTTTGGCCCGTCATTCAGGTAAGTTATCACATGAGTCTGCTCACCCTCATAAGAATCAAGTTCCTTATCCTCAGGAAATACCTTTATTGCCCAGACTGAACTGAT
>JAWOGQ010000090.1:0-39861 GCA_046496745.1 Candidatus Woesearchaeota archaeon | reverse complement strand
TGAATTCCTGGCTTCTTATCTCCTCAAAATTCTTCATCCCTGAACGCAGCTGCACATCAAACTCATCAAGGATCGTCTTCTGCAGATAGCCGCGAAGTTTCTTGAACTCATATCGCTCCTGCAAGAGCCCATCACATATCTCCTTATGCTTATCAGCACCATACTTAAGAGAAGCAACAGCTTCATTCTGCTCCTTCAATAAAGAGCTTAAACCTGATACTTCTTCCCTCAGGCCTGCAACATCCTCCTTCAAAGTCGCAACAGCATCTGATGTGTCCCTGACACGCTTTTTCAGTACATCAATCTCCTCTGTCACACGGGATATATCCTTTAGCTTCTGAATCATCCGAAAAAAGAAGAACCAAAGCTTTAAAAAATTAACAGATAACTACCAGTATCCATAAAACTATACCTGCAGGCGTTTAAATATACCACTTTGAGATAAATTTTATAAACTACAAATATCAAGTATTTTTTACATGAACCTACTGGCCAAAAAGAATGACCTGAACAACCACTTCAGCCAGCTTATCAGGAAATATGAGGTCATAGCCCCAGTCAAAAACGATACCGTCGCTTTCAATCCGATATCCTCCTTTGAAGATATCTACCTTGATGAGCAGACCACATTTTCTTTCAAGAAATATATCCTTCCAAATAAGGAAAAACTATTCAGTTTCAAGAACGGCAAACCAGTAAAGGAAGAGCCTGAAATCCCCGAACGTATCCTGTGCATGCGTCCTTGTGATGCCAACGCATTGCTGAACATAGACCGGATATATCTGGATGAGAATCCGGATGAGATGTACAGGAGAAGGAGGGAAAACACATATCTCTTTGTTTTCAAGTGCAAGCAACCAGGAAAGAACTGCTTCTGCAGCTCTGTTGGTACTCTTGACCCCCTGGTATATGATGTCCTTTTCATAGATATCGGCAACCAGTACATCCTCATACCCGGAACAAAAAAAGGAAGGGAACTTGTCAAGAACAAGCGCTTTGCCCCGATAATCCGCGACGGGCGTATCGTATTCGAATGCGAGCGCAAGGCAGAGAACCTTGACAGGCTCGAGACCCATATGGATGACCCTGAATGGGAAAAAGCAGCTGAAAAATGTCTCAACTGCAATGCCTGTATCTCAGTATGCCCAACCTGCATGTGCTTTGACATCCGCGATGAATTGAACGTGGACGAGAAAAGCGGTGACCGGGTAAGATACTGGGATTACTGCCATATGAAAGACTTCACTAAGGTTGCAGGAGGATTCGTCTTCAGGGAGAACAAGATAAACCGCTTTCGTCACCGCATACTCCACAAGCTAAAGTATTTCAAGGAACGCCAGGGCAGGCATCTTTGTGTTGGATGCGGCCGGTGCATCAATGTATGCCCCGCAGGGATTGACATGCTAAAAATTATAGATAATCTTGGAAAAAATGACAAATAAGCCACAGATGGTACAGATCGAGAAGGTCACAAAAGAGACTGATGATACCCGCACTTTCAGGGTCAAGTACAAGTCAGACCACATGCCCGGACAGTTTGTTGAAGTCTCCGTCTTAGGGATTGGTGAATGCCCTATCTCAATCAGTTCCTATGATCATACATACATGGACCTTTGCATAAGAAAAGTTGGCACAGTCACAAGCAAGATATTTGAACTCAAAGAAAAGGATAAGATCGGCATCCGTGGCCCTTATGGAAATGGCTACCCCATGACTGAATTTGAGTACAAGCCTCTTATAATAATAGGTGGTGGCACAGGCGTAGCCCCACTAAGAGGGATCATCCATTATATCGAGAAGCACAAGGATAAGTTCCTGAATACAGAGATGTTTTTCGGGTTCAGGACAAAAGAAGATATGCTCTTCAAAAGAGAACTAAGCAGGCTTGACGCGAATATAACCGTAGATAAGAGAACCAAAACCTGGAAAGGTAATGTAGGAGTCATAACCGACCTTCTGGCAAAGTCAAAACTTGACACACAAGCAAATGTGCTTACCTGCGGCCCGCCTATAATGATAAAATTCGTGATAAAATATCTCCTGGAGAAAGGATTCACAAAAGAACAGATATGGATTTCCCTTGAAAGGGATATGAAATGCGGAGAAGGCAAATGCGGGCACTGCCAGATAGGCCCTTATTACGTCTGCAAGGACGGGCCGGTATTCAATTACAAGACCATCGAGGGGATAAAGGAATGAGCAAAAAAAAGATCGGAGTCTATTCATTCACTTCCTGCTCAGGATGCCAGATCGCGATCCTGAACCTTGAAGATGCACTGGTAGATATCCTCTCAAAATTTGACATACGTTATTTTCACCTGATACAGGCAAAAAACAAGGAAGAGCCCGTTGATATAGCCTTTATCGAAGGCGCCATAACAACAAAAAAGCAAGTGGAAAAGCTCAATAAGCTAAGGGAGATGTCAGGAGTGATGGTAGCCATGGGCTCATGCGCATGCACCGGTGGAATCCCTGCAATGAAAAACGAGACCAGCAGGGAAAAGCTTCGCCTTGATGTTTATGGAAAGAAACGCCATCACCTGTCCCAGCAGGCACAACCCATAGACAAATACGTCCACGTGGATTATTACCTGAGAGGCTGCCCAATGGTCAAGGAAGAGTTCACCGAACTCGTGTTAAGCCTCCTCAACGAAAAAGAGCCTTACCAGAGGCCCTACCCTGTCTGCACGGAATGCAGGCTAAAAGAGAATCCTTGTCTCATTGAACAGGGCAAATTATGCCTTGGCCCACTTGCCTATATGGGGTGCAATGCACCTTGCCCTTCCCAGGGCCAGCCATGCGTTGCATGCAGAGGGCTTCATGATGATACACGCCTGGAAGCTTTCATCAAACTGATGGAAAAGAAGAACATCTCAAAGAAAGAGATCCAGCATGTATTCAAAAAATACGTAGAGGAAAAGATGAAATGAAAGAGCTCAAGATTGACCACATCACAAAAGTCGAAGGCCACGGCAAGCTCTATGTGAACATAGACAAGGGAGAAGTCGAATGTGTCCAGATGGAGATATTCGAAGGAGCAAGATACTTCGAGTCCCTTGTCAAGGGAAGGCATTACAGTGAAGTCCCTGATATAACCTCACGTATATGCGGCATCTGCAGCCAGAGCCACCTTCTGTGCGCATTGTACGCAATCGAAGATGCCATGAAACTACGCATCAGCCCCCAAAGCCAGCAGTTGAGGGAATTGATGATGCTTGCATCCCTGATACAAAGCCATGTTCTCCATCTCTATTTCCTGGCATTGCCTGAATACCTGGGCTATGATAATGCCCTACAGATGGTCAAAAAACACAAGAAAGCAGTAGAGCGCGCCCTGCGCCTCAAAAGATTCGCAAACCAGGTTGTGACAACCATCGGAGGAAGGGAGATACACAGCATAACCCCGACAATCGGAGGCTTCAGCCGGCTTCCATCACAAGAAGACCTAAAAGAGCTTCTTGCAGGATTCAAGGAACACAAGACAGATTTCGAGGAGACAGCAAAACTTTTCTCCAAACTCAAGTATCCAAAGTTCGAGCGTAAGACCCAGTATCTCGCGCTAAGGGACACCAAGCTGAACTATCTCAAAGGAAAGCTGGTTTCTGACGGTCTATCCACAACAGTGAAGAATTATCACAAGCACATAAAAGAACAGGTTGTCAACTACTCAAACACCAAATGTGTCACACTTAAAGACCAGGATTTCATGGTAGGTGCTCTTGCAAGGATCAACCTGAACAAGACCCTGCTTTCACGTAATGCAAAGCGCATGATCAACCAATCCAAGATAAAGTTTCCAAGCAACAATCCATTCCACAATAACGCAGCCCAGGCATTCGAGCTCATAGACTTCTATGACAGGTCTGTCTCTATCCTCAACCAGCTCAAACTAAAAGATGAGAAACCAAAAGAGAAATTCAAGGAAGGCACAGGTTTCGCAGCAATCGAAGCCCCCCGCGGACTTCTGTTCCATGAATACGAGATTGACAGTAAAGGCATGATCAGGAACGCAAACATAATCGCACCAACTACCCAGAATCTCAAGAGCATAGAAGAGGACATAAAAGAGTTGCTTCCGCAGTTAATGAAAAAGACAAAATCAGAGAAGAAGATCCTTGATGAAGCGGAAAAGCTTGTCCGGGCCTATGACCCATGCATCAGTTGCTCCACGCATTTTCTTGAACTGATCAATTAAGGATACTCTTATCTTTTTTCACTATTCTGCTAAACATTATCGGAAAGACCAGGGTAGTAAGTATCGCCATGACAACAACCGCGGAGTATACTTCAGGTGTCACCAGATTATTCTGCCGCGCAAGCTCGAGAATGACAAGCTCCATAGCCCCCCTTGAATTCATTGCCCATCCTATAAGATAAGTCTGCTTCAATGTGAGACTCGTGATAGGCGTGACGATTATTGAGCCGATAAGTTTGCTTGCAAAACCTGCAATAACGATCACAAAGACAACCAGGGGATGAGCAAATATACTTGCCACATCAAAGTTAAGGCCGATATTGATAAAGAAGAAAGGGACTATAAGACTGAAACTCAATGTCTTGAGTTCTTCGATATCCATCCGCTCATCTTCCTTGTCCTTGTTTGATACCTGTATTATGAGACCTCCGATAAAAGCACCTATTATTGGGCTCAACCCAAATAACGATGACAATGAAGCGATTATGAGGGTTATGACTATTATGGTCGATACAGTGGTTATCCTTGAATCTTCTTTCTGGATAAACTTTATGAGTCCTGGAACCACCTTCCAGATGAGTATTATGCAGACAACAAACATGAAAACCAGTATTGGAAGCTCTATCATGCTCCGGGAATTGCTCACGAAAACAAGCAATGCAGAAAGAAAAGTTATCTCAAATACATCATCCAATATCCCGGCCCCAAGTACAAGCGCACCAACGCGTGTATTGAGTGCCTTCATCTCGATAAGCATGGCAAGCGAAGTACCTTCAGCAGTGAGTGAAAGGCAGGCTCCTACAACTGCTGCAACTATATTGCTCTGATCCGCAAGTGTTGTCAGTATTCCAAAACTATAAAGCAGTTTAGTTATAGAAAACCCTAATACAAAAGGTATGAGAGCTGAAAAGAAAGCGATGAGGACCGCATCCTTGCTTGTCTTCTGAAGTTTTCTTATATTGATCTCAAGCCCCGCAAGCAAGAGCAAGAATACGATTGCAAGTTCAGAAAGAAAAGATATCTGTTCTGTGAAAGGTTCAATGAAATCTTTGAAAGGCTGGAACCCGAGGAAGATCCCTGTTATCATTGGCCCCAGGATACGTGGATAACCCAGACGGTAGCAAAGCTCAGAGAAAAACAGAGACAAGGTAAGGCAGAGGGTGACTATTACTATAAGACTATCCATAAAATCCTCCTTTTCTAAAAATCACAGATTAGTTGATTTATAAATTTAGCGTCTTTACAGAGTTTTTCGAAGAAATGCATCATTATTATGAAGGGCAATCAGTTATCCCTATATAAGGTGACAGGGGGAGGTCCCTTACGGGGATGTCACCTCTTTCTAAAAAGGAATTCAAGCCGAAGTCGATGCCGGAATTATTCGAAAAACTCGTCTTTACAAAAAAGAAATAGAACTAAGAACCTGATTTTCTTATCTTTGCAACAAAAAATCCTTCAGTATCATTATCCTGAGGCCATATACGTATTGTCTTTTTCACTTCCGGACTATATCGCTTTCCATTGAACTCCTGCACCGGCTCAGACCTCTTCATAGGTAAATCAACATCCATTACATCAGCATCCTCAAAAGTCTCGAGCAAGTGCGTAATGACGCCCTCATTCTCTTCAGGCTCGCATGAGCAAGTCGAATAGACCAAGGTTCCCCCTGGCTTGAGACACCTGAAAGCAGTTGTTATCAACTGCCGCTGTGTCCCTGCCAGACGCTTGATGACATTAGGGTTCCACATCTGGATTGTCTTCTGTGACTTCCTTATTGTGCCTGTCCCGGAGCAGGGAGCATCAACAAGGATCTTATCGAATAGCACATCCTTAAAGAATCCGCCCTCAGAGAGTGTGATCAGGACATTATATGCTCCTACCCTCTGCAGGTTCAGCCCCAATGGTGCAAGACGTATACCCTTATAGTCGTTTGCAACCAAAAATCCCTCCTTTCCCAGCTGTGCTGCAATCTGCGAGCTCTTAGAGCCAGGGCTTGCGCACATGTCAAGGACATAATCACCTGGCTTTGCATCAAGTACAATTGGCGGGATCATCGAAGCTGCATCCTGGATATAGATGTAGCCTAACGTATGTTCAATCAGATTCCCTACATCCCTTCGTCCCTTATAATGCTCAAGCCAGAACCCCTCCTCACACCAGGGAACCTGCTCAAGAGTCCATTCTTTTTCCAGCCTTTTCACAAGAGAAGGGACTGGTATCTTCAGAGTATTCACCCGGATAGATTTCCGGGGATATTTCATTGATGCTGCTGAGAAAGCCTCAAAATCAGTAAGCTGGCTGTATCTTTCCACGAATTTTTTCTTGAACATCCTTATCTCCTTTTTACCATGTAAGGCCCTTGCTTCCTGTACCCGAATTTTCTGTAGTATGGTCTTACACCTATACCGCTGATTATGACAATCTTACGCCTGTTATTTTGAAGTGCTATCTCCTCTGCCTTTTCAAGGAGTTTCTTCCCCCATCCTGAATGCTGGGATTTACCCTTCTTACCGATACCAAGCGCAGTCCCATACACATGAAGCTCACGGATTACTGCAGAATCCTCAGTTATCTCACGGGTGACTGACGCTGAAGGAAACCGCATCCTGCAAAAACCCAAGAGACCATTGTTTTCAGCAGAGATAAAGAATTCATCTCCACCTGAAGCGCTGTATGAATATATCTTGATATGTGTCGTACCAGAATCCCCTTTACGTCCTACCTCCCGGCATCTTATGCAATTGCATTCCTTTCCTTCAGCATGCAATTCCTCAAGCACCTGCTGGCGCAGGTTTGTCATGTCAACCCCTGCCTCTGTCATGTAGGTTGGTATATCCCTTTGTATCCGGTTTATGCGAACATAGGGAGGGACCATCTCCTTTATTGATTTTAGGACAACCTTTGCCTCTTTAGTCGTGATTGGCTTGAAGCGTCCCTGTTTCCACTCATCATAAAGCTTAGTCCCTTTCAGGACCATGCATGGATATATCTTGAGCATGTCAGGCTTGAAAGATTCATCATTAAATATTCTGGAGAACATATCAAGATCATCTGCCCCCTTAAGGCCAATCATCATGTGATACGTCACCTTGAACCCGAGATCCTTGAGGATACGCGTCGCATCAATCGAGTCCTGCACTGTATGGCCCCTTTCGATTCCCTCAAGGACATCATCAGATACAGCCTGCACCCCAACCTCAACCTTGGTGCAGCCAAGCCTCAGCATATCAAGGGCATGCTTTTTCTTCGCATAATCTGGCCTTGTCTCAAGCACAAGAGAAACGCACCTGACCCTTGAGCGCTCATTCCGCCTCTGCTCAGCCTCCAGGGTGCTTTTCCTCTTCATCCTCTTAAGCTTCTGCAAGACCCTTTTCTCCCTTTCCATATCAGAAAGGTCCCCTGGCAATTCAAAGAATGACTTGAACCTTTTCATCTCCCCTAAGAACTTGCTTGAGAAATCATTCATTGCCATCAGGCAATCCCTTATGAATGTATCCCTGTATGCTTTTGGAAAAGAAGGGAATGTCCCGCCCATGACTATAAGTTCTATCTTCTCAGGCACATGCCCTGTTACCACGTACTGCTCAAGCCTGTTCATGACCTGCAGGTAGCCATCATATTCATTCCTGATAGCCCTTCGAGTAGCAGGCTCCTTTCCAGTATAGCTTTGCGGGACATCACCAAAAAAAGAGTCAGGTCCACCCGGGCAGATTGAACACTTTCCATGAGGGCATGGATAAGGCTTGCTCATCACAGCTACGACACATACTCCGCTAAGACTACGGGTTGGTTTTGTCACGAGCGCATTAGTATCATCAGAATGCAGGAATATCTCTATATTTGTAGGTATCTTGGACACCTTGTACTTACGGCAAAGCCTTGTCTTGAGTTTCATGAAATCCCTTGGAGAAAGATCATAATTGGCCCTCAACTCATCTATGAACTCTTTTGGATACATAAGACGATAGAACCAGGGCCTCTTTAAATATCTTTTCGCCTTACAAAGGAGAATATCAATCCCAGGACAAACAACCCAGTAGCAGCCGCAATTACAAGCAGCAGATCATCAAGTGCCAGAGGTACTGTATCAAATACAGGCTGCAAGAAAGGGACATAGACTATAAGCCCCTGTAAAGATACCATCAGAATCATCGTAAGCCATAAGTTCTTATTGGAAAAGAACCAGACCTTATGCTTCATGCGGACAATCAAGACCTTTACAAACTGGAACAGCACAAGTGCTGTAAATACCATAGTGTATGGAAACCTGTCAACACTCATGATAAGAGCAGTCAGGCCATAGATCATTATCGCGATTATCACTGTATCCATCATTGATCTCCTGTCAAAGGATTTCTGGGAATAGCCCATTATAGAAGGTCTGACTGGATCATGCAGCATCATGTAGGAGAAAAGACCATCTGCAATAAAAGCGATCCATAAGATATGTACACCCTGCAAAGGAGAGAGGAACTGTATCCCAAACAAAAGAGACAATAACGCAGGAACAAGCATAATGAAGAGCATTGCAAGATTTCCTGAAAAGATTGACATGAGAAACTTCTGGATATTCTCGTTTATGCCTTTCGACTCCTCAATCCCTCTTACTATGGTAAAAAAGGAATTATCCTCTACCACTACATCTGAAGCCTCTTTTGCAATATCACTGCTCTCCCCCATCGATATGCCTGTATCCGCCTTCTGAAGCGTGAATGCATCATTCATGCTATCTCCGGTGACAGCCACATTATAGCCTTTATTCCGAAGAGCTGTCACAATCTTGAGTTTATGCGCTGAGCTAGCCCGTGCAACAATGGATATATCCTCTATCCTGTTCTCAAGATCCTTTTCCTTATCCAGCTCCGCGGCATTTACAGCATTCCCTTTTATCCCCAGGCTTGAACCGATCGCCAGAGCAGTATTCATATGTTCTCCTGTGACAAATGTTGTCTTGATTCCTGCCTTCTCAAGCTTATGTATCGCTGCCTGCGAGTTCTTTCTCAACGGGTTCTCCAGTGCCTGCAGCCCCACAAAGATAAGGTTTTCCTCCTTTATCTCTGTATCAGGATGAACCTTGAAAGCAAAGGAGATCACCCTTAACCCTTCCTGGGAGAAAGATTCATTCATCCGCTTTATAGATTCCATCCGCTCAGGGGTCATCTTCTGTACTTTCCCGTCTATGATAACAGAAGTGCAGAGATTAAGTACTGTATCACATGCCCCTTTCACAAAAAGATAGTTTTTAGTCTTTGTCCTGTGCAGTGTAGCCTTTCTTCTCCTGTCAGAATCAAAAGGCTTGTCAGCTATACGCGGGAAATTTTTTTCAAGATCTGTCTTATTGAGATTATTCTTTGCCCCGCTCATTATAAGAGCAAGTTCTGTCGGATCCCCAAGGTATGATTCCGCATCGATTGATGCATCATTATTCAGCATGCCTATCTTCAATATAAGGTCCACCTCATGAGGCTTGACCTGCATGCCATCCTTGAGTATCTCCCCTTCAGATCCGTTTCCTGTCACTTCCATCACTGAACCATTGGCAAATATCTTCCGGACAGTCATGCGCTCTTCAGTAAGGATTCCTGTTATATCAGAACAAAGCGCGCTGGTGAAGCCAAGATTAAGTATGGGATTAAGTTTTCGCATCACCACCTTATTCTTGTGCATCAGCTTTAATCCCCTGGACAAGGCATCACCTATTATATTTGCAAAACCAGCCGGTACCGCACCAACACTAAGCCCAACAGCAACATAAGCATAATCCTGTATACTAAAAAACAGGCTGCTGAACCATTCCACAGACATGTCCAGCTGCATGAGAATCTGCAGGAATTCTGACGAAGAGTACAACGCGATTCCCAGGACTGTTAGAGCACAGATACCAATCATTCTCTCAAGCCAGAGCTTAAGCCTGGAGGTTTTCTTTTCAAGAGGGATCACCTCATGATAAGATCCTTCTTCCCCCTTCATGAGATCTCCAAGATAAGTATCACTTCCTGTCCTCACAACAACAGCCTTCGCATATCCCTTAGTGACTGTTGAACCGCAAAAGATCATGTTATTCTGTTTCTCCATGGGACTGCCTGGTATCACCAGTTTCAGGGATTTCTTCACAGGGCTGTATTTGCCTGTAATGCGTGACTCCGAGGTCTCAAGATCCTTCATCTCAAATAGCCGCGCATCTGCAGGTACCCTTTCACCGGTCTGGACATAGATGACATCCCCCGGGACAAGTTCAGTAGAATCAATTGACTTGAAATTACCATCCCTCATGACCTTTACATTCTGGCTGCTTAACTCCTGCAGAAGATACTTGGCCCTCTGGTAATCGTACATCTTGCGATACCCAAGATAACCATTGAAAAGCAGGATAGGCAATACTACCAGAACCTTCAGGTAATCTCCAAGAAGAACAGATAATAACAGAAGAATAAGCAGCAGGTAGATGCTCACCCTCCTGAACTGTGCAATCAGGAAAGGAAAGCCCTTTACCTTTGGGACCCTGTACACGATATTCTTCCCATACATCCCCTGCCGGCGTTCAACCTCATTTTCAGAGAGACCGGTATCAGAACTAATCAACTCATTAAATACTTCTTCTGGTTCCTTATCAAAGAACACTGCTAAACCTCTTTTTTAAGCCTTGAAATGAAATAAGTCATGCAATCATGCGCGCAAAAGGACGCCTTCTTCTTGAAATCATCCGGGCCGAATATGAGTGTGAAAGTATCATGATCCGCAGGATCGATTGGCTTCATGCACACCGCGCAAACCCCTGAATGCTCATTCTTCTTTTTTGCAATCTCGTCATTAATTAATTTTTTCAGATGAATCGATCCTGAATCCAGATCCCGCTTGATCTTTATAAGCTCATCCATATCCAGCCTGGGAATCACATCCCTTATCCTTACATAATTCATCTTATCACCTTAAGGGTTTTTAGGAAACCCTAAAAACCCAATCGCCAACCCGTGTCTCGCCAAGACTCATGATTCCTCAAATTCGATATACCATCTGTCCTGATCCCGATCATACACGAACAAGACATTATTCTTTTTGGTCTTATCGACTGCAAACAATAGAGGCATCGGGATTGTTGTCTCATAACTCGAACCCCTTTTGTACAATTTCCTCCTGAAAGTGGTAGTATTCATGTTTATACTTACTTTTTTACTTATATATAAAGATTTGGGTGATCTACATCACTGAAATATCCGATAAGCAGATCATCACCATTGACCCAAAAATCAAGGGAATAGGCTTCCTCATCACAGATCTCGAAACTTTTCTTATAAATTTCCATCTTTCTATAATTATATTTATTCTGCTTATTTATATTATTTTTGCTTTTATATTATCTATTATTTTAGATATTATTTAAGTTATTATTTAAACCCTTTATTTAATACTTTATTAGATTACCTTTTCTTACTTATTTTTTATACTTTATTTTATATTCTTATTTATTCTTTTTTTAAACCTTCTAAAAAACCCTAGATAGAAACTTATTTAAATTCTTTTATTAGATTTAATTTAAAAGCTTATTTTTATACTTATCTTTATAAACCACACCCTGAAACCAGTTAATTATTTAAAAAGACACAGATTAATGAAATACATGAAAGATACACCTTACTTCTCGAAAAAGATAAACGACCTTCCAAAGGGCTGCAGCCAATGCGTGAAAGGCCAAAAGCTGGTGCTTTTCATAACCGGCCTCTGCAACAAGTCATGCTACTTTTGCCCTCTTTCTGATGAGAAGAAGAACAAGGACGTAATCTATGCCAATGAGAGGCCAGTGACATCTGATGAGGAGATCCTGGAAGAAGCCCGGATATCAGATGCAAGAGGCGCAGGCATCACAGGCGGCGACCCTCTCCTGAAGATAGAGCGGACAACAAGGATCATAAGAAAACTAAAGCAGGAATTCGGCCACTTCCACATCCACCTATACACTCCTTTGAAGAATGTCACTAAAGAAAAACTGAAGGCACTCCACGATGCTGGTCTTGACGAGATACGCTTCCATCCAGATTACGAATCACAAGAGGACTGGCCAAGGCTAAAGCTTGCAGGAGAATTCGACTGGGACATAGGGATCGAGATACCAGTCATACCTGGAACAGATGCACGCCCACTGATAGAATACGTGAAAGACAAGGTGGATTTCATCAACCTCAACGAGCTAGAACTATCAGATACCAACGCAAACAAGCTTGAGGAGAAAGGGTTCAACATCAAGTCACAGCTCTCATACGCAATAGAGGGAAGCGAAGAGGAAGCAACAAAGCTCATGGAAACCCTGGAAGACTCAGGGGTAAATGTCCATTACTGCACAACCCGCCTCAAGGACGCTGTCCAGATGGCGAACCGTATCAAGCGCAGGGCAAAGAACGCAGCAAAACCATTTGACAAGATAACTGATGAAGGCCTCCTGATAAGAGGAGCAGTCTTTCCCGAGAAATATTCCCTTGAAGATACAAAAGAGCGCATAATAAGAAAATGCAACATTCCTGAAAAGCACATCTTCATAGATACAGACAAGAACCGTGTCCTGACAAGAGCTGCAGCAATGAAGCACATAAAAAGAAAGCTAAAAGAACCCTGTGCAATAATCGAAGAATATCCAACATGGGACCAACTGGAGATTGAGAGGGAATACATATGAAAGCAGTCATCGTTTCAACCAAAGACCCTGCAGGCATGAACATCAAAGAGCATCTTCTGAAATACCCTGCAAAAGAATCAGGAGAAAAATTCAATCACAAAGTCTATTCTTTCAAAGATTTCACCCTTTACACCACAGACAAAGATTCAGTCTACTGTGAAGGCATTGACCAGGACCTGCCAGAAGACATGATCATTTTTGCGACAAAACACCAAAGCAAGGCTAAAAGACCCTGTCTCTGCTGTCATGTCCCCGGCAACTGGAACACCGCAGACATCGGAGGAGAAGACCGGACCCTTTGCAAGGCACCGGCTGAATATATCAGGGAAGCCCTTCGCATCCTGGACGAGATAAACGATCTTGGCTTTGAGGTGAGCATTGAGCAGACCCATCATGGCCCAGCGATCAATAAGCCCTGCATGTTCATTGAGATAGGCTCAAGCCAGGAGGAATGGGAGAACAAGAAAGCAGGCAAGCTTATAGCAGAGACCATAATAAGACTTACAAAAGAACCCCCTAAAGAAAGAAGGACTGCCATTGTCTTGGGAGGCGGTCATTACAATGAGACCGCAAACAGGCTGATACGGGATTCTGACCTTGCGATAGGCCATATCTGCGCAAAATTCCTCCTTGAACACCTGGACAGGGATATTCTGGAGCAGGCAATAGAAAAGAACACAACAAGAGCAGACCTCATAGTGCTTGACTGGAAAGGCCTTGGCCCCCACAAGCAAAAGATAAAAGAAATTCTCGCTGAAATGGATATTGAAGTAAAAAGAAATAAAGCTATTTAAGCAGATTTGAGCTGCTCGTCGTAAGCGCCTTCATTGATTTCCTTGGTCACAGTCTTTGGATCCTTGGATTCAACTGTTATACCCATTGAATTACAGGTACCAAGTATGTCTTTTACCCTCTGCTTGACATCAACACCAAGCAGTGATGTTTTCTTCATGTCAGCAATCTTTACGACCTGATCAAATGTAAGGTTTCCTGCAACCTCTGCGCTCTTTGAAGCCTTATTTATCCCGGCCTCTTTCTTTATGAGCGCTGATGCTGGTGGCGTACCGACAGTTATCTCATAATCCTTTGTCACTGTATCAACAATGACATTCACAGGCACCTGCATGCCCTTGAAAGATGCAGTAACTTTGTTTATCTCTGTAACAATCTCTCCTATGTTCACACCCATAGGGCCTAAAGCAGGACCCAGTGGCGGAGCTGCTGTTGCTTTTCCACCTTCAATCAATATCTCAATCTTCTCTTTTGCCATAAATATCTCTCCTTAATCTCTTCGTATAACTTTGATCGCATCAACCTTGACAGTTATCGGGATAGGAACTGCAGATTCAAGCAATTCAACTACCACTTCCTCTTTTTGCTTGTCCACCCTGGTAACCTTGGCTTTCTCACGCTTGAACGGTCCTGATATGATCTCGCAGATATCATTCTTCTGTATGTTGACATCCTTTTTTACCTGTTCAAGCATATGCTCAATCTCTTTGTAATTGACCTCTTTTGGTAACAATCCACGTGCATAAGGTATATTGAATGCAGCTTGCTCAGCGTCTGTCCTGTTACCTGCCTCAATGAATATGTAGCCTCTCATCCCGTGAGGTGCTATCACTGAATACACCGCAAGCTCTTTTTTCTTGACATTGCTGATTAGGAAATCCATGACCTGATCTTCACGATTGGCCGTTGTTCGCAAAGCAAAAAGCGAGGTGCTTATCTCACCAGATTCAGGCTCCTCAGCAGCCTCTTCAGGCTCAGCAGGTTCCTCTGGAGTCTCTTCAGAAGCAAGCTCCTTCTTCATCTCTGCAAATTCGTCTTCTTCCATCTGTTCTTTTTTCTTATCCATCGTACATCCCTAAAATAGTACTTGTCTTACCATTGTTATTATAAATCCTATGAAACCTATGATTGCCATACCAAGTCCTGAGATCTTAACAATAGATTTGAACTCAGGCATTGAAGGTTTCTTTGTCAGTCTCAGCACACGCCAATACTCCTTGATGTGGTGCCTCAGTCTTGCTTTGATTCTATCCATACCCATTTTAATTAACGAACTCTATCCCCAACTCGTTTTCTATTTCCTGTTTTTGTCTTTTCCGGAGTGTGTTAGAGCCAAGTATCTGGCTGGATGTCACTCCTGTGACAATTATCATGACCCTTATCGAATTCTGCAGATCCTCGTTGATCTGGGAGCCCCATATGATCTTTGCATCATCATCAAGCCTCTCTGAGATAGTCTCGACAACCTTTCTCGCCTCTTCAAGCGTCATGTCAAGACCTCCTGCAACATTGATGAGCGCCCCGCTTGCCCCTGAGATGTCCACATCAAGCAAAGGATTCTGTATGGCCTTCTCGACTGCCTCGGTCGCCCGGTTCTCGCTATCACTTTCACCTGTACCTATAAGGGCAACACCCCCGCTATCCATGATAGCACGTACATCCGCAAAGTCAAGATTGACAAGCCCTGCAGTCGTTATCAGTTCAGCTATACCCTTCACCGCATTGGTAAGGATCTCATCAGCGACCTTGAATGCTGTACTGATCGGAAGATCAGGAGCCATCTCCATCAGCTTGTCGTTTGGTATAACTATGAGTGTATCAACAGTCTGTTCAAGCTTCTCAAGCCCTATGACCGCATTCTCGTACCTGCGCTTGCCTTCCATGGAAAAAGGTATTGTCACGACACCCACTACAAGTGCACCAACCTTTTTTCCGATTTCAGCAACAACTGGAGCAGAACCTGTACCAGTTCCGCCACCAAGCCCGCAAGTGATAAACACCATGTCAGGTGTTCCAAGCGCTTTCTTTATGTCCCCTTCACTGTCCCTTGCTGATTCCTCTCCGACCTTCGGCTGGGACCCTGCTCCAAGACCACCGCTTACATCCTTTCCAAGGAGTATCTTACTGTCTGCGGTTGTATAAAGAAGATCCTGGGCATCAGTGTTCAAAGCGATTGTATCAACGCCTGCAATCCCCACCTGGGACATACGATTGATTGTATTATTACCTGCGCCACCAGTTCCCACGACCTTTATGCGTGCTTTCCGGGTTGCGAGGTATTGCTCAAGTTCATTATCGGTTGATACCTTTGTATCTTCTTTGATGAAGGGTTCATCCATAGAGTGCACCTCAGTTCAGTTCTTCATGCTTATCATGAGAGACCTCTTTTGGTTTGTTATGTGCTACCTCTTTATGTTTGTTTTGCTCAATTTGATCAGGTTCTACTTCAAAGACCACATCATTGACTGCAACAAGCCTGGTGATCTCCTTTTTCAGTTCATCCTTTATCTCGTCAGGAAGCTCCTGCTTGAATTTAAGAGTACAGACCTCCTCTGCAACAGAGACTCCTATAGAAACCCCGTATTTTACAGAAAGGAGTGCCTTGATCTGTTCCTGTGGATCTGTAACAATCCGTTTTGCCTCAACTTCATAATGCAGGGCCCGTCCTGAGAAAGGATGATTGAAATCAACGATAGTCCTTCCGCCACTGACTGTCTTTACTATCCCCATTGCTTCGTCAACATTGACCTGAAGCCCTGGCGCAGGTTGTATCCCCTGCTTCTTGAATTTTGAGGTTGGTATGAGCTGGATATATTTAGCATCCCGTTTTCCAAAACCCTTCTCAGGAGGGATATCTATCTTGTATTTCCCCAGCTCTTTTCCTATCAGGAACTCATCTATCCCTGGCAGGACATGGCCTTCCCCTACACAGATGACAAGTGATTCAAACGTACGTGAACCGTCATCAAGCCCATGCTCCTTCGCTGTCTCCTTGTCGGTGGTATCAAATACCATCCCGTCTTCCTGGAGGGTTCCGGTATAATCGAGTTCTATGAAATCATGCTCTTTTATTGTGCTCATTGTAATTTCTCCTTTTGGTTTTTCATCTGGATAGCTTTTCACTATCAAGAAGAACTATGCCCTTAGAAAAACTAGTGGCATATTTAAAGCTTTCGGCAGCCCATATTCCACACATTTATATATCAAGATGGTTACTGTTCTCATCATGGAATCCTTCGCATCAACACGTAGTACACGGCTCGAGCGCTCATTCGAAAAACTCGAGACCCTGAGACGGATCAATGGCGGATACCTGGCATCCCCAAACCCCGGCAAACCAGACGGCACAGGCAGGTACAATGTTCTCTGGTTAAGGGATATAATGTATGCGACCTACGCCAACGAATACCTCGGTAATTTCAACCACATGATCAAGAGCTTTGAACTGGTCATGACCATAATGCTGAAATATCGCCACAAGCTCCTCATTACCAAGATCCCGAAAGAACACGCCCTCCATGCCCGGTTCCATCCAAACACCTTAGAAGAGCTCTCCAACGAGTGGGGCCATCACCAGCTTGATGTCATAGGCCTTTTCCTGTACAAGACAGGAGACCTTATCAAGAAAGGTCACCAGGTCATAAAGACAATGGAACAGCGGGAGCTGATCCGTGACCTCATACAGTACGTCTTCACATTCCGCTGGGAGACTTATCCTGACTACGGCATGTGGGAAGAAGGACCTGAGGTGCATTCCTCATCCCTTGCTGCCATCCTTGCAGGCCTTACAATGTGGCATGATGAAGGGTACTACGACTACAAGTACAAGGACCTGGTCAATCTCTCAAAGATAGTACCGGTTTCAGACAGGTACTTTGAGACAGGTGAAAAAGCCCTAAAGGACCTCCTGCCAAGGGAATCTGAGACACGAGACACTGACATGGCCCAGTTATCACTTATCTGGCCCTATAACATAATAGAGATGAGCATGCAGGACAAGCTCCTTTCAGACGTAGAGAGCCAATTGCTCCGGGAAAAAGGAGTCATAAGATACAAAGGTGACTGGTACTTCAATTCCCAGGGTAAAGAAGCTGAATGGCCGCTTGGTATCGCCTGGTTATCCATAGTCCATAACAAGCTTGCATCAAGAAAGCATAACCAGGAGAGCATAGAACATCTCAGGAAAAGCAAGTCATACCTTGAGATGCTTGACGGGCTTCTGGTCGATGGTTGCATTCCCGAACTCTACACAGAAGGTAAGCCGAACGATAACTGCCCGCTTGCCTGGGCCCACAGTTTTCATATCATAGCCCTGCAATCATTCATAAACACAGTAGAAGAACTAGACGACCTGAATCTTGAAGGCATAACTTAATAAAGAACCCATCCGACCCTTAGACCATGGATCACCACAGGATAATCCAGGATCACATAGAAGAACTTACAGGAGAAAAACTGGAACTCGAGATCCCAGACCCATCACTAGGTGACTTCGCGCTTCCTTGCTTTCCGCTCGCAAGAAAATTGAAGAAAAACCCTGCAGAGATCTCTGAGGATCTTGCAAAACAGGTACAATTGGGCGATGCCATAAGTAAGGTTGAAGTCAAAGGCCCCTACCTCAACTTCTTTATCAATCAAAGAAAACTCGCTGAAGAGATCCTTCCCCTGAAAGAGGATTATGGAAAAAGCGAAAACACAGGCAAGGTTATCCTCTTAGAGTCTCCAAGCCCAAACACGAACAAGCCTCTTCATGTAGGGCATCTCAGGAACATCCTGCTTGGAGATTCAATGAAAAGGATTCTTGCCGCCGCAGGACACACCCCTTACATAGTGAACATGGTGAACGACCGCGGTGTGCACATATGCAAGTCAATGCTTGCCTACAAGAAATGGGGCAATGACACTCCCGAGAGTGCAGGAAAAAAACCAGACCATTTTGTAGGTGACTACTACGTTCTCTTCTCAAAGAACAAGACACCTGAACTGGAAGAAGAAGCCCAGCAGATGCTTGAGAGATGGGAAAAAGGAGATGAAGAAGTCATAGCGCTCTGGAAGAAGATGAACAACTGGGTCTTGCAGGGCTTTGAACAGACCTTTGAACGACTTGATTTCAGGATAGACAAGAACTACTACGAAAGCGATATCTATCACAAGGGAAAAGAGATAATCATGGAAAACACCGGAACAGTATTCCAGGAAGAAGAGGATGGTTCAGTAACAATCGATCTTGAAGATAAGAACCTCGGAAAAAAGATTGTCCTCAGGGCAAACAAGACAGCAGTATACATGACCCAGGACATCTACCTTGCAAAACTCCGTCATGAGGACTTCACATTTGATAAGATGATCTACATAGTGGGAAACGAGCAGAAATACCACTTCAATGTCCTCTTCGAGATATACAGAAGACTGGGATATTCTTTTGCAGATGATTGTATCCATCTTGCTTATGGAATGATAGAGCTTCCTGAAGGCAAGATGAAATCCAGGGAAGGGACAGTGATTGATGCAGACGATCTTTTAGACGAAGTGCACCAGCTCACACTGGATGAGATTGACAGGCGCTACGAGGACCTCACACCCGACGAACGTGATTTGAGAAGCAATGCGATCTCAGAAGCAGCGATAAGATTCTTTTTCCTCAAGTTCAACCCATTAAGAGACTTCGTATTCAAGCCAAGCGAATCCATCTCATTCGACGGGGAAACAGGCCCCTATATCCAGTACACCCACGCGCGGCTCTGCTCAATACTACGTAAAGGAGAGAGACCCACAGAGATCAATTGCAAGGCATTCAGGGAAGATGAGACAAAAGAGATCCTCAAGCTCATCAATGATTTTCCCGGGACAATCAGGGAAAGCGCAGAACGGAATGACCCTTCAGTCATAGCCCGTTACCTCGTCCGTCTTTCCCAGCTGACAAACGAGTTCTACCACAAGTACCCGGTTCTGAAAGAAGAGGATGTAATACGTGATGCAAGGCTGGAACTGATTGATGCGACACGAAAGGTAATAAAAGAAGGGCTTGAGCTTCTTGGCATCACTGCACTAGAGCGGATGTAAATGATATTTGATATACTTTTACTGGTAATACTCATTGCAGGCTCAGCATTCTTTGCAGGAGTAGAAACAGCCTTTGTCTCTATGAGCAACTTCCGGATCCATCATCTTATACAAAAAAAAGAGAAGAAAGCACGCCTCATCAAGAAACTTAAGGATGATTATGACAGATTGATAATAACCCTCCTCATAGGCAACAATCTCGTGAACATTGGAGCAAGCGCAATTGCAACTGGAATAGCCATAGATCTTTTCGGATCAGTAGGAGTAGGCATCGCAACAGGCATCATGACTTTCATAATACTCGTGTTCGGCGAGATAACCCCGAAAAACATCGCGATGGTCCACAACGAAAAGATATGCCTCATGACAGCGCCCTTTATCAACCTTCTCGTCAAGCTTTTCTATCCGCTAAGCTTCATGTTCCAGCATCTCACAAGATTCATAACCCGCCTATTTCCCCGGCACATACGTCCTGAGATAACCGAAGATGAGATAAAATCAGTGATCAACCTCGGAGAAGAGCTAGGAGAGGTTGAAGAAGACGAAAGAGAGATGATCCACAACATATTCAGGTTCTCTGATATGAAAGCAAATGAGATAATGGTCCCTTTCGATAAAGTGTTCTATGTCAATGAAGAAGACCCGGTTTCAAAGATAATACCCCGCGCAAACAGGAGAGGTTTCTCCAGGATACCTGTCTTCTCAAACAACCACAATTCCCTGATAGGTATACTCTATATCAAGGACATACTTCGAAACCTGCGAACAGACCTTACAGTCAGGGAACTGATGCGCCCCGCAATATTTGCTCCGGAAAATATCTTCCTTGATAACCTGCTTCGCATCCTGCAAAAGAAGAAAGTTCATTTTGCCATACTAAAGAAAGATGATGGCTCTATTGCAGGCATACTCACCCTCGAAGATATCCTTGAGGAGATAGTAGGAGAGATATACGATGAGACAGACATTGACAAGACACACATCCGCAAGGTGGATGAGAACAATTACATAATCGATGGGAATACCACCATCTATGACCTCAACATGGTATGTCACCTTAGATTCAAGGGAAGAGAGTACGAGACAATAGAGACTTTCCTTAAACGACGCCTCAACAAGGAACTTGAGGAAAAAGACACCTACTCCACAAAAAAAGCCACCATGATGGTAGAAAGCACAGGCAAGCGATTGCTCGTAAGGGTGAGTACAAGATGATAGTCTCAGAATACAACATTCCGTTTCCCCACAAGAAAGAAGGCAGCCTTGAACATGATAATTTCCTCATAAGAAAAGACGCAACAAAGGACATCTCCCTCTTCTTGTCTGAAAACAACAAGATGATATACATCAGCGCCTATCACAAGCAGTTTCCCAGGACAATCTTCCTTGGCACCCGCATGGAATACCCTAAAGGCTATCGGGTGTTCAGCGATAAGGAGATGCTTATTGAAAGTGACCAGGAGATATGTGACTCAGTGATGGTTGCTGCACGCCAGGCAGAAAAAGTCCTCCTGGTGATAGACATGTCGATACTGGATCCCGTATTCAGCAAACGCAATGTCCCTTCTGAACAAGGAGGCCTTACACCTCGCGAATTGCAATACTATGTATATCGGATAAAGAATCTCTCCAACCTCAACCACTACATAATCCAGGGCGAGCCCAACAGCATGGCAACAATCATCCGCCATCTTTCAAGGGGCAGTAATCATTGACCCTGATAAGAAAAAAACTCAAAGAATCTAAGGATCCATTGAAGTGATAAGGCCTATATAGTTTCCTATAAGTCGCTTTGAAGGAACCTTTTGTCCCCCAACCCTCGTCCAGGGATCTTTCTGGTATATGTCAGTTATTCCCTGCAGCACAGGAACCTCCCTGCCATTTGCAATCCGGTGCTTTTCATAAACCGCATTCGGTTTCTGCAGGTTACGCCCGATCTCTTCCTGGCATTCCCCTGAAAGAGCCTGCACCTTGAGGTCAAACAACTCCATAGAATTTATCCCATAAGTATTCTCAAGATTTTCATAACCAACATTACCGATCTCTCTGGCTTTTTTCGCTGACTTTTCGAATGCAGTAGATGCCAGCTCATGAAGCTGAAGATATACAGGCATATCAAAGAGCTTTTCAGTCGGCACACCATTTGATGTCTTGCGCGGGACATACTTGGGAAGTTGCGCCTTGAATCGTGCAACACCATCATACAATACCATCCTTTCCACAGGAGTGAAAAGTTCCCTGGCCTCATCTGGAAGCTTCAGGAAAGATGATCCTAAATAGATATTCCTTATGTGATTAAATCCTTCCCTCCTGGGCTTTACTATCTTCTCCAGCTTATTTCCTGACTCCTCATTCCAGAGAGAAAGAAGCAGGTCCTTATGGATACTGTCCGTCAGTACACCCCTGAAGGGTTTCCCATGTTGCTCTTTATAGTCATGCTTGGCAGCTTCCACGATCTGATCTTCCAGGCCCAGATAATCCCTTGCATCAGGCTCATCCTCATGCACGCAAAAACGGCGGAAATTACTCACTATTTCCTGCCTGGCATCCTCCATCAACCTGTTCATATCAGTATCAAGTGCAACCTTCATAACCTTAGGAAAACCTTTCTTATTTATAAAATTTCCTATTTTTACCACTATACAGATACGATAGAATACAGATAAATTCTAATACAAGAAAATCTACCACCCCCATATGCAGGAATACATAATCAAGATCACTAGACAAGAACTTGCAATCAAGCTCAATAAGATATTGTTGGGAATCATCCATAAAGAGAACATAGATGACATAATAACCCGCACCCAAAACTATGTCAACTACCGCCAAAAAGAGCTCGATCCTTCAGAGTTTACAGATTTACTCCAAAGAATCAACAATACAGACCTAAACGACCTGCAGGCAACTGAAAAAATCCTTCAGGAATTAGACCCAAAAGCACCCTATTTCAAACAAAAGAGGTATGAAAAGACAGTCAAAAAAGGCGAGAATTCTTTCAGGGAATTATTCGATGAAAAAGCTTCGTGCGAACAAGATGATAAAAAATGCCAACCCACATCTGAACCTATTAATTAACCCCTAGAAAATCAGGAACTATTCACAGACAGGCTCGCACCGATTATCCCTGCATTCGACATCAAAACAGGCCATGCATCCGTATACGCAATCCGATTCATACGAATCGACAAGACCTTTTATCCTGTCAGCCTCATTCTCATTGACATACACATAACATCCGAAAGGGCATTTGCCTCCAACATCGATGCAGTCATCTTTTGTCTCGCAATAATTGGCCTTCTCGATCTCTTTCTTTATATTATCCTCTGAATGATCGCAGGCCACCAAGGCCAAGGAGAACAAAAGTATCAGGATAATTTTCTTCATTAGCATAGTTTATTGCCAATCCAATATAAAGCTTTCTAAAAAATTCTCCTGTCTTGGACTCAAGCAAATTCTTGCTTTTTTCCGCATTTTGAGCAGATATAGGCCTTAGCATTCTCTGCAAGCAAACTCCATACCCCGCTAAAAAAAGTTGTTGCTGTGGTGTTCAGTTTGACATCCACTTCATAGAAGGTATTATTCCCACAGAAATTGCACTCCAATTGCTTGCCAATTATTGTGACTTCTCTTGCATCATCTTCAAATGCACCATCCATGTCATTCATTCCATCCATCTCATCCATATCATTTTTATTATCCATAAGGATTACTTACAAATACCACTATTTTAATTTACCTATGATTTCAAATGACCCGCTTTCAAAACAAAAAAATTCTCTGGCTCCGTTTTGAACCCAAGATTGCACCACAGCAGATATACATTACCAATCAGCCGATTGATCTAACCACAAGAAAAAGCAATATCAAGATAACCTCGATTACAACCAAGACCAGCAACTGCACGATAAAACCAAGGACATATATGCTCAGAAAAGCCTTTCCCTTACTGAGTCCTTGCAAGCTTGCCAATGCACTGGACCGGAGCACCATCTGATATACAGAAAGACCTGCAACCAATAACCCAGGAATAATGACCCATAGATACATTCCCCTCAATACCAGGATGAAAATCAAGAACAGGAGCGGTGCAGATATGTATTCCGGCGCCCGCCCATACACCAGTGCCTTGTATGTCTCAGCATAGCCATGTTTCCCTTTGAAAAGGCGCACAAAAAGATGTATTATCCAGCACCTGAAAAATGCAAGGATTATGAAGAATACCGAGAACCCCACATACGCGAGTATATAGACCTTTGGAGTTATCGTTATCCCCAACCCGATCTGCTGAAGGTAAGCGTTTATCTGCTGGAGATATGTATAGGTGAGAAACAAGAAGACAAACAGTATGAGCGTCACAAGAAAGAATGCTGCCTGTCCCAGTCCATCCTCCCTGATCTCATCGATACCTTTCTTCGGACGCAAGAGAATATCCAGAAGTTTCATCCTTCTACCCTTTCTACAGGCACCTCCTGTGCCAGGAGCTTTCGCACACCCTCAAGAAAGCTTTCTACCTGCTCAAGCATGTATGATTCCTCGTAAGGGACCGTCTTTTCAAGGTTAGCGGACAAGTAAAGCCTCCATTTTACAGGCGGGATATACGAGCGGTTCAACAAGAAAAGCACTGACAATGAATATTGCAGAGCCTCTGAACTGTGTGATGCCTCTGTAGCATACATCCCTCTCATGTGCGCTTTTCTCGCGTTCTTCACGCTGTCATATGCATGCTCATAGAGCCTCAGCATATCCTCCTTACACTCAGGAAAAGGCCCTTTAAGTTTTTCAAACCTTCCAGAAGGATCATGCAACACATAAGCATTATGGAAATGCCATGCTTCCCAGGAAAGATAATTCCCCATAGCCTTTTCGATCTCATCCCATGAGACCACCTGTACCTCAAACTCAACACCTGAGAATACCTTTTTTTCAAGAGTGACAAACTTTGTATAACGACGAAGTTCTTCTTCGGAAAAATCCCCTACCACGCAAAGGTCAAAATCGCTCTCTGTTATACCAAAGACCCTTGAACCAGTCACAAGAACAAGTTCAGCACCCTGGAGATGAGCATCCATGAATCTTTTTGCCAGGTTTATATCTGTTTCAAACATGCATTTTTATCAAGGATATACTTATATAAATCTTTCTAGCGCTTTCCAGAAACCATAGAATGCGTACACTCAAATGCAGCAAACAGGAATAACAGGTTTATGCGGTACTGATTGATGACACCTATAAAAGAAGTTACGCAAGGCAATATCTAAAGGATCCGCAGGATAAACGATTGAGTGCAAGCATTAATTTATGAAAAAATTTAGTTGAGGATTTCCCTATGAAAAAGGCTTGAGTTGCCTCGACCTTTTGTAATGCTTGAGTTTATTGAGACCTTTCTTTTCCAACTGTCTGACACGCTCCCTTGTGACTTCAAGGTCAGATCCTACCTCTTCAAGAGAATGCGGCTCATAACCTATACCAAAACGCATGCGAAGGACTTTTGATTCCCTTGCAGTCAGTTCAGCCATCAGTTTTTGAGTTCTGTCCTTTAATTGATTTTTCTCGACTAATTTCTCAGGAGTCAGGTAATGCTCGCTGCCCTTTCCTTCGATAAAATCGATCAGGCTACTCTCATTTCTCTCAAAACTGTTGCCTCCATTAACAGGAGAATCCAAAGAAACAGTATCTGCAGCAATTATCTTGAGTTCCTGGAATCTCTTGAAAGAGATATCCTCCTCTGATTTCTCATTGTATACCTTCCAGTGCTCCTTCATGGTAGGTGGCCGCTTGTATTGATGCATGAAATCTATCTCTGTCTCAGTCATGGCCTCAACCTTACTCCATATATGGACTGGTTTTCTGATTGTAGACCCGGTATTATGCTTTGAACGCTTAATGCTCTGTCTGATCCAGGAAAGAGCATATGTCATGAACCTGTTACCCTTTTTCGGATCGAACAACTCAGCAGCATGCATAAGACCCTCTACTGAATAAGAATATTGATGAGGCAAAGACATGTATGACAGGATCCTGGCATTCCTCAGGACAAGTTCATGCGTAAGGTGTTCGATATTGGCCTCACTTGATACAATCCTTTCCATCTTGCTTTCAAGCTCCTCCTGCGTCATCTCAAAATCATTAAGTAGACTTTCCTTTTTGCCCTGAATTTTTCTTGACATCTGTCGATTATACTTCACCCGCCTTGCCAATTCATGATCAGATGCAGAACCTACCCTGTTTATCTGTTCATCAAAAGTAGCCTTCTTCTGATCCAGTATCCTGAGATCCCAGCATACATTCTTCAGATTCCTGACAACCCTCTCTGTTATCCGGTATGACAGATCAAGGGATCTCACATCAGCCTCCCCTTCTTTAAACCTGGAGTACTGTTCAAGAAAGTTCTCCCTTACTTCTTCAACATCTGCTCCATCGAGTATCTTATGATGATAAGCTCTCAAGAATCCCCTTGAACCCTTCTCTGCATGCTCACATAACTTTTCGAGTTCAGACTGCATATATTTTGTTGAAGCCACCTCAGATAGGATATTATCTTTCTCCTGATTTATCTTTTCAAAGTGTGCCTTTTCCTCTTCCCTCGTGAAGACAGGAATCTTTTTCAGCTGGTTGATATGTCTCTTGAAAGGAGAGACTCCATATTTTGACCATGAATCCAACTCTTTTCCCTTCTTATTGTCCCAGGGGATATCATCTATAGCAAGTGCCTCGTCAACCTTTTTCTGGTATTCCTCGTTACGCAATTCTCTCAGATGATAGATTATGCTTCTTCCTGTAATCTTATGCACCGGATGAGAACCAGTATGTTCAGATTTCAGATAAGTGACATAACTCTCCAGTAATCCTGCATGCGTAAGCTTCAGCGTATCCCCATAAGAGACATTTGTCTTTTTCACGAACTCAGAGATTGACATGTCATCATATTTATCTGAGAAAGTACTTGGAAACTCGACATCCCCTTTCTTGTATCTTGCCAGCCTCTCACTCAATTCATCCTCTGTAAGCACTAAAAAATCATTCTTATAGAGAAAAAGCTCAATCTTTGTTGTATCCTCTCCGATCTCATATGCCATCTCTTCTGCACTCTTCTTACCCACATTCTCAAGTAGATAAGCCAGCGCCTGGAATGGGTTGCAATTCGTGCTATCTATAGATATAGGAGGGATATCTTCTTTTACAGCAGTATTCACACGATCCATATGCTCAATCGAGAACTTCTGGCTCTTCCCATAGAATAAGTCGCTCACACGCTCAGCAGGAACCCCCCTTTGTATCTGATTATCTTCCACATATTCGTCCCATAAACTCTGATCTTCCTCGATTCTTCCGAGAATCTGTCCCACACTCATATCATAATTTCTCGCAAGTGTTGTTGCAAGCTTCAGCGGATCAACAAACCCGCTATAACCATTACGCGAGACAAGCCCTTCTCTCAGGAGCATGCCTTTTACCTCGCATGCAAGATAAGATGAACCATGCTCATCATCCTTTGACCATACAAGCTTGTTAAGATACCCTTTCATGCCATAATCTATAAGCTGTTGTTCATGCACCCATTTAGTATCCTCAACCGTCAACAAATCATTTAATCCCATTTGAAAGCTCCCTGTTCTTTATATCAATGACTTCATGCAAAGGGACTCCAGTGACCCCAAAATCCTCAAGTGTGAATCTATCAGCGTATTTTGTAAACTCGCTCATCCGTATTCCCATCATGTCAACCGCACCCTTAAAATCAGTGTATTCTGTTTCTCCTGCCATCCATGTAGGCGGCTGGTACTCAGGGATACTCTTGATTGATACCTTAAGATGGTCCTTCAATAAGTCATATGATGCCCTGCAAACATTTCCATTCCTTGTATAAGGCCCGGTTAACCTGTGTTTTATTATGAAGGAATTCAGGGAACCAAATTGCTCAAGTTCCTCCTTTGGCAAAGAATCAACAAAACGTGAATGATCCACATAACCAACGACCTCGTTTGGTGCTAAGGAATACTGTTCCTTGATTCTTAGTTCCTCAAACTGGCAATCCTCCATCTGCAGGAAACTATCAATCAAAGCAGAGGTGGTAAAAAACTTTCGCTGTTTCTCGACCGTATTATCCGCCCTTCTAAGGATATCATCTATAAGCGCAGGCGAAAGATAAGGATTCACTTGTTTGAGAAACTTTTTTGCATTAGTTGCATAAAGCTTCTCCCGGGATATTATCTCAGGCCCTTGAACTGAATCGGAAGAACCCTTATCATAAGTGATATCAATTGTCTCAGGACCATGAACAGTATCAGCTATCTCAGAATCTTTAACAGGAGCAGTATCATCTAACCCTTCAAAAGATTCAACTGATTTATCAAAGGATCCAGTTGATTTACCAAAGGATTCAGGTAATGTAGCAGGTTTATCATAAGTAGTATCAATTCCAGGGTCTTTGACAGAATCGGAAGAATCAGGACTTTCATCATAGATAGATCTTGTTTCAGGGTCTTTGACAAGAATAGTATCTTCTCCTGAAAATGATTTATCAGAGGATAAGGTTTTATCTTCAGAAGATTCAGGCAAATCCTTATCAGGAGCAATCGCCATTCCTGCAGAGGAATCTGCTGATTCATAAGACGATGCAGGAGATACTGGGTTACCTGGAATTCCAGTCACTTCAGGCTTTTCAGAATAATTAGTTTCAGCCAGAAAATCTTCAAGCTTTTTCTTGTCCACAAGATCCCTTGTCGCTACCACGCGAAACAAGAACTCACCAGGTATGATCTCATTAGCATCTTCTGGATCAATACCAAGCTTATCTGATACATAAGATACAGCCTCTTTCCTGCTGTAATGGCTTCTTTCACTGGCAGGCATCTCAAGATAAGCATCCACTGATGCATGTAGCAACTTCAAAGGACTATACTCGCCATTAAGATTTTCAAGCATGTAATCCTGTTCATGTGTTTCAAACGAGGAGAATTTTTTCCTGATGCATGATTCTAAAGAAGCATCAGACATCCCTGAGCTATTAGCCGACCTATTAGCATAAGAAATATTCTTCCGGAAATGATCTAACCTTTCATTATCTGTCATGAAATACCTTACCACATCAGGAGCATAATCAGGATGAACCATAAGCTTCTCATTTCGCCCTGTTGTTATTATCTCTGATTTATCCTGTAGATAAGTCAATTTGCCTTCCTTCAATTCCTCCTTTATCCTGTTGGTCCGTGCAAATACAGCCTGCCGGGCATTTTTAGGATAGAACAATGCCAGGAGACTGCTAAAAGGGATCATTCCCCTTTGAAGGTTATCCTGGCAATAAGCATTCAATTCATCACTGAAATGGTTCTCATTATATGCCTGACCATCAAAAGCACCAACATTGAACTGTTCCTCCTCATTCCATTTCTCGTCAGTGTTCTCCTGCCTATCAAAAGTATCAATACTGGACTTATTCCTTGTCTTATCAGGCTTATAAGTCAAAGCATCAATACTGGAGACTTCCCTGGAAAGGTTAGCCATGACATTATCCCATGCAGTTTCATGGAAATGGGCTGATATTTCACCAACCACTTCCTCAACATTCTCCATAGGCACCGATACCCTTGAAGTCTTGCAGATAAGCTTATCCTCCAGGTCCTCCAGGAGATGGGGCTTTACATTATAGACCTTATTCTTTACAGTATTAGGATTTGGGTCATCATAGAACAGGCTGACCAGCCTGGACAATGGAACCGCATCATTACTTTTCTGCCGATTCTGTCGCGCATAATGCTCAAGCATAGAACTATAGTCTTGAGAAGGATCAGCCTGAACCTCCAGACGTTCCTCAAGATTCTGCATATAATCACCGAATCCCTCTGGATGCTCAAGCATGATTGAACGCAATGCTTTCTGTGCTTCCTCCTTTTTTACAACAGTTTCTGGTCGGATACTCCGATAAAGATTCTCATCAATCATACTTACAAGATCAGAAAGCCTGACATAACCACCATTAGAATATTTATCTATCTCTGAATCAAGATAATCTGAGATATCTTTAGAGAAAGTGAAATCATCAATATGCTTTAATGCTTCAGTAAAGTCCACGTTGTCCCCCCGTTTTCACTGTATAGTAGAACATTCTTAAATATTTTTTGGTCAGATCCTGTACAACACTTCAAATATTGACTCACAAAAAGTTTAAATACTTTGCGAGGAACAATCAGGATAGTGAGAACCATAATCAGCCCCGGAATTGACCCTCTATTGTACGTTATTCTTGCTGCAGCTGCAGCCTATGGGATATATCTTCTGATAAAGAAAGTTCCATCCCTCGAATTCATAGAGACACCCCGGATAAAAAATGAGATGAGAGATATCCTGAAAAAAGAGCCAGAAGTAAAGACCTCCCAGGAAAAGGATACTGTCCTTGACCCGATGTTTGAGGCAATAATGCCTGAGATGTCAAGCTATCTTTCAGTAAAGACAAGAGTCGTTGGAAGAAAAGGGAAACACATCCTCGCAGCAATCCGTTTCTCCCGGGGGGGAGGAAGATACTACGCCTTCATTGCCGCAAAACAGAAGAAATGCGATTTCCCTGAGAAGCTCCACAACTCAGACTTGTTAGTAGGAGAAGAAGTAAGAACTGCGCATTTCAAGTATAAATCATGGGCAGGAGCCATTAGATTCGTTCCAGGAAAGCTTTCAATACCCTTACGAGAGCTTGAAAAAGAAGTCTAATCCTTATCTACAATGACCTGGCCGTCTTCATCCACCTTGATCTCATCCAGGCGCTCCTTAAGTTTACGGGCTATGTCTTCAACTCTTACCAGCAAGGCAATATCCGCAAAATTCTCTTTTGCGCACTCCTCGCAATAATAATCAGACGTACCCTTTACACAATAAAGTGCAGGTTCCCCACATAGAATACATTTTTTTGGCATTATATAGTAAGAGAAAAAAAGTATTTTTTAAATCTTTCGTTCAGGCAGGAATATCCTTCTCTTCGACCTTTTCAGAACCCCGTTCAACAGCTGAACGGCAGGCATCCTCGCATCGCATGAGAAAATCCCTTGGTGAATCGCTTTTCTTGAGAATATCCTTGACTGTCTTCTTGTCAAGAAGCTCAACCCCTTCAAGCCTGCTCTCAACCATCTTGAAAGCATCCTCTTCACCCATCTTCTCCAGCTCATAGTCCCTGTCACTGACAAGGTCCTTCACTATGCTTGGAAAAGTGAAATCCACTTTGCTTGTTACAAGTATGACTGACTTGAAATAACCATCAAGATAATAGTTTGCAAGCCTTTCGAAATCTCCTTTCATCAGGTTATGAGCCTCATCAAGAAGCAGTATCATCCCCTTGCTCTTCAATCCAAAGAAGGTTGACATCTTGCTTCCTCCCTGGACAAGGATATCCTCGTAATCAATACTCCTCTCAGAAGTATAAGCATTGTAATAAGCAACCTTACGCTTGCCCTTGTACATGTCGATTATGCCTTTCAGTATAGTTGTCTTCCCAGTACCATACTTACCCCTTACAACACAGACCTCACCTTTCTTGACATGGTTTATCACCTTCTTGATAAGGGTCTTTTGCCCGAAGAAATCTTCGGAGCTATCCTGTGGCTTTATGGTAAATGGATTTGAGATAAAATCGTATTCTTCGTACCACATTTTACTCATCCTCTTCATCTTCAAACTGCACACCACAGTTTGGGCATTCATAATCTTCTTCCTCAATAAGCACTCCACAGACCGGACAATACATGTCACAGTTCTTGCACCTGTAATGCTCACCTACCTTGACAAGCTCTTCACCGCATTCTGTGCAGATAAAGACATCCTCTTCATCCTCATCTCCCTCGTCATTTCCGGCAACCTTGCTTATTGTCTTGAAATCGATCTCTTCAAGATCATTGTCCACCATGTACTTGAGGACTGTCTCACAGTTTGCAAGGAACTTCTTCATGTTCTTGTCTGAAAGTATGAACAGCTTCTCCAGGTTATCCTTTGAGATCAGGTCCTGGTTCAGCCTGTCAAGCACAAGTTCCACAGCCTCGTCCATGGATAGCGATTTGGTCTTGAAAATCCGTTTTCCAATCCTGTCCTTAAGGCTTCCTGGAAGCTCCAGTTTCTTGTGATCTTTTGTTGTTATAACGATTGACTTGATATAATCCTGATCAAAGTAGTATTGCAGCAATTCATAACTCTTCCTTGGCAAGGCTACAGCATTATCAAGAAGCAGTATCATCCCCTTAGGCCGCTGCTTGAGAAATCTCCTGAAAAGGCCCTGGTTACCCACAAGAAGGTTTGAGATATCAATCCTGCGGTTTACCTTGTTTCCATCAAGATATATTATCTTGCCTTTTCCTCCAAAGCCATTTATCACCTGCCCGAGTAGAAGTGTCTTTCCCGATCCTTCAGGCCCTTCTATCAGGACTGCATTGCCCGCTTCAACGTGATACAGCAGCTTTTCGATCTCATCCTCATACCCGTAAGGTTCCTCACGGCTCTTAAGAGGATTGCTTTCCAGAGGATTATTCTTGAATCCGAGTTCTTGATACCATTTCATAAGTACACCTTTTATAAATTAATATTGAAAATCTAATAGTCCTTTTGTTTATATTATTTTCTATTCTTCAGTGGATACAATCAGACCCTACTGAACAATAAAAAACACCTCTCCTCATAGACTGGGAGTAATAGTTACTATATAAAACTATAGGCTTTCTTCCAGAGAGTACTTCTCAAACACCCTTCTAGCCTGCTCAATGACCTGGGATTCCTCGGAGACAGGTATCAATGCACCAGCAGCCATCCTGTGCCCTCCAAAAAAGCCTTCATTCACTATCTCAGAGATAATCTCACGTAAATCAAACTGCGAGTAAGGAGTCTGGCGCAAGGAGATCTTTGTCTGCCTTCCATTAGGGCACCTTGCAAGAGTCATTATGAAAGTGTTCTTTGGATAATCTGCAGAATAGGATATGATGGACGCGACAGTCCCTATGAGTGTTGAAAGTATCTTCTCCTTTGCATTAGCGATAACATACCCTTTCTCAGAGATTATTCCCGTGTCCTCCTCGAACCATGCCATTGCCTCTGAAATTTTTCCCTTGTATTCCTGATGTATAGAAACAGCCCTTTTCTTTGCGTACTTTGATCCCAGGCATGCCCCGTATCCAACAGATGCCTGCATCAGCCTTCCGCATGCATTCATAACAGTAGAGAACTCCCTGAGATCCTGCAGGACAGGCACAGTCTCTTCAGGGTTCACATAAGTATAACCATACACATCAGAAGGCTTCTCTTCATTGCTCCTTCTCTCGATGACAGCCTCTATCAGTTTCTTCTCCTGCGTACTGGACAGATCATCATAAAAGAAGAACCTTCCCCCTTTCCTGATAGGGATCTTGAGGGAATTCAAGAAATTGATAGCTCCCCTCTCAGATTTTGAGACTCCAGGGATATAAGGATCGACTGAATGCTGCAGCACCTTATGCAAGGGTTTGGTATAATTCCCGAATATCCGTAACCCCTTCCTGCGTCGCACTCCACCTTCCTTTACTGCCCACTTGAAGATCTCTTCATTAAGCCCAGTGAATCCGAACTGCTCCTGTGAATCGCCTATCGCGCCGATCAATGCGATATGCGCCATCTCAAGCAATGGGTCAAGCTCGTTTGCAAGAAAATAAACTACACCTGAACCGGATATCTCCTTTGACCCGTCGACTCCGACAAGATGGGGATTCAGGTGTATCACATTCCCTGAGCCGGATATCTCATGGTGATCTATCACAAAAACAGTCTTTCCAATAATATCAAAAAGATCAAGTATACCAGACCCAAGGTCAAGGAAAAAATAATAGTTATAATCCTCGCATGCCAGTTCCCTGATATAATCCTCGTCGAGATGCGGAACAAAAGAAAGAGAAAAACTGCGGTCAGACCGAAGCAGGGTCTTGACAAAGATTGCCGCTGCGCATATCCCATCACAATCAAAATGGGAAATCACCCGGACAGTTTCACCATCCGGGATCTCGCGGATCTTTTGCGCTACCGCACGCACATGACTGTCAAATTCCATCAGACATACATGCTTAGGTTCTTAGGATCATACTTCCAGTCTGCTGGTAGTTTCCCGACCTTCTTGTAGTATTTTATAAGCCTCAGGATCTTTGATTCAGTAAGCATCAGACCACGCTTTGCTGTCATGTCCTGCCTGTTTGTCTCCCTGTGCTTCCTGATCTGGCTTACCCTTCTCAGAAGATTAAGCAGGTCTTCTGGCAGTTCTGGCTTAAGATCCTTTTCCTGTAGAATTTTTTCCAGCTTCTTGCCGGTCACTTGCCGGATTGAAGGTATCCCATACCTATCCCGCATGATGATTCCGATCTCAGACATTGACTTGCCTTCTTTTGCAAGTTTGGTTATGATCATCTCGATTTCCTTGTCCTTGTATCGGACCCAGGATGGTTTTTCAAGATTTGCTGGTTTCTTGGAACCTGATTGTCCCTTATCACGTGAATGCATTCGTGCCATTTTATTTCCTCCAGTCTAGGCAAGCTCTGTACCGGCCTAGCTCGTACATACCAGGAACAATACTTCATTTAAAAAGCTTTCCTACTTTTTCAGAAAGATTGTCTGCGTCGGATAAGCAAACCCTATGCCTTCCTTCTTGAAAGCTGAGACCAGCCCCAGGTTTATCTCCTGTTGCGCGTCCATGTAAGCGACATACTCCGGTTTCTCGACGTAATAGACAACCTCGAAATTGAGGCTGAAATCCCCGAAATGCTTGAAATGTGCCCGATCGAATGTAGTCCCTTCCACCCCTTCAATTATCTTCTTGACGATATTAGGGATCTTGTTAAGCTTATTCTTAGGCGTGTCATAAAGCACCCCGAAACCAAAAACAATCCTTCGCCTCTCCAATGGAGAATAATTATTGACCCGAACACCTGTAAGTTCCCGGTTGCTTACGATAAGCTCATGTCCTTCCAGCGCCTTGATCCGTGTGGACTTGATCCCTATTCTCTGGATATTCCCCTTATCTGTTCCGATTATGATGAAATCCCCTTCCTTGAATGGCTTGTCAAGATAGATGGAAAGTGAACTGAATACATCCTCAAGTATATTCTGCAAAGCAAAAGCAATAGCTATTCCTCCTACCCCAAGCCCTGCGATAAGGCTTGTCACATTGACGCCGAATGTTGCAAGAAAGACAAGGACAGCAAAAAGCGCAAAGACCACCTTCACGACAACACCGATTATATTGACAAGGCTTCCGATGTTCTCCACATCTTCTTGGGCTTCCACCTTGCGCTTTATGAACAGGTCGACCATAGCAAAAAAACCCCTGGAGATATAGACTATGCCTACAGCAAGCACAACATATAAGATGATTCGCTTGGCAAGAGAAGGCAGGGAAACAAACAGGGAAGCAGAATACAAAGAGGCAACCAGATAGAACAGCATTCCGAATTTGCTTACAAATGCCCTCAGAAGCTGGAATCCAAACCTCTTGGGTGTGAACTTGTTCAAAAGGATCTGCTTGAACACGAACAATCCAAGATAAACACCTGCAAATACTCCGATCGCAACTGCATATTGCTGCAATAGAGCAATATAATCAATCTGGGAGATATATTGCATTATCATATTAGCATTAAATAACTCCTTTCTTAAATAAGTTTCCTCAGATATCACTCATATAGATACGCCTAACAGTATCTTTTCGAACGAAACCATCGAACAACCGCACCAGCTCATCAGGCCATTCCTTGTTCTCAAGGATCTTTCCCAACTGCCATGTATCAACCACAGCAACATCCTCAAACCTTCCAACAGACCTCAACAGCTTGACAAGCTCCCCCTGTAAGGGATCTTTCTTGTCAGGAAGTCTTACGCATTCCTTTGACCAAAGCTTCAGCCTCTTGCCATCACCATAAAGTGCATCCACACCCTTCTTTTCACCATAGGAAAAGATCGCCTCTTTCAGCTTTTCAAGCTCATCCTTGATCTCCTGCTCCTTCTGCTTCAGTGCAGCGTACTTATTCGCAAGAACCACCCCTTCCTCCTGCAGGTAAGGATTGGTCAATGCCTTCTCCGCCTCGAACATGTGCTTGAAATGCGGGCACATTGGCCTGAATCCGCACCATTGGCACAACGGGCTCTGTTTTGATGGGAACTGCCTTGCAGACTCGATCTCCTTTATGAGAGCCAATGTCTCCTTGCGAAGCTCTTCAAGCTCTTCCTCAGTCCTGTGTGATTCCACATCCTTGTCATGCGCAAGCATGTGCCACACCAGCTTCACGTCCTTGCAATCCTGGTATTTCTTCTTCACAGCCATGGAATAAAGGGCCAGTTGCGGGTCATTCTCTGCACCCTCCACAGATTTGAGGCTTTTGGCAGTCTTGTAATCATGCACAACATAGATACCATCCCCCTCATATGAAAGGCGGTCGATATACCCCTGCAGCCAGCAGTTCTCCTCGCTATCCAAAGGAAATACGACCCTTTCCTCCACAGAGATTGTCCTGTCATGATTGAAGGGCTTGTGCTTGTTATAATAATCAGTTATGAACCTCTCACCCATCTGCCTGTAATTCTCGCTGTCGTACTCCTTTCGCACGATAAGGATATCATCCTTCCATTCCTTTTTCCAGCGGTCATTATAGTAGTCAAGCAGGTCCTGCAAAGAATTCTGTTTCTCAAACATCAGGTCAGCATAAAGCTTCTCCAGTGCATCATGGACCAAAGATCCCAGGAAAGCCTCGACAGTCTGGGGTATAGGCGGCTTTATCTTGTCGATATATGCCCACTTGTATTTCAGTGGACATGATCGGTAGGTTTCAAGTCTTGAGTGAGAATACATCAGGATTAGAGCAAGATCCGGACTTTATAAGCCTTATCATTGGGTGTCTTGTGCAAGCCATTCAGAAGCAGCCTTCTTGTCATCAAATATGCGCACATCCGTCCTTCCGGCCATCTCCAGAAGATTCTTGAAGATATCCTTCACCTCCTCAGTAAGGCAGATAATAGCCTCCCTTGCAACATAGGGTTTGTTCTGTATCCAAAGCAACGCCATTATTCCCTGCGCCCCATCACTTAACCCCTGGAAATCAGAGCAATCAACAAGAACCAGTGCATTCTCTTTTGCCTGTATCACAGACTCCGCATCATGCACGAACTTTATTGCAGAATCAGCGTTAAGGTATCCCTTTAGTGTAAGATGGATTATTTTATCCTGCATTTCCATATCATAACACTACTACTATAAAAAATATTGGGACCAGGCAAGATAGCCTCCTTTCATGTAATCCACTTTATGATCTTTTTCAAGAAGCCTTTTTGCCACCCTGGCCCGGTTATCAGTCCGGCACATCACCACAATGAACCTGTCATCAAAGGTATGATCAGAAATCTCGTTTAGAGGCACATTCAAAGCACCCTCGACATGCCCGGCCCTGAACTCTTCACGGGAACGCACATCCAACAGAAGAAAATCATCACCACGCGCGCGCATCTCACGCACATCCTGGACAGTAAGCATCTACAACAATCCCCTGGACTTGTACTCCTCCTCCTTAAGCTTGCGCCTCATCTCAGCATAACGGTCATCTGGAGAATATTTTGGAGGCCTTACATGGTATGCCTTGTTCTTGCACTCAGGGCATGTCTCGCAAATGGTGTATTCCTTGCAGACAGCACAGAAAAGGATATGCCTTGCCATTATCTCTTACGCTCAAATTCAACCTTGGTATCAGTCTTCTCAAGGACCTTTTTCACCCCATCGACAAGTGTCGTGAGTTGTTTCTCTGCATCCTTGTAGTTTGAATCCCGAACCTCAAGATAATATTTTCCGCCGCCCAGGTACTTGACGCCATTCTCTTCCGGAACCTTGACAAACGCCTTCTTTATGACCTCAAGCCCGTTTGGCTCATAGCTTTGTATCGTGAAATTTCCTTCAATAAACACTTCAGGCGGCTTTATCCGCTGGTGTATGACCTCTTCCAAGTCCTTTGCAACCTTTGGGTCAAGTCCAAGCTCATCAACAGAAGAACTTCCCTCAACTACCTCTTCAAAGAAAGTGTAAAGGCTTTCATAATCACTAAGCTTCGTAGAAATCTTCTTTTGCAGGTCAGGCAGATTATGGTTCTGCGCCACATAAGAGATGATCTTCTCAGCGATCTGCTCCTGCTTCATCGCATTGATCTTTGCCCTTCGCTGGTTCTCATTCACCCGCCGCAGGGAAAGATCGATATGGCCCCTCTGCCTGTTGATCCTGAGCACTTTGCAGACAATCACTTTCCCTTCCTTCACATAATCACGAAGATTACGTATACGTCCAGGAGAGATCTCAGAGATATGTATCATCCCTGATTTGCCCTTGTACTCGTCAACCTTGACAAAGACAGAATGATACTGTATATTAGTAACTGTACAGATTACTACTTCATTCTCTTCAGGATATCCTTCTTTAATTATCATTATTCAAGAACCTCAAGGACACGCGCCTTGACACGGGCCTTTCCTCCGGTTGGTTCAGCCAGCTTCTTTCCGCAGACCAGGCATGATACATCCACAGATGATTTGCCGAACATGATCTGCTCGTTTTTGCACTTAGGACAACGGATTTTTATGAATTTGCTCTTCGGTTCCATGGTATTATCTGGAAATAGTTGACCCTTTATAAAAGTTACTCAAATTCGACCTTTCCGTCCAGATAGACTCCTTTGTAGAGATCAACCGGCCTCCATGTATCGATTATAAGCTTTGCCCCCAACCATTCAGCAAGCTCCTCAGGATTCCCTATTGTCGCTGAAAGGCCCAATAGCTGCACACCCTTCAGAACCCTCCGGATGATTGTAAGAAGGATCTCCAGTGTCGGCCCCCGCCCCGGATCATTCAGGAGATGGATCTCATCCACTACCAGGAGAGATACAGAGGACAACCATGGCACATGATGCCTGAGCATCGAATCTAATTTTTCAGCTGTGCATATTATGAGATCATAGTTCGCAAGATGCGAATCAGTCTTGTCAAGGTCTCCTATTGACAATGCGATCTTGAAGTCATACTTCTTCTTGAACTCATTATACTTCTCCGCTGCAAGCGCTTTCAAAGGCACGATATAGATGACTTTACCCCTGCCATTGAGTATATGAGAAAGGAACGCGATCTCTGCGATAAGCGTCTTACCAGAAGCTGTAGGGGTGCATATCAGCTGGCTCACGCCATCTTTAAGACCTTCTTCCACAGCACGCTTCTGTCCAGGTCTTAGTTCAGTGATGCCATTCTTGGAAAGAATTGATTCTACATCCATTTAAAAATAAAAGAGAAAGAATAAAAAAAAATTTATTCACTTGTTGGCGCTGAGACAACTGTGTCAGTGAAGCTTGTGCTCTGTCCACTTACTACAACTTCTTCCTTACCAGAGAAGTCACTCTGATATTCGTCGTAGTTAGCAACAACACGAGCTGCACGTCGGGTGTCTAGAGCTTCTGCACCTGCTACAAGCATAGCGACCTTGTCACCATTCTCGTATAGCTTGATGAAAGCCTTGCCTTCTTCGAAGCCTTCGGTACAGTCTGCTGGGTTACCCATCAGCTGAGCAGCTACATCGTTGACACATGGACCACCGACAACAATCAGGTTGTCTGAGCTCAGTGAACCAACATCCTTAGCGAACATTGCTGCTCCTACAGAGATTGGCTGCACCTGGTCAGCAGTTGAACCGCTGTCTCCGCCTGAAACACTAGCTTCCTCAGCACTTATTGCCAAGTCATAGGTCACAGCTTCAGTTGGGAACTCAAGGTTCAAAGCACCAAAGTTTTTCTCAAGTCCGTTTTCCGGATCATTGATGATCACACCATAGTGGGTCAGGATATCATAGTCCTTGGTACCGATTTCTGTTTCATCTAGCACAAGATCTCCTGGATTTGCGTTGTCTTCGTCACCCCAACCAATGGTCCAGACAAGATCGTCTGCATGGTATGTTGGCGCATCATCATTGCTTTCTCCAGCGATTCCTGCGATGGTTACTGTACTTATCCGATTATCAATCGTATCATCAGTACCAAAACCACCGTTTACAAGTGCAAGATTAACTGGAATCTTAGCATTGTCGTCCTCGATACTCAACACACTAGACGGATCAGCTCCTTTATACAATTCATCCTTA